>QHXW01000150.1 GCA_003223115.1 Acidobacteriota bacterium
AAGTGAAACTAGCACACCTCACTCAGACCGAAGCGCTGTCATAGGATCAATGCGTGAAGCGCGTCGCGCCGGCAGATACCCCGCAAGGATCGCTATCCCAAGCAGAATGACCGCCGAAAAGGCAATCGTCGCCGGGTTGGTCGGTGACACCCCAAACAGCATCCCGGAAATGACGCGCGACGCAGCCAGCGCCAGGGGGACACCAGCCGCAATTCCGGCAAGTGCAATCCAGGTTACCTCGCCAACAATGAGGCCCAGCACATCACGGCGCTCGGCACCGAGGGCCATGCGGATCCCGATTTCGGATGTCCGCCGTGTCACGGTGTAGGACATCAAACCGTAGAGACCCACCGAAGCGAGCAACAGCGCCAGACCACCAAAAAACGTGGCCAGCATCGCGACTACGCGTTCGTTGGTCAAGAACATGCTTGTACGCTCTTCGAGCGTTTGGGTCTTCAACGCATAATGATGACCCATCGATTCAAGCGTCCGCTGTGCTTGGGCGGTCACCACCCAAGGGTTGCCCGCAGTACGAATGTCGATCCTCGACTGGTTGAACCCGGGCTGCTGCATCAGTGGAAAGTAGATCGCCATGGGTTCATGGCTTTGCGCTGTCCAGAGACTGGCACTGTTCACTACGCCGACGATTTCCATGCCCCTACGGTCTGGCTGTCCGTGGTCGTCAACTTTTCGTCCTACTGCGCGGTCTCCGGGAAAGAGCCGGCGCGCGAGGCTCTCGCTAACGATGACGACCCGTGAAGTGCGCTCATCGTCGCGCCAGTCGAATTCCCGGCCCGCCACAACATGCATCCCGATCAAATGGAAAAAACCTGGACCTACGAGCTCCTCTACCGCCTGTACAGGCGCAGCGGATGACCCAGCCGCCGACACCAGGATTTTGTACTCATAGCTTGCGACCGGCCCCATATGTGAGTAGCTCACGGCTTCGACCGTCGGAAGCTGGGAAAGCGCATCGGCAAGCTGGTGGTAATAGACTGTACGATTCGGGATCTGCTCGCGACCTGGCTGCGGGAAGAGTTGCATTAAGAGCACGCCTTGCCGGCGGAACCCACGATCGACGGAATACAGCTTCTCGAGGCTCACTACGAATAGCGTTGCCCCGATCACCAGAACAAGTGACAACGCAATCTGCGTACTGGCGAGCAGTTTTCCGAATCCCCCAGCCCCGCCATGCACCGTTCGCTGGTTCCGTTGCAGGGCACTCGCAGGATCGGTCCGAGTTGCCCGCCACGCAGGTGCGAGCCCGAACAGAACGCCAGTCAATACGGTGATCGTAACGGTAAATCCAAGGACGCGAAGGTCAGGTGTCGGATCAAGGACGAGTGAGACATACCCGAACCACATGGTGTTCACAAGGAAATGACTGATCCAGAGGGCGGCCACCAGACCTACCACTGCGCCCATCGCGGAGAGCGTAACGCTCTCAGTAAGCAGTTGGCGGATGAGGCGCCAGCCACTGGCCCCCAGTGCGGTTCGAATGCCGAGTTCTTGCGTTCGTCCCGTGACGCGCGCCAGCATGAGATTCGCCAGGTTCACACACGCAATCAACAGCACCAGCCCAACCAGACCCATCAGCAGCATGAGCGGACGGGCGAGCCGTTCCCGCATAAAAGAATTGCCAGTGGCTGCGGATTCTGCGTCGACACGGCGAGCGAAGAACCTATCTCGCTGCGCACCGGCGTATCCTGGCGGCATAGTAGCCACTTGCACACTGGGCCAAAGAACTTTCATTTGCGCGCGCGCCTGCTGCAACGTCGCGCCCGGCTTTAGCCTCCCTATGACTTCAAGCCAAAGCCTGCCGGGTTCGCGCAACGTCTCGCGCCCGGAATACAGGATCGGCGCCGTTACCTCCGAAGCCCCATCGATGATCAGACCAGCGAAACTCTTCGGAGTGACGCCGATGATGGTAAGGGGGATTCCATCTACCCGGATGGACTTACCGATAATTTCGGGATCACCGTTGTAGCGCAGTTGCCAGTAGTGGTAACTGAGCACGGCGACACGAGCAGAAGATCCGGCTTGCGAAGCAACGTCGCTCCGTGTGATCAGGCGTCCAAGAAGCAGCCGGATCCCGAGTGTTGAGAAGTAGTCGCCGCTGACCGTCTCCAGGCTGGCCGCATACTTCACGCCATTCGCTTCGAAGTTGTTCATGCCGCCACCACTCCACGCGAACATGCCGGAGAACACCTGCTGGCGCTGTCTTATTTCTTCGAACATCGGCAGTGACAGAGGATCCTTGCCATTCTGACCATCCGGGCTGATGGTCGAGATTGCGACCAGTTGCCGGGGGGCGCGCACCGGCAGCGACCGGAGGAACAGCGCGTTCAGGATACTGAAAATTGCCGTGTTCGCACCGATGCCGAGCGCCAGAGAAACGATGGCAACGGCTGTCACCACAGGAGTCTTCGCCAGCACACGGACCGCGTATCGCATGTCTTGCCAAGCTTGAGACATCTTGCCCTAAGGGTAACTCCAAACTCCCCATATGTCGGGTTGTGTTCCTTTGAACTTCTGATCTGCGCGAACCCCGTTTCGGGCCAACTATCACAACGAAAGATAGAAAATCCTTTCGCGATACGATCCAAGCAGGCGGGCACTGGCGGCTGAATGATACGCTGAGGAACCGGGTGCCTCTCATGCGTCTAACTGTTCGCGGTTACCGCTCTCTGCGCGACGTGACCTTACCGCTGAGCCAGGTGAACATCATCACCGGAGCTAACGGACTGGTAAATCGAACCTCTATCAAGCCCTGATCCTGGTAGCGCGCGCCGCCAGTGGAGAATTCGCCCGTGCTATCGCTGGCGAGGGCGGGACTCCGAGCGTTTTGTGGGCCGGTGGCGAGAGAATTCGCTACACGAGAAAGCGACCGGCCAAGAGGATCCATTTGGAGGTGGAGGGTTTGCCTTCACCGAGTTCCCTGCCACCTGGTCGTTCGCTGTTTGGAATGGATCCAGAGGTGAAAGAAGAAAAACTTTGGCTGCTCGGCGATGCGAAACCAGTTCTGATGATGGACCGCCGGGGACCTTCCGCGTGGCTGCGGAATGCGGAAGGGAGGATGGATGAATATGCGCTCGCTCTGCTTAAGTATGAATCCATGTTGCCGCAGGTCGTGGAACCTCATCGCTACCCAGAGGTCAACATGTTGCGCCAGACCGTATTAGGATGGCGCTTCTACCATCACTTTCGGACCGACGCCATGTCGCCATTGCGCTTTCCGCAGATTGGCGTGCAAACGAGTGTGTTAAGTCACGACGGCTCAGATTTGGCGGCGGCTCTGGAAACGATTGTCGAGATCGGTGATGAGGCGGGGCTCAATGAGAGAATCGCTGACGCATTTCGAGGAGCTGACCTCCAAATCGATGCTAATGAGACGCTCTTCAGTATTCACCTGGAAGTGCCCGGCTTACTTCGTACTTTGGATTTGGGCTGGTCTCGAATGCTCCGGGGGTGGTCAGCAGCGAGCCGCCGGTATGTGACCCCGTTACGTACGCGTTTCCGGCTGAATCCACTGCTATAGCGCTAATGTAAGTGGCAGACGGATTACCACCGTGGAAATAGGTTGAATACAACAGGTGACCGCCGGGATTGTATTTCATCACGAAGTTTCCAGCGCCATCGATTGCCGGTGACGCGGCGCCTCCGTCCAGATACGTCCCAAATAGAACGCCCGAGCCGCTGGCATTGAGCTTAAGGACGAACCCGTTCTCTTTTCCTTTCAGATTCGTCTGGGGAGCTCCAGGAGTGACCGGGAGATCCGTCGAGGACACCGTGCCGGTGATCCACGCGTTCCCCGCTGCGTCGACCGCGATACCATACGCACTACTATTCGACGCCCCTAAATACGTTAGTACCTATATCAACAGATTCTGACCGAACTTGGCAGGACTTTCAGCCAGCCGGTTGTGCTGAGAGGGTGGGGATGATGTAGAGTTGTTTGAGTTTCAGGCCGAGGGCGACAACCTGTTTGCCGAGAGCGGTGAGGTAGTACTTGTAGGTTAAGTGGCCAACCTTTTTGATCAAGCCGTGAACCCGAAGACGTTTCATGGTACGTGAAATCTGGCCGCTATTTCGGTCACGCAGCCGCTGTCGCAGATCTTTGTTCTGAAAGCCGCTGATGTTGAACTCACCGCGTCCGAGCGATTCGAATAGTTTCTCGTCCTGCGGATCG
>QHXW01000146.1 GCA_003223115.1 Acidobacteriota bacterium
TGTGCGCCATGGCCTCAACGTCATCATCAGTTACGCCACTCCACACAAAGTTAGAGGCCACTTTCCCTCCTCGTTATTCCACGGCTGGGAACTGGACGGGATCTTCCACAAGCGCACCGGATTTCCCATCTCTGTGCTCAGTGCGGATTATTTTATGGGACTGAGTTTTGCCAATGTTTTTCGGCCCGATCTTGTGCCGGGGCAGACCATATGGGTTACAGATCATTCGGCCCCTGGCGGACGGTGGCTGAACCCCAGCGCTTTTCGGCCGGCAGCAGACTTCGTCCAGGGTAACTTGGGACGGAATGTCATCACGGGCTTCGGAATGGACCAGATCGACCTCGCTCTGCAAAGGGATTTCGCATTGCTCGAGCGGCGATCGCTCCAATTCCGAATCGAAGCGTTCAATGCGCTGAACCACCCCAGCTTTGCGGATCCCACGCGGTTTCTGTCGAGCCCGCTCTTCGGCGAGCCTGCCTCTATGCTGAACATGATGATGGGTACTGGCAGCCCCGGCAGCGGATTGACGCCGATGTTCCAGGCCGGTGGCGCGAGATCGGTTCAGGTGATGTTGCGGTTTCGATTCTGAACCGGGCGCAAGTCTCGTTTGGCTGCTCTCGGACGGACGGACTTGTAGCGCGCCGTCGAACTCGCGGCTTGAGCCCAATTCCCAATCACTTACACGGCGGAGTTTAACCAGAGCCGAATCACTTAGCGGTACCATTTTCTCCTGCCCTGAGGTCGCTCCCCGTAATCAATATCGAATGGCTCACCCAGGATCGCAGCGCGCGGAGCCGTGACAAAAACACTTTCAGCGCACTTTTCGCCCACCTTTTTGACACGTAAGCGGGAGCATCGAGCAAAATCGGCGGCCGGTGTTTGGTATCGTGCGCGTCACTGGCGACGAAGTGCACCAGATTCCGGTCGAACAGTTCGATGGCGATACGCCTGGCCGTCCGGCCGCCCGAGGAAAGATTGGGCCGTGACTTGCACCAGCCCCATTTTCCACCCATGACCCCAGTTGATCGATCCGGTTTTGCAAGACGGCATTGCGCTCCGGGAGTAACCACAGGCAGGAATCCGGCCGCTTGGAATCGGTCAAAGATCTTCTGCGTGGTGTTGGGAATCAATGCGTCGGAAAATTCCACCAGCAGATAGCGCTTGTGATTGATCGTGTACTTGGAGCGGTGGGCCGGCGCGTCCCGAATGTTTCCAACCGTGAGATGAAAGTCGCAGCCAGGGTGGATTCGCGGAATGGGCCGGAGACACTTTGCGGTACGGCTATTTTGCGATCGATCCGCTCAGAGTCGAACGTGAACTGTGCGTTAGTTAGCGTAGGTGTGGCTACGATATCGGTGGTACCGGATTCAGCGGCGATTTTCAGTATGGCGACGGCATCCTCGAGCGTCTTCGGGCCATCATCGAGTCCGGCAGAATATGGCTATGGATATCGACCAAGTCTAATGCTACCCTTCAGCCTCGGACGTAAAAAGGGATTGGAAGTGGAACCTAGCTAAGCTAGCTAAGCTAGAGAGCACCGGACGGTCCCTGGCGGGAACGTCTCTGGCGGCAGAAATAAGTGCCACTTGACACGATTGTCAAAATGAAATTGGATTCGGCAAGCTAAGGCCGTTTACACACTGGTGCTTTCTGCCCGTCAGAGAGCATGGCTCCGGTTTTTCATCCGATCCCTGGCATTGTGGCGGTTCGCTGCCGTTATCGGTACGGATCTGACCCCGTTGGTGAGTTTCCTTATTTATTTACGAATCGGAACCGGGCCGAATCCTGTGCAAGGTTTCTGGTGAGGTCTTCGATAGGTGCAGGGAACTTTCAAGATCTTCCTATCGGGAGGTATCAGGCTTTGGTAGGTTCTGAAAAGTTTCCTGGTACAAATCAAACGTGCGCCGGGCCATCTCGGGCAGATTGAAGCCGCTCTCTACGGGTTGTTCACCTGCTTTCCCGAAGCGCGCACGGAGTTCGGCATTTTCCAATAACAGGTTCAGCGCAACCGCGAGTGCGTCCGAATCCGCGGGCGGAACAGTGATACCAGTAATACCGTCCACGGAAACAAACGGCACTCCAGACGCGAGTGCAGTGTTCACAACAGGCTTGCCACAAGCCATCGCTTCGAGCTGGACAATACCAAAGGCCTCGCTCCGCGCAACAGACGGGAGAACGAATATGTCGGCCGCATGGTAGTACGGCGCGATATCTTCGATGTTGCCGAGAAAGGTAACGTTGGCGGTCGCGCCGCATTCGAGTGCAACCGCCACAAGCCTGTCGTCCAGAGGACCTTCTCCAATGATCAGAAGGTGGGCGTGAACGTTTCTCATCGCCCGGATAAGGTGCGTCCTTCTGGACCGCACCGGAGATGGTGTGCGCCTCAGGTGTCGGATCGCGGCGTGGGTTTCCATCCGGATCATGCACGCGCCTCGAGCGGCCTTGGTCTCTTGAGTATGCGAGAGCGTGTCCGATTGGTGCGAGGCGCTCTCAGCGTCGAAAGCCAGTCCGATCGGGGAACCACGTTAACGGTCGAGATTCCCCTAGACTAGCCGTCACAGCCCTCGGAGCCGGCAGTACTTTTGGCGGACTTTGAGAACAAGGGGTGCTGGGAGGCGCACCGTTTGCGAGTCTAGTCATGGCCTGGTGTTCTCGCCCGTCTTCTAGAAAGATGAACATGACGACCACCGCCCGAGCTGACACACTACGCATTGCAGAATCACTTTCTCGACTGAGAGGCGGAACACCGTCAGATGAGGACGCTCGGGATCTATCTGGCTCGCGGTTCTGTTTTGACCGCAGAACGGGCGAGTAGGGCGGCCGTGCTGGATTGCATGGAATCGAAGTAGGTGTTGAAGCGACGCGGTTCAACGGCGCGGTAGTACAGCTTCAGATTGTTGGCCCAACGAAAGCCAATGGGCTGATACCAGAGTTCGACTTCAATGGTGAAAGGTCCGGCTGCGGCACCGAGCGGGGCCCAATAGCGAATGCGGTGACTGCCGCCGGTAAACCCAGGGTCGTTGAACGCGTCGCCGATTACCGCGACGTCCTTGTCGGCGGTCTGCTTATCGAAGCCGTCCGGTAGCAGGCGATTGTCCTTGAGGTAGCCCACGCCCGTAAGGAGTCCGGTCGTCACATGACCATTCTCATCACCAACGATCGATTCATAGATCTCGACCTGATCGGCGCTGCGGATTTCGGTGTAGTGGGGCTCGAAACGGGCAGGGTCGGCATCATTGTCGTTGCCAACTATCGAACCATCCGGGTTGAGCGCACCGGACTCGAAGACGTTGCGGTCGTTGCGGTCGCGGACTACGAAGTGGAGCCACACGCGCCTTGAAGGGTACGCAGTAGGGAGTTTGTGGCCGTTCTTGTTTCGAATGACGACGTCCGCCCTGAGGCGCCCCGATTCCACCACGACCTTCTCCATGGCGACTGTAGCCGCCTCCGCTTGCAAAAACTCCACCGTGGCTTGCGCGTTCGCGATCAGTTCGGGCGGCAGAGCCGAGACGTTCAGCTCCTCACGATACCGATTGAGCAGATTCAGCATGAAAAAATTGGAGCCGACGAAAGAGTGGAGCCGGGCGCCTTCGCGAGCCTCCCCAAGAACGCGGGCGATCTGAACAGGCCCGTCGATTTTTGGCATGTGACAATCCTGGCAGCTTTGTTTGTTTCGGTAATCGCTGTGGAGCCACTCCGGGTAAGGCATCTGTTCGGGAAGGGCGCCAATCACTCTGCCTCCAGCGCCGAGGGCCGTGGTGATGAGTGTGTGGCAGGTGGCGCACAGTTCGGATTCGCGGATATGCTTGCCTTCCTCGGGGCGATAACCTTCGGTGGAGGACCGCATGATGGTGATCCGGCCTTGCTCAATCTCGAACGGGCCGTACTCGGTTCGATTGCCGTCCGCGCCGGGACCATGGACAACGAAGCCGCCGTTGAAACTGTTCCGAGTGCCGAACTTTTCCCTGGTGATCTGGTGACAGACCGAGCACGAGACCCCGTCGGCGGCCTGACGCTGCTCGGGGTCATCGGTGCTGATGGGGAAATGTGCGAAGACCTCGCCCTCTTTGCCGCGGAGCTTCGCTTCATAGCGTGTGATCGGCATGTGACAGATGGAGCACTCATCCTCGATGTGCGCTTTCGATTCGGGGTGATCGGTAACCTCGCGGCGAACGCTTCCCTGCCAGTACGGGTCGCGGGAAGAGTTGGCCATCATACTGGCACGCCAGTGAAAGCCTATGGAGACGTCGCCACCCGAGGCGGTGACGAGGCCGTTATGACAGGCAAGGCAGCGGTCCGAGGTTTGGAACTGGGGCTCATCGCGCTTGGGCTGGATGGTGTTGCGGCCAGCGTGCAGCACGCTCGCGGCGATGAGTGCGGCCATCGGGATTCTTTGCGTTCGCATTATCTCCAGCCCTCCCGCAATCCGCCGTCAAACCAGTCCCACAGGAGATAAAAGACAGCTTGGATGGGACGGTCGGCTGTGTTCGTGACGGGAATGCGAAAACCGAGATTGGCGCGGACGTGTTGGCGCTGGCTGAGCGTCACCTGGAATTGCGGGACGATGTCCCAATCCGTTGTCGCGTGAGAGGTGAAGTCGCGGCTAGCGACGAATTCCGTCATGGGAGTCCACATGCGGCCAAGCCCGCCAGATTGGCGAAAGCTCTTGCCCAAAGCTGCTCGCCAGAACACCGAACGGGGCGCCTTCGACGTTTCTGTGGGCTGATCGGTTCCGGCCTGGAGTTGGACGAAGCTGTTGGCGGGCAGCAGTTGCGCATATGCAGCGAAGCTTTCGAAAGTTGTGACGCCGGCGCCGAGGCCGTGAGTCCTGTTCCCGCTGGGAAGGATCACGCCACCGAACGCGGACAGAATGGAACCTGCGCGGAGATTGGCGATGAGCACGCGTTTTACGCCGAGCGTCGTGTCACCGACGTCACCATACCAGAGCCCCGGCGACTGACGATTGAATACAACAGGGATGTCCACCTCGATCTGATTGCGGGCGCCGAAGCGCCGTTCATAGATGATATCGGTTGTGGAGCCGGGCCCGCCCTGCCCGTTCAGTGCGGACGTGACGACGATCTCGTCTTCTGGAAATGCTTTTTCCGTCACGATCGGAAGAGGAAGGTTGAACTCCCCGCGCGGCCAGGATTTGTCGGCGCACAAGCTGCGAAGATAGGCGATCACTTTGTCCATCTGCTCGGAGGTAAGAGCGTCGACGAATGAGGGCATGATCGGCGAGAAGCCGCGGCCGTGACCGCCGTCGCGGATGGTGGCCTTCCAATCTACGTTGAGTTCAGGCGTGGTCTGGTCGCACCGACTGAAGTCGGGAAAGCTCTTGGGTTTGTCGAAAGCCACGGTAGTGTCTGGCATGCCTTTGCCGCCATTGCCGTGACACGCGATGCACGCCGCTTCGTAAATTTCCTTGCCCGTGTTGAGGCTGAGCTTGGCTGGGGTAGTGCCTTGGGCAAACGCGCACGGCGCCAAAGCGGCAAGGGCGAGCACCATGAGGACACGATCTCGCGAAGAATCATTCAGTGCCGTCGCCATCCACCGTCCGGAACATGGAAATTGCACATCAGCTAATGCGCTTTTCTTGGGCAAGATCAAGGCCATTACCTGCCGGTCATCGGAGCAAGGCCACCAACCACTCTTCAGCACGGTGATCAACGCAAGGCACTGGGCAAAAGTCCGGCTCTGTGTCGGCAAAACGTCACCCTTGTCGTTCCGTCGACACGCTGCGGAGCCAGGCGTGGTGTACCCATGGTAGCGAAGTTGCTTCGCGGAATCGCAAAGTCACAGCACTGGAAAAGGCCTTCTGCTTTTGGAAGGCAAACGATTTGCCGACATCCGCCAGTTTTCTCTGACCCAACGCACATTTACTAGCCGCTGTGGCGGGCTCTTGTTGTTTGTTCCCGATTGGGTGCGGCTCAAGCTGGATGCCTGGGTCCAAGCCGCACATTTGCCAGGATCGAAGAAGATTCCAGCCGATGACGCTCTGCGGACCTGCCTGGCGTTGAAGCTGTGGTCGATCGAGCGTCACAGTCACGTGATGGCGCTGGTTGCCGACGAAGGACTGGCATTATTTGCGGGACTGAATGCGTTTCCCAAGAAGAGTGACCTGTCGGAGTATTCCTCCCGCATTCCCCACACCAAGACCGGTCAACTGCTGGCGCCTGGCATGACCGGGTGAATCCCAGGGTCTGTTTGACGGCGCCTCCTTCAACCTCGACTTCCACTCCGTACCCTACTAATACTACAGCGAAGATCCCGTCATCGAACGCCATTACGTGTCGGCGCGCAGCTCCCCGGTGTTGCCTGCGTGGCGACGCTGCGCGTGCTGAGGTTTGCGCGCGCAGGAGAGTTTGAAAACGGGGAAGTGCCGGGGAGGGTCTTTGGCCATCAGGATTTCTTCACCGGGAGAGGCGGCGGCGCCGCTGCGCTTCTGTCAAAGCCTCGTCATCCGTTGGCTTCATAGCGCGTACTACTCCAATCACGACAGGCGCTCCGGTTGTTGGCCGTGGATCGGACCAGGCGGTTCGCAGCAAGCCGAGGAGCTGGTCTGCCCAGCGAGAGGCGACTTCACGGGAACTGCACAGTTTGCCCCACTGGTCCTGAACTGTCCAGCGGTAATCGACGCTGTCATCCTGGATCGCCTTCCAGAGGCGTTCCAGCCACTTGTTCCGCGTCTTTCGGTCCGCGGGAGCCTCGATCACGATCGGCAAGCAATTCGTCCTGCGCCCAGTTCACCGCGCCGCCGAGCGCACCGGACGAAGTATCAATATCTTGGAATGCTGGCCAGATCCTTTCCATCAGGCTCACAATCCGGTCACCGGCAGTGACCGGATCGACTCTGGCTACCTTCTTGATTTCCGTGACTGCTTCCTTCAAGCGCTGGCAGGCCAGGTGCGAACCTTTCCATGCGAATGCCCGGGAGCGAAGCCGAGGCCTGAACGTCCAAATGTGTTTCGTTGGCATCGACTTAAGACATTTTGGCATACGGTCGCCTGCCTGACCGGGAGGACGCTGCGCATGAACTCCTGAATCTGGTTATATCCTTTTTGGTATATTGAGGTGTGGGCTGGACGGTTGAGACTCTCAACGAAACCGTCGATGCGGAGATCGAGGCGTTGCCCGAAGACATGCGGGCAAGGCTCGCGCGCGTTGCAAGGCTCATCGAGGAAAAAGATCTGGAGCGCGTGGGCGAGCCGCACGTGAAGGACATTGAAGGCTGCCTTTGGGAGATGCGGCTGAAGGGCCGCAGCGGCATATCGCGGGCGCTCTATGTGATGGGTGTTGGGCGCCGGGCGGTGATTGTACGAGTTTTCGTGAAGAAGACGGAGAAGACACCACGAAGCGAGATAGAACTGGCGCTCACGCGCGCGAAATTAGTTCGGTGATGGAGGTGTCGCAATGGCGCGCATAGCGGATCTGCACAAGAAATGGATGAAGGAGCCGAAGTACCGCAAGGCGTATGAGGCCCTTGAGAAAGAATTTGCCCTGGCCTCAGCGGTGATCGACGCGCGCAACCGCGCGGGTCTCACGCAACAGGCGCTGGCCCGGAAGATGGGCACCACCCAGCCTGTCGTCGCGCGCTTGGAGAGCGGACGGACGCGCCCTTCGATGCGAACGCTAGAGCGTCTGGCCGCCGCTACCGGCTCCCGCCTACTCATCAGCTTTGAGCCGCGCCACGGGAAGGCCCACCCGGGATGGTGACCTTCTCCTCTCACATGCCTGGAAGCCGAGGCGTATCATCATCTGGGTTGTACGCTCTGCGTGGATGTGTGCCGGCGCCAATGCGCTGGACGCGGTTCACGAGAGCTGGCGTGTTCAGGGCTTCAACTGGTATTTGCCACGGCGCAAACTTTACAAATTGAGTCCCAGCGAGGACACTCGTGCGGAGTAGTTCCCGGACCGTCCGCATGCTTACGCCAAACCGCTCGGCAGCTTGTTCGGCGGTAAGCGTGTCCCGCGCCCGCGCTCATAGGTCGGCAGATCGAGTTTGCTTCGTGAGGAGCACACCAGATGCTTCCTCCAGGTATTGCCATAACCGGTTTTGAACCCGAGCCGGTTCAAAGTGCTGGCGATAACCCCATCGGGATAGAGGCCAGCCATTTGTTTCACGACCTCCACGGCATCGATTCCCGTCCTGTGATTATGTTCTCCCGCAAACGACGCAGCGCGAATGGGAAGCCCCACGATCTTTGCGAACATGCGTGTCCCTCAGAGGTCCGTGATCATGCGCGTTTTCGAAGGGCAGAAGGCCGCGAGCGAAGTTGAGAACCTAAACTGGTGGGCTTCATCGGGAAATGTGCAGGAGGACAGCCGCGTGGTTTCGGCCGCTGCGAGTCCAGACGGGGCGGTATGGGCTTTGGCGACAAGGCTGGACTAATCTCATTTACGTCCGGTGCTGTGTCTCGCATAATCTCCTAAATGAAGCTCGCAAAGAACGCGGCTTGCCGCGTCCGAAGTGCTGTATGCGTTGTCCGATGAACGCAAAGGGGTCAAAACTCCTGTAGAAGTCCGCGGCAAAACGAATGCACTGTTCGTTCTATCATTGGCATTGTTCAGCGTAGGTGGTCTGGACCATTTGCTTCACCAAACGCTCGATTTCCGACTCAGATTTGAGGAGCGATCGGATCTGAACCAGCACGGGCGGCGAGCAGACGCGCGCCACGTCGCGACCAAGCAGTTCCGCACCCGCCAGCTCCATGTCGAAGCCAACGGCCTCCAGCAAATCCATCTTATGGTCATAAAGACGATCTGTATTGCCGGCAGCCGCGTACGTGATGAAGAGACGGTAGAGGTCGGCCGCGTCCTTATTATTTTCGCGGCCCCGGTCCGACCATGCCATAAGCTTGAGCAGTGTCAGCCCCGGAATTGACGCCGTGCACCACGAGGTTTTCTTCTATTTCCTCTGAAACGGACGACGCTAACGCTTCTTCAAACCTGCCACGTTCATGACGATGTCGCGGCTGCCGGCCGCTCGATCGTGCTGTCGGCGGATGCGACTCCACGAAAAGGAATGAGATCAACCGGGATGGAGAATTCGGCAGCTTTATCGGAGTAGGTCAGCCGTTGCAGCATCCTCTGATCAGACTCGAAGGCACCGGTGGCGACAAGACCCTCCTTCAATCGCGCAAACTGGTCCCAGCTCTCGACCGCGATTCCAAAATCGATGTCGCGTGTGGCGCGGCCTGGCCGCAGGCCATGGACGTTAACAAGAATGAGGTCCCGCGCCGTGGCACCGCGACAAAGTAATCGCAATGCTCTGCACGCGCGATCGGATCGAGTGCACGAAGAACACGGACGACGGAGGGATCGATGGGACTACTAGGCGGGATGGAATGCCGGGGCGATTCGTTGTTCATAGATCATTCGTGCGGCCTCCGCGTCGCGACCGTCGTGTGTCGCCAGAAGTTCGGCGTAAGCAAGCACGGGGGGAACGACATCTGGAAAATCTTTGTCAGGATCAAAGTTCCAGAACGCCCCACCGTGGAGAAGCTCACCTGGCTGACTTGCGCCAGCGTGCGGGTGCTCCAGTGGGTAGCCGCGGGAGGGGTCTCCCGCGTGGTCCTGCGGAGGATCTCATCAATCTGCGGCGGCAGGATCGTGCGGGGCCTCCCCGAGCGTGGGACATCTTTCTCTATACCGGCAACTCCCTGCTCGACGAAACGCTCCTGCCACAGAGCCACGGTCTGCCGGGTGATTCCCAAGGCCCGGGCGATTTCTTGATCGGGCTTGTGAGCGGCGGCCATTAACAGGATCTGGGAGTGCTGCACCAATCGCGCCGCCAGAGTACGGCTACGCGCGAAGCGCTCGAAATCATCTTGCTGTTCCTGACTCAGTCATACCTGGGAGGTTCTCGGCATTGTGGTTATCCCTTGGGGCGAGGCTTCCGATCCTTCTCCAGGTTGGCGATCCGAAGGGAGTGGTTCCGTTCCAGCGCCAACAGTTGAGCGTTGGCAGCAAAGATTTCGGCGACTGCGTCTTTGAACTTCCGGCCGCGCACAACGCGTGGGCGGACCGAGTCGACCCAGTCTTCCGGGATGCGTTCGACATGCTTCTTACCCTGGACCATGAAGGTGAGCGACCAAACCGGGTGGCCTTGTCCCTCGGAGCAATGACAAGAAGGCTTGCCGCAACGCCGGTGGGTCAGCGCCAAGGAGCCCGGCAGGCCATCGGGAGGCACCTGGAGACGGGCGAGGAGTTGGCGTTTTCGCCGGCGCAGGCGTGCTGCTCGAGGTTTCTCTGGGATGGAGGGCAGAGATATCTGAGTGTTATTATACACTCAGATAATAATGAAGCAAGGACTATTTTCAATGTTTACCAAGGGAACACTGGAAGGATCGTGAAACCCGCACATGGCCGGCGGGGTAGTTTTTTCCCGCATCCAGGCGTGAGGCACGTTCGCCGGCACCGCATCGTATGAGTCCTCAAGTGTTGGTCAGGGATGATGCCGGCGAGCGCGGTTTTCTCCGATATCGGGCGCATCAGGTCCATGACGCTGCACCGGAATTTCGAGGGTGCGAGATTCCGAGGGGTCCGGTTTCAGTGTTGTGTGGTCCCGAGGGTCGGTTCGTTCCACTGTGGGAGAGGATCACGTTCTGCGAGAAGGGACAGGATTTCACCGCCGGTTTTCTCATCGAGCAGCTTGTGTATGAAGCTGTAGGCTCGATCGACGACATCGATTATCAGGCGCTTCATTTCGTCGTCGTTCAGGCGCGACACCTTGGGCCATGGAATGACGCCGTACGGACTGCTGACGGTGACATCCGAATAATCTCCGGCGGCCGAAGACGGGGAGATGCCTGCATGGAGATCCTCCAGCATAGAATTACGAAAGCACTGCAGAACCATGTACTTCGCAAGGCGTTGCTGAAGCACTGGATCTCCGAATGCGTGGGCGTCGTCATGGGCGCTCATACGGGCCTCCAGAACTCCTTTACTATGTCATGAACCGCGACGTGGCCGGGTGGGCGCTGCCATTTCTTCGAACCACTCGCATCGTAGACGTGTGAGGAGGAGTGAAAGGCGAACCGGTGAAATGACTATCCACAATCGAGTCCCGGCACAATCCACCCGCGCGGCTCGCAGACTGAGGGCGTGCTGTGCCGGGCTCGTCCAATTCCCTCCCGTCGCCGAGTCGTCTCGATCACCGGCAGGTCGAAGCACAGCAAGCAAATAATATAATAGAAGCCTGTGTCCGGGTTATAAGCAGGCGACCCGAAGTCGACGGGCAGATCTTGGTGCCTTGCAGGCTTGGCTCTACGGCTGGCGTGGAAGTTCAAGCAAATCGGCTCGCACGAATACGGCGCAGGGTTTGCTCTCGACCGCCGGAGGCCTGATTTTCGCCGGCTGCAACGAGGGAATTTTCACAGCGCTCGACGCCAAGACCGGAGCGCCGCTGTGGCACTTCAACACCGGTCAAGCCATCGCCGCCTCGCCGATCACGTACAAGGCTTCAAGGGCCGGCAGTACGTTGGCCGTGGAGGCCGGCTCGTATGTTTGTGGCTTTTGGTCTGTTCGACGAACCGAGACCCGTCGGCCTCTAGATCGGCAGCCACGCTTTGATCTGCTGCTCGCTGAGCAGGTCCCCTCGTCCAGTTCCGTTTCAAAAGTGGGTCTGCTCCCGCTTCCTTGACAAGCAATTGTATGTACTTTAATATGCAAAGGACTTTTTTGGTTTGGTCCGCTGAGTCACGGGCCGGCCCCCAAAGCGCCATGAGAGATTTTGAGTGATGAGGTCGTATGAGAGGTAGGCACAAGTCGTTGTCGTAGAATGGCTATCTCCGGCTGAGTAGCAGTAACTGAAATTGGTAAGCCACTGGTTAGACCAGTGAGACTCGAAGAGGTGCGACCGTTTCCGGAGTAGAATCCTCCTCCAGTAGCTTGATGACCAACGATGAGGAGGATCAATGACAGAGCTTTACCAGAGCCTATCCCATTCCAAATGGGACTGCAAGTACCATGTTGTACCATGTTGTATTCGTTGTATTCGTGCCCAAACGGCGGCGGAAAGCCATCTTCGGTCAGACACGCCGACATCTGGGACAGATTTTCCATGGGCTGGCGCGGCAAAAGGAATGCCAGATTCTCGAAGGGCATCTGATGCCGGAC
>QHXW01000147.1 GCA_003223115.1 Acidobacteriota bacterium
CTCAACGAAGCAGCCAGCGAGTGTTCCTTGCCCAAAGGCCGGTGCGCATCGTCGCTGCTGGCTGGGACCACGGCCATCGTGTTGTTCCACCACACGATGAACTCCGCTTCCAGGTAAGCGTTGGCCTGCTCCAGGGTCTTTGCTCCGGCTACACGCAGGCCTTTGACCAGACGGTCCTGCTGGCCCAGTATTCCGCCGCCAGAGTCGGACCGAAACCGCGATAGACGTCGCGCTTTCACCAAGGCTTTCTCTTTGGTTTTCTCCAGTTTGCGGTTGGACCGCCGCCCTCGCAGAGCGTGAACCAACGCAGAGTCGCCTTTGCCCTTGAGGCGATCCAACAGCCGGCGAACATGCCGCTCGCTTTGCCCAATCTCCTCGGCGGCTTGCCGTTGCGTGATCAGGCCCTTCCTTGCTTTCTTCAATGCGACCAGCCGGTCGCGGTCTCGCTGCGTCATGAGAAATGTTCCTGAATCCACCTCTCCAGACTGACCCCGTCAACAGGACATTTCTACTTGGCACAATTAGGACATTCTCATTTGGCGGCGACATCCGCCCAGCATTGATAGCACGTTTCACAATCTCATAGTAGAATGCACGGACTGTGCGCGCTACACAAACCCCGATCGATTCCTGGGGTGGTCCTCTGGGCGCCGCCGTTCGAAATGACGTACAGTATGGAAAGAAGAATCGGCATGCTGCGTCGGGGCGTCCTCGTGTCCACTTTCACTCTGCTTTGCATTCGGGCCTCGGCGCAATCTGTGATCTCCACGCATTCCGGGCTCCTTCAGTTTTTCGAAGGCGCTATCTCAATCGATGGCCGGACTGTTCCCCCGATCAAGGGCCGATTTCCTGAAATCCCGGAGAGTTCCGTGCTCAACACGAATGAGGGCAAGGCAGAAATTCTCCTCGATCCGGAAGTGTTTGTCTGGCTTGATCAAAACAGCGCAATTCGTATGCAACGAAACAGACTGGCCGACACTCGAGTCGAGCTTCTCGAAGGATCGGCGATCATTGAATCCTTACAACTGGCTCCCGACAGTGCCGTAACTCTCATTCAGAAGAACGACGAGCTTCGGCTGTCAGCCCGCAGCCTGTGCCGTATCGACGTCGCTTCATCCCAGTTGACGGTGCTCAACGGCCAAGCCGAAGTGACGAACAGGCGAGAGAGGCTCGTCATCAACGAACGTCGCCGCATCGCCCTCTCTTCAGGACTGATATCGCCTCTCCCGAATAACCAACCCGACAGGCTGGAGCAATGGGTGCTGGAGCGCCGGCGAGCCATCGCAGCCGCCAATCTCAACCGCGTCCGAATAGAAGCCAGCGCGAAACCCACGAAGAAAAAGCCTCATCGACTCGTCCGCGCCTATCCAGCCGTGACGCTGTCCGTCCCGCGGCGAACCTGGTGAACCTGCTCTACCTCGGCTGATCGTGTGCGGCCAGCGTCCTGCCGGGGACCCGCACTGAAAACCGCGTAAGATACCCGGGCAAAAGATCTGCCTAGAACGAAACCCGCAGGCTGCCTGAATTTCGCGATTTGGCGTCGTCGGCTGAGTGATGGTGCCGAATTGCGGCATATTCACGAAGCCGTTCGGCGTGCCGAGGTTAGGTTCGTGTGGTTCAGCGCGTTAAACAACTCGCCCCGGAACGGAAACGTAAAGTGATTTTGCGCAACAAACCCAATTCTTCCTCAAGCTCAAGAAACCAAGACACATCTATCCGCTCTGACTATCTATCTATTTTCGGTGCTCCACTGTTGATCGGCCCATCGTGACTTCACCGAAAAAATTAAGTGAAGCGATTGAAAACAAGCCGATTGGCCGGTCACACGGCTGATTGATCGGTCCAATCTTTTTATGCGCTGTTGACCAATTGCATTCATTGGAGTTCCGCTCCGCGCGTAGCAAAGATTGTTTGAATGTATAGGTGGTGCGGTCCTCCCGAGGGTTGAGCAACAATGCTGCTGAGACCCGCCGTAGGCTGGCTCAGAAACCAAGTCAGGAGGACCCAATGACTACTATCGACTATATCGGATTCGATATCCACAAGAAGACCATCAGCTTCTGCGCCAAAGCGCAGGATGGACACATCCTGGACGATGGGACGATTGCGGCGCAGCGTGGCGATCTGAAGGCGTGGGCTAAAGAGCGGCCGCGGCCTGGGTGGACGCCATGGAAGCGACGTTGTTTACGGGATGGATTTACGATTACCTGACTAAACGAACGTCGCCGAGGCGTCAATTGTGACGAAACCAAACCAAAACCAAACCAAAAAATCGGCTGGAAATTTCGAGGGTGTGGTGTATACTGTCACGATCTAAAGGAACTCAAACCCAGTAGAAACACTAATATAATATAGAAATACTAGTCGAGTAAGACCCGCACTGAGCACCGCGTGAGACCCCATAGCAAGGGCAAAAGATCTGCCTAGAACGAAACCCGGAGGCTGGCCTGAATCTCGCGATTGGGCGTCGTCGCCTGAGTGATAGCG
Source organism: Acidobacteriota bacterium (assembly GCA_003223115.1). GTDB lineage: Bacteria > Acidobacteriota > Terriglobia > Bryobacterales > Bryobacteraceae > QHXW01. The sequence continues at coordinate 2,488 of QHXW01000147.1, forward strand.
CCGAAGCTCATTTCACTCGACCGGCGATCTGATCGTGGCCTTTCATCTCGTCCCGACGCAAACCGCCAACAGACAGCATGGTGTTGCAACTCCGTACCATACCATGGAACAGGCTAAGACTGAGGGTGTGGGCCAACTCAGAACGGCGCAACTGGCCGACGAGGGCGGCGTCAACGTGGAGACGATTCGCTATTACGAGCGCCACGGCCTAATAGTAGCTGCGCGGATGTTCGCCGCAAGACGCAAGCGAAGATAGCCGATGTGGATGAGAAGATTCGCCAGCTGCAAGCGATCAGGAGATCGCTGGTCAAGATAACTGCGGCTTGTTCCGGGCAGGGTCCAATCGCCAGCTGTTCCGTTATCCAGGCTCTGAACGATGGGAAGATGCCATGATCGGGACTGGGAAACAGAACTTGCTCACTATCCCCAGCGTGGGCGTGGCATTGCTTCCTAAACTGGCACGTCCGACGTGTTGGCCCGTGTACGCGAGCATCCTCACGTATGCCTTTTGGCAGACTCCCAGGCGAATCAATCTTGCCGGTACCTAAGCGGACCCGGTGGGCCTGAATTTACGGGTTCTTCTCAGTTATATTGTTGCCAAATATAAATCCTATTTCAGCCACGGCTCGGGGCTGGTTTTGGTTCATGCCCGTGGGACCGAAGACGGAACCCGGCGTATAGCTGCTCGCGTGAACCCAAGAAAGGTCTCCGCGAAAGAAGAAGCCTCCGTGTTGAACCGTGGGCGTGAGAGTGACCGCCGTGCCCGCGCTGCCCGGACCGAACATCAGATTGACAGCTTGCTGAGCAGCGCTTCCCGAGCTCGTAATATATTCCAAGCGCACTGGGAGCGAGAAGCCGTGTTTGAAGGCGTAACTCAGCAGTATCGCACCGCCTGTGGTCGACGCACCCTTCACGACCCCAATCTTCGCGTTGGTCGGCACATCGGTATATTGGAAGTAGGGCTGAACGATCCAGGACCCCTTCGAGTACGTGTAGATGACGTTGTAGATGCTGCCGTTGTTTTGCACCGGAGTGGCCAAAGTCTGAAACTTTGTCTGACCCAGGTTTCCACCCGCGACGAACGACAACGTATGTGGTCCATTGGCATAGGCTAAGGAACCCCACAGCCACGAGTAGCGGTTGGAATAGAAACCGTCGTTCCAGCTCACCGAGGCGGTGAATTTGCCCATGGTCTGGTTCACTTGGATTCCGCGATTGACGGCGTTTTCCTGGTTCCACAAGATGCCACGGTCGATGTTCATGTTTTCGAAGCTGTAGGTGTACTCGGCGCCGATCAGTGTCGGCAGGGCACCGATCTCGAAGGAGGTGTTCTTCGCCACCTGCAGCTTAAGAAAGGCCTGTGGCACCGGGCCATAGAAGTTGGTCAGCGTTTTGTCGGTGGCGAGGAACGGCGTCGCCAGGGCCGGAAGAGTGTAAGCGCCCGCCTGCAGGTAAAACTGAAACCAGCCATCGGTCTTTTGAATAAAGATCTGCCCGTTACTCAGAGCCGCTTGCGCGGGCTCATCACCTGGGACGTGGTTGCCCTGCCACATGCCCAAGCCAGTGAGAATGCCGTTGACCGCGATTTTGCTGCCGAAAGGTCCGGCATTGAAGATGGCCGCGGGGGGGCCCTGCAGCGGACCAGTTATGGCAGGGAGCGCTGTCGCCGGGGGCGTTTGCTCGGCCGGCTTCTGTTGGTCCGACGTCGGCGTAGAGGTCGCGTCCTGTGCGCCGCAAACCGATGTTAACCCAAAGCAAACAGCTATTGCGGCGAGCGTCTTCAGATAGGCTAGTCTCATGAATTCTCCTAAGTTGATTCGGACCCGGCGAAAAGACCGGGGCCCAGTACACGGCGAGGTGCACAAAAGACTGCGAGCGAGAACGATGACGATCAATAGCCTACCGGTGCATAACACACGGAAGCCATATCGGACAAGGACACACAACAAGACCTTGCCCCTCCGCGTCCCGCTAAAAAAAATCTTGCTCGGAACTCTTATGGAGAGTAACAGCCTGCATGCGCTGGCACAATTCAAAACTTTCTATAGCGTGGATAAAGAAAGGCTATATCGCAAGAGAGGCAAATTTTAACAATGTGAGTCATAGGACAGGAGTGTTGGCACCAGTATACGTGCCGTACCTCCAGCGCGACTTCGATGGCTGGGGCCGGGGTTGCTGCCTTAATTGTAGCCGAGGCTGCGCAGAAGATCTGTCTTGCGTCGGAGAGCGGTGGCTGTTGGCAGGGTATCGAGTTCAGCGAACGCGGCGCGGACCGTGATCTCCGCCGCCGCCATTTGCTTGGCTATCGGATTTGCAAATTGGCCGAAGGTTTGCTGCAGAAGCAGATTATTCATGTCGGGCTGAATCGGCGGCTGCTTGGGATCGGCTAGGAGACGCCGGATGCGAACCCGCTCGGACGCAAGCAATTCCTGGTACTTAGGGAGCATAAGCGCGTCGAGAATTCTGAATTCGGTCTGGTAAGCGTCAACCTCCTTGCGTGGCCGGGACTCGGGATCCGTCGTTGTGGCGGCATGTCCAGCCTAATGTCCAGCCTGCCACCAATACCGCATTTCATGGACCACCAAAAGTCCGCGCATGAGCGGAATCTGAGGTATGTCCGAGCGTAGATGGATCGTGTTGGTATCATCATGGTACTCGGCGGCAAAGTCGCTAACAGAAGCAACTTGCTGCCATCGCCCTGCCGGAAGATCCTTGTGCGATTCAATGACGATTACACCGATCCAAGGGTGAGCTTTTCGGGTGGGGGGCTAAGCACAGGGCCAAGCACCCGCTGGGCGAGAGCACCAGGTCCACCTTCGCCAGTTGGAACCATTAGTGCCGCGTTGCGGAGTACCTGCAGGTACAAAACTAATTCAGCATCCTTGGTTCTGCTCAACAATCCTTCCACTGCTCGAAGCCAAGGCTGAAGTGCCGCTCGCAATGCCGTAGCCGACTGGATTGCCGGCGCTTTTGTAGTCTGAGAGCGGGGAAGTGACTGCAGTATAGAGGAGGGCGGTAGGATCGCGCAAGCGATGGCCGCCGGTGCCAAAAATCTCGTATTCACGTTGCCCTCCCTAAACAAAAATAGCAATGTTTCCAGTGTGGCATGGGCTGCATCAATAGCTGGCACCCGTCGATTTACACCTTTCAATCAGCCAGCGCTGCCGGGGACTCGCACTCAGCACCGCGTGAGACACCCGGAAGCAAGGGCAAAAGATCTGCCCTCAGAACGAAACCCGCAGGCTGGCCTGAATCTCGCGATTGGGCGTCGTCGCCTGAGTGATGGTGCCGAATTGCGGCGTATTCACGAAGCGGTTCGGCGTGCCGAGATTCGTGCGATTCAGAGCGTTGAACAACTCTCCCCGGAACTGGACTTTCCATTTTTCAGTAACCGGGAACTCACGTACGAGCGCCGCATCAAGCGTCTGCATGCCAGGGCCGTAGATAGAATTGCGGCCGACGTTACCAAACGCGTACGCCTTGGGCGTAGAGAATGCCGCCGCGCTAAACCATGCCTGCGCGGTATGGGTACCTGGTCCGAAGACAGGTGTTCCGTTGTAATTGGCGCGAACCGGGTTGTCGCCCAGGATGGTGCCAGCGTTGGCTGTGTCGCCGAACACCGAGACCGTGAACGGGAATCCGGTCTGGGCCTGGAAGATGGAGGAAAACCGCCAGTTTTTCGTCAGAGTTCGGGCAAGCTTCCAGTTCTTGATAGCGGGCAGATCGTAAACAGCGCTCAGTGAAAAACGGTGGCGGATGTCGCAGGCTGGTCCCTTTTCGGCAAAGAGGTCGTTGTTATTCTGCGGCACAGCGGATTCGAACATGGGCGACCGGAACTCCGGAGCGTTGCTCAGGTTCTTGGCCCAGGTGTAATTGGCCAGAAGGCTCAGGCCTGCTGCATAGCGGCGGCGCAAGTTCACGTAGCCGCCGTCATACCAGCTTCTCGCGGTATTCTCCAGTATGTTGATACTGCTTACCCTGAACGTGGAACTCGCCACCGTCGTGACTTTTGGAAAAACCGTGCCATCTTCGAAAGTCGCGGTTTGATACGGCCGGCGGGGTTGGATGAGGCCCGGTCCCGGCAGCGCGTTATTGATCAAATGTGCGCGTGCCAGGTGGAAACCGCGGGCACCCTGATAGCCGAGTTCCAGAGTCATGTCTTTGCCAATGGTCTTTTCGATAGACGCGCTCCATTGCTGAACATACTGAGAAGGAGCGTGGGGGTCGAACGCCGCGAAGCTGACAACAGTCTTACCGAGCACCGGCGGACCGAAGTCGAAAGTCGTGATAGACGCAACGAAGTTATCGCTTTGGTTGGTTTCCGGAAAAATTCTTGGCACGTCATGCACCTGGTTGCACCAGTTGTTCATGTCTACCGGCGTGTAGAAGATGCCGTAGGCGGCACGCACCACTAACCCCGCGGACGGAAGGTGATGCGAGATGCCAAAGCGCGGAGCGAAGCGAAACTTGTTGGGGTACAGCAGACCGGCCGGCCGGCCGTTTTGGCCGCCGACAAACGCGATCAGCTTGCCGTTTTCGATGGACAGATTAGCGAGTGGATGGGCGGTCGGGTCTACGTCATGCAGAGGACTCATGTACTCATACCGGAGGCCCATTTCGATAGTCGTGTTGGTTGTGAGACGCCAGCTATCCTGCACATACGTGTCGGCATACCACTGGCGGAGGTCCATGGAGGGAATACCATTGGCCTGGCGCTGGCGCACGGCGGGTAGGCCGAGTTCGAAGCTCGCGAGAGCATTACCCGTACCGTCGCCGGTAGCGGTCTGGGTGGTAAAACCGTTTGTGAACTGGTAATAGCCGCGGTTCTGAAAGTATCCCCACATGGGCCAAATGTAACGCTTGTAGCTGGCTCCGAATTTCAGCGCGTGCCTGCCGCGCTGCCAGGAGAACGTGTCGCGTCCTTCGAAGAGACCGTCCCGCGGATACATCGGTGTAGCGATATAGCTGTCACCGATGGGGGAGTAGCCTTGAACGTTGAAATAGGGCGACCCAAAGGCCTCTTTGCCGCAACAGCCGATCCCTTGAATGCCGAGTTCGCCGATGATGTCGTTCTTGTTGGCATTCTCCTGGTCCCGGTGCATGGCGAGGCGCGACATCGCGAAGGATGCCGTATTGACCATGCTCGACGAGAGAATGTGATTCCACGCGGTAGTGAAGTGCTGTGAAAGATTGTCGTGGAACGAACCGAAACCCGGCAGATTCTCAGGCGTGAAGCCGTTCTCACCGCCGAGGGAGTATCGCCCGTACAGCGTGTCCCCCGTCCCAAAGTTGCGATCAATGCGTATCGTGCCCTGTTTATTGCGGTTGCGCGCGATGCGGTTGTCGAGAAAATTGTTCGAATCGATGCCGGCGCCTACCACGGTGGGCACTCCATTCATCGACATACCCATACCCGAGCCACCGATCGTGTTGGGGCGCGGAGCATACTTGTTCAGCATGGTGGCGGCGACCGGACTGATCAGGTGGGAAGGGATGGTGTTATTCGGGAATGGATCGCGCAGAATCTTAGGGTTAGTGGGTCCGGTGGGCTTGGATGGATCGTAATTCGGATTATTCCTGGAACTGAAGGGGTTGTAGATGGTGGTGCCACTATCGGCGAAGTTGCCGGAGGCTTCCGCCGCAGTGGGTACGGTATCCACCATGGTATTGTTCCGGCTTTTCCGAAGTCCTTCGTAATTGACGAAAAAGAACGTCTTTTCGCCTTTGATTGGTCCTCCGAGAGACCCCCCGAAGTTGTTCTGTACCAGATGTGAAGTGCCCGCCGTTTCGTTGAAGTTCCGCGCATCCATAGTGTTGTTGCGCAGGAATTCGTAAGCCGTGCCGTGGAACTGGCTGGTGCCCGTACGGGTCACGATATTGATCTGGCCGCCGCCCGCGCCGCCCATTTCGGCGGAGTAACTACCCGTCTGGACCTTGAATTCCAAGACGGCGTCGGGGGAGAGGCTGAGATTCTGAGCATTAAACGTAGGGTCGGTATTAGTAACGCCATCCAGCAGAAAATAATTCGCGTTCGGCCGGCTGCCGCCAATACTGATCGCGGAGTTCTGGCCCGGGCGCCAGTAGAGGGCAATCATGTCGCCACTCTGGGCGCCGTGGCTCATGTGCGAGCCCGGAACTGTGAGCGCAAGGTCGAGCAACATGCGGCCATTCAAGGGCAACTCGCGGATGGAGTGCTGCTCCACGACCTGACCGACACTGGTGTCCGCGGTCTTCAACGCTTCCGCAAAGCCCACAATATCGACCGACTCTTTGTTCACGTCGAGCGATAGCGCGAGATCGAGTCGCAAAGACTGGCCGACTTCGAGGTGCACTTGCCGCGTGAGAGTGGCAAACGCGGGAACCTGGACCTGGAGCGTATAATCGCCAGGTGTCAGACCCGGGAATTCGTAGCCCCCATCTGCATCGGTGACGACGATGCGTGTTGCGCCCGTATCGGCGGACTTCAGCTCGACGTGCGCTTGATAAATTGGACGCTTATCAGGATCGTTAATGCTGCCACCCAGTCTGGCAAGATTAATCTGCCCCAACATGGGTGCGGCAAGGCAGCACCAGATACAAAACAGTCTCTTCATACTGAGTCTCCTTCGGCATGCACGGATCTTTTAAAATTGCTTTCGCAGGATTTGTCGATCCATTCTTGATACTCCGTGCCGTCTCCTCCAAGATCTGTGGGCCCTGGTTGCCACTGCTAGACACTTGCATCCGGACGTATTTCTTACTCAACTAGTATTTCTATACTAGTGTTTCTACTGGGTTTGAGTTCCCTTAGATCGTGACAGTATACACCACGCGTGCGATATTTCCAGTCGATTTTTTAGTTTGGTTTTTGTCAAAATTGACGCCTGTGCGACGGGTTTGTTTAGACCAAGTACGCGAGCAGACTTCTCATCGAATCGCTCGTGTGCGAGAAAGTAATCGCTGACGATGGGACCTCGTATTCGTAGAGCCGGGTTACCGATTCTAAATACTGTGGCTCCATCGTCCTCGAATGAACGACTGTGTGCAAGCCTTCTCCGCCGTCTACAATAGACGCTGAGGTGCGCATGCCACGCTCCGCGTTTTCTGTAATTCTGCTGATCCTTGCCTCGGGGCTCTGGTCCCTCGATGCGCAAACCAAAGAGCGGCCGGCTGAAGGCAAGCCCCCTGATGCGCTGCGCGATCTGAGTACCTCGCTCGAAACGCTCGCCCGGCGCGCGGGCAATGCCGTAGTGCAGATCTTTTCGACGGGGTATGCGTTCAGCGACGAAGGCGACTCCGGCAACGCGAGTTTGCTTTCACGCCAGCGCAGCAGCGGTTCCGGCGTCATTCTGAGCGCGGACGGTTACATCGTGACCAATGCGCACGTGGTGCAAGGCGGCCGGCGCATCCGGGTGCAACTTCCGCAATCGCTCGACCAACCGCCGGGCCATTCGGTGTTGAGACCCGCCGGGCCAATTCTGGACGCGAAAACCGTTGGAATTGACCGCGAGAGCGACCTGGCCGTCATCAAGATCGGACAAACTGATTTGCCGTTTCTGCGTTTTGGCCACTCGGAGGATTTACGGCAGGGGCAGATCGTACTGGCCATGGGCAATCCTCTGGGGCTGGCGAATTCGGTCAGCATGGGCGTGGTGAGTTCGGTGGCCCGGCAGCTCAAGCCCGACGACACCATGATTTACATCCAGACCGACGCGCCTATCAACCCGGGCAATAGCGGCGGTCCGCTGCTGGATACCGAAGGGCGCGTGATTGGGATCAATACTCTGATCCTGTCGCAGTCCGGCGGCAGCGAAGGCATCGGTTTCGCGATTCCGAGCAACATCGTGAGCAACGTCGTTCGCCAGCTCCAGAAAGATGGACATGTGCACCGCGGGGAGATCGGCGTTTACGCCCAAACTATCACGCCGGCGCTGGCCACTGGCCTCGGCTTGCCGCGCGGCTGGGGGGCCCTTCTGGGCGATGTGATGCCGGGAGGACCGGCGGACGAAGCAGGTCTCAAGATCGGCGACATCGCGCTTACCTTGAACGATAAGGTGATCGAAAATGCGCGACAGCTGGAGGTGAATCTTTACGGCAGGCCCATCGGCGACAAGGTCACGTTAGAAGTTCTGCGCGGAGATCAGAAAATGCGCTTTGATGTCGCGGTGATCGAACGCGATAACGACCCACAGCGATTTGCGGATCTGGTCAAGCCTGAAGAGAACATCGTTTCCAAGCTCGGCATAATAGGTGTCGAGATCACCGCGAAAATCGCCGAGATGGTTCAGGATCTGCGCACCCCTCGCGGCGTCATCGTGGCTGCGCGCGCCGCCGGAGCGCCCTTTTTTGGAGCCGAACTGCACGCGGGAGACGTGATTTACGCCGTGAATGGCAGGCCGATTTCATCGGTTGCGTCACTCCGCCAGGCGCTGGATGATACCAAGGCGGGCAAACCGATTATTTTGCAGATTGAGCGGGAGGGCCGGCTCAAGTTTCTGGATCTGGAACTCGAGTAGCGCATTTTGCTATAGTAATTGGTTTATGAGAGCAGTCTCCGTCGCCGGGCGCCATCATCACCATCACGGCCATTCCCACGCGCGACGGGTGCTCTTCTAATTTTTACAGAGCGACAACGAAACGACGCCCGCCGTAGTCCTGGCGGGCTTTTTTATTGGTTCAAACCATGAATCTGGATTTTCAGAAGTCGAACGGCCTGGTGACGGCGGTCATACAGGATTACGCATCCGGGCGCGTGCTGATGGTGGGCTATATGAATGAAGAGGCCTTCCGCAAGACGGTGGAAACCGGCTTTGCCACGTTTTATAGCCGCTCGCGGCAAAAACTGTGGCTGAAGGGTGGAACCTCGGGACATCGGCTGGTGGTGAAAGAAATCTCCACCGATTGCGATCGCGATGCCGTGCTGGTGCGGGTAGAAGCGCTGGGGCCCGGTGTCTGCCACAACGGTTATCAGAGTTGTTTTTACCGTCGCCTCGAGAGCGGCGAGTGGGTGGAATCAGAATCGCGCGCCTACGATCCGGCCGCGGTTTACGGGAGCAACGAATGAAGAAGCTGAAACTCGGCATCCCGAAAGGCAGTCTGGAGAGCGCCACCATCGATCTGTTTCGCCGGGCGGGGTACAACATCACCGTCAGCAGCCGGTCCTATTTCCCGGCCATCGATGATGTCGAAATCGAATGCATGCTGATCCGCGCGCAAGAAATGGCACGCTACGTGGAAGACGGGATTCTGGACGCCGGAATGACGGGCCGAGATTGGGTGGAAGAAAGCGAAGCCAAGGTTGAAGCCATCGCCGATCTGGTTTACGCCAAGCAAAGTTTCGGCAAGGTGCGCTGGGTGCTCGCCGTACCCGAAGCCTCGTCATTTGAATCTGTCAAAGATCTAGAAGGTAAGATCATTGCCACGGAGCTAGTGGCGACAACCCGGCGTTACCTTGCCGCGCACGGCGTGAAAGCCAAAGTGGAATTCAGTTGGGGAGCGACAGAGGTCAAGCCTCCCGTGCTGGCGGATGCCATCGTGGAAGTGACGGAAACCGGCTCGTCGTTGCGCGCCAACAAACTCAAGATCATCGACACAGTCATGGAATCGAACACGCAGCTCATTGTCAATGTGGCCTCGTGGAGAGATGAGTGGAAGCGGCGCAAACTCGAAGATCTGCGGACGCTGCTGGAGGGCGCCATCAACGCTCTGGGCAAAGTGGGGCTGATGCTGAACGTGCACAAGGATTGCCTGGAAGCTGTTCTAAAAGTGCTCCCGGCGTTGAAGCGCCCCACCATATCGCACTTGAGCGATGAAGAATGGCTGGCGGTGAACACGATTCTGGATGAATCCACTGCACGCGATATCATCCCGCGGTTGAAGAAGGCGGGCGGCGAAGGAATTGTCGAGTATCCGCTGAACAAGATTGTGATGTGAATACCATGATTCGAATTCTTCCCTCCAGCCGGATGGGAGCTCTGCTTGGCCGGCGTGGCGGGCGTTTGACCGAAGCAGAAAAGGTGGTGCGGCCGATTCTGGAAGCGGTGCGTAAGCGGGGTGACAAAGCGCTCATGGCGTATGCCCGCAAGCTCGACGGGCTGGACGCCAAGACCGTACGTATCCCGGAGCGCGAGTTAGTAGCGGCGTGTGCTCAACTTTCTCCCGAATTTCGTGCAGCCGTTGAAACGGCGTCGAGAAACATCCGCGCGTTCGCTGAAACACAGATGCCCGCGGCATACCTAAGGGAAGTGGCGCCGGGAATACGCCTGGGGCAGATGATTCGCCCGCTCGAGACGATTGCGGCCTATATCCCGGCGGGCCGGTATCCCCTGCCTTCCACCATGATGATGACCGTGATTCCCGCGCAGGTTGCAGGCGTCAGGCGCATTTGTGTCGCTTGTCCCAGGCCGGTGCGGGAGATTCTCGGGACGGCGCGTTTGCTTGGAGTATCGGACGTGTTTCGCATGGGTGGCGCGCAGGCCATCGCGGCTTTCGCCTTCGGCACCCGAACCGTCCCTAAAGCCGACCGCATCGTGGGACCGGGCAATATTTATGTTGCCGCCGCGAAAAAGCTGCTCGCTGGCGAAGTGGGCATCGATTTTATCGCGGGACCGACTGAAATTTTGATCATTGCCGGCGCGGGCGATCCAAGGCTCCTGGCAGCCGATATGCTGGCACAGGCCGAGCACGATACCGACGCCTGTGCCATTTTGTTGACGCCGTCGAGAGCTCTGGCCCGCGCGGTTGCCGGGGAGATCGAGCAACAGCTCGAAACACTGCCCACTGCGGCTGTGGCGCGTAAGGCAATCACGAAAAGCAGCGCAATCGTCATCGTGCGCTCGCTCGCAGAAGCGGTGGGTCTAGCCAACGGCTTCGCTCCGGAACATTTGAGCATTCCCGATGAATCGCTGCTCGAAAAAGTCCGGCATGCGGGCAGCGTGTTCATCGGACCCTTCAGTCCGGAAGCCGCGGGCGATTATGCATCCGGCCCGAATCATGTGTTGCCTACCAACGGCGCGGCACGGGTGCGCGGCGGTTTGTCCGTCACGGATTACCTGAAGGTGATTTCAGTTCAACAACTGAATGCGGACGCGCTCGAGCGCTTGCAGCCGGCGATCACCACGCTCGCTCGAGCCGAGGGCCTGGAGGGTCATGCACGCTCGGTGGAGGTGAGGATCCATGGCTAGTCCAAGACCTGTTCGGATTCCAAAGGGCGGCATACGGCCACGAGAAGCCGTGATGCGCATGCAGCCTTATTCGCCTCCTACGGCCGGCCGCGATGGCAAACTGCGCCTGGACTTCAACGAAAATACGGTTGGGTGTTCGCCGCGCGTGATCGAGTTCTTGCGCCAGCAGCTGCGGGCAGGTGGGCTTGCGGTATATCCCGAATACGCCGATACCAAGCAGGCGCTTGGCGAATTCTTCGGCGTGACGCCCGAGCAGTTTCTGCTCACCAACGGGACCGACGAAGCCATACAGGTTTTCATCAATACCTATGTGAATGGCGGCGACGAAGTTGTGCTGTTGCGGCCATCCTATGCCATGTATCGCTTCTACGCGCAAGTGGCCGGCGCGGCGATTCACGAGATCGACTACTGCCCGCCGCAGATGGATTTCCCGCTCGAAGAGCTATTGAAAGCCATTACGCCACAAACACGCGCGGTCCTGATCGCCAATCCGAATAATCCGACCGGGACCGGTGCTCCGCTCCAGGCCATCGAACGCATATTGAAACGCGCGCGCAAGGCTGCGGTTTTCATTGACGAAGCCTATTACGAGTTTTGCGGGGTCACGGCTCTGCCGCTCATCGACGAGATTCCCAATCTGTTTGTCAGCCGCACGTTTTCAAAAGTCTACGGCATGGCGGCGATGCGGATTGGATGTTTGTTTTCGAACCCGGCCAACATCGCGTATCTGCACAAAGCACAATCTCCGTATAGCGTGAATTCGGTGGCTGCGCTCGCGGTGCAGGAAGCCGTGCGCGACCGCGCCTACATTGAAAATTACGTGGCTGAAGTGCTAGCCGCCCGCGAACTGCTGTGCGTGCGTCTGGAAAAGCTGGGCATCTCCTACGTGCCCAGTTCCGCGAATTTCGTGCTGATGAATGCCGGCCGGAGGGCCGTGGCCCTTCGCGACACGCTGCGCGACCGGGGCATCCTGGTGCGCGACCGCAGCTACGAAGTTGCCGGTCACGTCCGCATCACAATCGGCACGCGCGAGCAAACCCGGCAATTGCTCGACGCGCTGGAGGAGATCTGGTGAGCGTGAGCGACAGCCTGCTGGTATTCGACATGGACGGCGTTCTGGTGGATGTCAGCGAATCCTATCGCGAGACCATCCAGCGCACGGTGGAGCACTTTACTGGCGAGAAGATCACGCGCGAAAAGATTCAGGATTGGAAAAACCAGGGCGGCTGGAATGATGACTGGGCGCTGTCCAATCACTTGATCGGGCTGGCTGGTGTGAAGGTGGATTACCAGACCGTGGTGGATTATTTTCAATCGATCTTCCACGGCAACGGCGCAAGCCAGGGATTGATCCTTCGCGAGCGTTGGATGGCGGCTGACGGATTGTTCGAACGTTTGGCCGGACGCTTCCGGCTGGCCATATTCACGGGCCGGCTGCGCTGGGAAGCTGACTTGACGCTCAAGCGCTGCGCCCCGCACCTGCGGTTTGACCCGATCATCGGGAACGACGATGTCACGCGTCCCAAACCCGCGCCCGAAGGCTTGCTCAAGGCCTGTACGATTTGTCAGCCGAATGAGCGCTGGTACATCGGCGATACCGTGGATGATGCCCGTTGCGCGCGCGGAGCCGGAGTACCGTTTATTGGCATTGCCGCGCCCTCGAGTCCGCGGTACAAGGCTCTCGTCGCCGTGCTCAAAGGTGAAGGCGCCATCGCGATTCTTGATGATATCAATCAACTGGAGACGGTGTTGAAGGCATGAGAACCGCCACGCTCCGGCGCAATACCAAGGAAACCGAAATTCACGGCAAGCTGGCCATCGAAGGCCGCGGCCGCTACGAAATCTCGACCGGCATTCGCTTCTTCGATCACATGCTCGAGCTGTTCACTAAGCACGGGGGCTTTGATCTAACGCTTCAGGCGCGCGGTGATCTGGACGTGGACCAGCACCACACCGTGGAGGACGTGGGCATCGTGCTGGGCCAATTATTTTCGAACGCCTTGGGGGACCGGCGCGGCATCAATCGCGCGGGCTACTTCGTTTTACCCATGGATGAAACGCTGGCGGTGGTGGCGCTCGACCTCGGCGGGCGGCCGGCTCTGGTGTACAAGGACCTGGTGCGGGTGCGCATGGTGGGCGACCTGCAGACGGAGTTGGTTGAGGACTTTTTCGGCGGCTTCGTCAACCATGCCGGCGCGAATCTGCATGCGAAAGTGCTCTACGGCCGGTCGAACCATCACAAGATCGAGGCAGTCTTCAAATGCTTCGCGCGAGCATTGAAATACGCCTGTTCAAAAGATAAGCGTCTGCGAGATCAGTTGCCGTCAACCAAAGGGCTTCTATGATCGCGATCCTGGATTACGGTGCGGGAAACCTGCGGTCGGTGGAAAATACGCTGAGCGAGATCGGCGCAGAGTACACGCTGGTGCGCGATGCAGCCGGACTGCGCAAAGCTACAAGAATCATTTTGCCGGGCGTGGGGCATTTCGGGCAGATGATGCGCGCGCTCGACCACATGCAAGTTCGCGAGCCCCTGACGGAGCGCATTCGCGGGGGCGTTCCCTTTCTGGGCATTTGTCTGGGATTGCAGGGGCTGTTCGGCTCGAGCGAAGAAGCACCCGAAGTGCAGGGCCTCGGAATTTTCGAGGGCAAGGTACGCCGCTTTCCTCAGACAGCGCGCGTGCCCCATATGGGATGGAACGAGTTGGAGCCACGGCCGGGTTCGCAATTGCTCGCTAAACTCGACGAACGCCCGTATGTTTATTTCGCTCACAGCTATTACGTGCCGGAAACGACGGTGACCGCCGCGACTTGCACGTATTGCATGGCGTACACAGCAGTTCTCGAATCGGCCAATATTTTCGGCGTACAGTTTCACCCGGAAAAATCAGGTCCCGTGGGCCTCCGGATCGTGAAGAACTTCGTGGAACTGTAACGGATGCACGCTTTGGTAGACTCGACTCCATGAGTTTGGCGCGCGGCACTCGTTTGGGTCCCTACGAGATTCTGTCGCCGATTGGCGCCGGAGGAATGGGAGAAGTATACAAGGCGCGTGACACGCGCCTGGGCCGGGAAGTCGCACTAAAAGTCATGCGGCCGGAGATTGCCGCCAACCAGGCTGCGCGGCAGCGGTTCGAACATGAAGCAAGGTCTGCCGGCGCTTTGAGCCATCCCAGTATTGTTTCCATCCATGACGTCGGCTACGAAGCCGGCGTCTCATACATCGTTTGTGAACTGATTGAGGGAGAGAGCCTGCGCGTGGAGATCGCGCGCGGGCCTGTCCCGCTGCGGCGACTGCTGGATATCGCCGTTCAGACTGCCGACGGCATAGCATCGGCGCACTCTGCCGGCATCGTCCACCGGGACCTGAAACCCGAAAACATCATGTTCACACGCGATGGCCGGGTGAAGATACTCGATTTCGGTATCGCAAAGCAGAGCGTTTTGGCAGCAAACGAAGGTGCCGCAACTTTGACAGAAGGCCCCCAAACGCAGTCGGGAGTCCTAGTAGGCACTACGAGCTACATGAGCCCCGAGCAGGCGCGCGGCGTCTCCGTTGATTCCCGCTCTGACCAGTTCTCCTTTGGCCTGGTGCTGTACGAAATGGCGACTGGGAAACAACCATTCCGGCGCGATACCGGTATCGAAACGCTTTCCGCGATCCTCAAGGAGGAACCGCCGCCGTTAGACACAAGCCTACCGCCCCCTTTGCGCTGGACCACCGAGCGCTGTCTCTCCAAGGCTCCGGAAGATCGATATGCCTCGACTACTGACCTTTACCGAGATTTACGTAACCTGCGGGATCACCTTGGCGAACTGGTCACACTCGCACCAGCCTCCGGGTCGAAGCCCGTGGCCCATAAACGCCGGCCCGTAATACTCGCAACGATGGTGGGAGCGCTCTGTTTGATCGCCGGCATTTGGGGCGGACGAAATTTCTGGCGTTCGCCCGTGCCACGAATTGAATCATTGACGTTCCGGAAAGGAACGATCAACTCCGCGCGTTTCGCTCCGGATGGCCGCACGGTGATTTATGGCGCCGCATGGGGTGGCGACCCAGTTCAGGTTTATGTGATGCACCCGGGAAGTCCGGAATCCACTGCCGTGGGTCTCGAGAAGTCGACCTTACTCTCGGTATCCCGCTCGGGAGAGCTTGCGGTGTCACTGGGTTATCACTTTATCGGTGGCTTCTTGAACACCGGAATGCTGGCTCGGGGTCCGCAATCCGGTGGAGCGCCGCGAGAAGTTTTGGACGACGTGCAGTGGGCTGACTGGGCGCTCGATGGCTCTGGATTGGCCATCGTTCGGGATATCGGCGGGAAAAGTCGCTTGGAATATCCGATCGGCCATGTAGTGTACGAGACTGGGGGGTGGATCAGCCATCCACGGATCTCGCCGGGCGGCGACCGGATTGCGTTCCTGGATCATCCCGCGCGAGCTGACGATGGCGGGTCCGTCGCGGTAATCAAGCTCGGAAGCGGCAAGACGACTCTGGCGGACGGATGGATCAGTGCATCGGGACTCGCGTGGCCTCCTCGGGGTGATGAGGTGTGGTTTACCGCGGCTGCCTCAGGCAATAACCGGGTGCTGCGCGCTGTCTCGCTCTCCGGAGTGCAACGCCTGGTTTTCCAGGCGCCTGGCATCCTGACGCTGCACGACATCTCGACCACCGGGCGTGTGCTCCTTTCGCGAGACACCTCCCGCATTGGACTCGTGAGTTCGAGAGCCGGCGAAAAGCGAGAGCGGGATCTTTCCTGGCTCGACTGGTCCTTGCTGCGGGATTTGTCGGCTGACGGAACAACCGTGCTGTTTGATGAGACCGGTGAAGGCGCCGGATCTACTTATGCGGTCTACATTCGCAAGACGGATGGTTCGCCGGCCGTCCGGCTGGGCGAAGGCAGCGCCATGTCTCTTTCGCCGGATGGCAAGTGGGCCATTGCTATTCCACACAAGCCACAGAGAGTGACGTTGCTGCCTACCGGACCTGGGGAGCCCAAGCCGATCCAACTACCGACCAACCTGTACCCTCACGATGCGATTTGGTTTCCGGATGGCCGCCGGCTGCTCCTATTAGCCAACGAGCCTGGGCACGGCACGCGTTTGCAGGCCGTCGATTTGGATGAGAATCTGGCGGTGCGTGGAGTGCGTGCCATTACGCCGGAAGGAATTGGCGTGGGGCATTGGAGTGCTATTTCACAAGACCAGAAACTGATCGCAGCCGTCGATTCAAGCCAAAGAGTCCGGCTGATTGATATGGTCAGCGGGACACAGCGCGCCGCCGACGGTATCGAGACGGGTGACCTGCCGGTCACCTGGACCGCGGATGGGCGCTACCTCTACCTCTTCGCTCGAACTCAGGGCCAGATCAATCGTTGGGAGATGCAAACGGGACGCCGGCAACTTTTCCGGGAGATGAGTCCGCCCGACCGAACCGGGCTGGTGAGTTCGGTTTCGGCGCGCATCACGCCGGATGGCAAGTCATACGCCTATAGCCTGTTCACCACTACCTCCGAGTTGTATCTGGTGGACGGCATCAACTAACCACGCAATGCTTGCCAAGCGCATCATCCCCTGTCTCGATGTCACGGCGGGCCGCGTGGTCAAGGGTGTTAATTTCGTCAATTTACGCGATGCCGGAGACCCGGTGGAACTGGCCCGGCGTTATAACGGCGAAGGGGCCGACGAACTGGTATTTCTGGACATCACGGCATCGAGCGATCACCGTAAGATCATGGCCGACGTGGTGGCGCGCACGGCACGCAAAGTTTTCATCCCGCTCGCGGTAGGAGGCGGAATCCGTTCTGTTGCCGACGCGCGCACGATTCTCATTTCCGGCGCCGACAAGGTTTCCGTCAACACGGCGGCGGTCCGGCGGCCGGAGCTCATCACGGAACTGAGCCGCGAATTCGGCTCACAAGCGGTGGTGCTGGCGATCGATGCTCGCCGCCGCGAGCCGGGCGCGTGGAACGTGTACACGCGTGGCGGCCGCGACGATGAAGGAATAGATGCGGTGGAGTGGGCCGCGCGAGGCGAAGCGCTGGGCGCTGGCGAAATTCTGCTCACTTCGATGGACACCGATGGCGTGCAACAGGGCTTCGATTGCGAGCTGACGCGCGCTGTTTCTCGCGCTACCCACGTGCCCGTGATCGCCTCGGGCGGCGCCGGACAGCCAGACGATTTTCTGCGCGTACTCACCGAAGGCGAAGCCGACGCTGCCCTTGCCGCTTCCATTTTTCACTACGGCACGCACTCCATCGGAGAACTCAAGGAGCATCTCGACCGGCACGGAATTCCGGTCCGAAAATCCGCATGATCATCCCCTGCATCGATTTGATGAATGGCAAAGCCGTCCAGCTCGTACAGGGGCGCGATAAAGCGCTCGAGATCGACGACCCCCTGGAAATGCTCGGGAAATTCGCCGCGTTTCCCGAGATTCAAGTGATCGATCTGGACGCGGCCATGAACCGTGGTACCAATGACGACATGGTGCGGCAGTTGGCTTTGCGCGTGGCGGCGCGAGTCGGCGGAGGCGTACGATCAACGGAACGGGCGTTGGCGCTGGTGGAGCAAGGAGCGCGGAAGGTCATCGTCGGCACGGCGGCTTTCGCCAGCGATGGAGTAAACCACGAGTTTCTAAAGCGCGCCGCTGAAGCTATAGGCCGCGAGCGGTTGATTATCGCGCTCGATTCCAAAGAAGGCCGCGTCGTGGTCAAGGGCTGGCGCGAATCGACGAAGCTCGCCGCCGAGAACGTTGTCCAGGAGCTCGAGCCGTATTGCGCCGGATTCCTGTGCACTTATGTCGACAAAGAAGGCATGATGGAGGGGACTGATCTCGATTGGTTTCGCCGCTTGCGCGCCGCGACAAAACTTGAAATCACAGCGGCCGGCGGTATTACAACGGTCGATGACGTGCGTGTGCTCGCGTCGATGCACGTGAACGCCGCGCTGGGGATGGCGATTTACACCGGGCGTCTGAATCTGGAAGAGCTTGCGGCGATCAATGGACAACGGTAGCGCGAACGCGGGCCGTGCGGGCATCCGGAACTCGGGAAGCCGCCGCACGAAACGCTGTGTTAGATTAGGCCGAGTAATCCTATGCGCAATAATATCCTGCTTGTTCTGATCGCGAGCGGCGCTGCGTTTGCCGCCGACGCCCAGTTCAACGGCCGGTGGGACATCAGTATTCCGCGCGACGCTCGGCCGCACGGCTGGTGGCTCGAAGTCAGTGGCGCCGGCACGCCCAACCTGAAAGGCCGCTTCGTCGGGTTTCCCGGCGGAGACATGAATGACATTCCTCATCTCGCCATCCAGAAAGACGAGCTGCATTTCGATTTCGACTGGAAAGACTACCGCAGCGGCAAGCCTATGCATCGCGACTATTCCGCGCGCGTGACGCCGAACGGCAAGCTGCTGGGCTTGGTGCGGTCGAGCGATGGCGACGCGCAGAAGTGGGTGGGAGTGCGCGCGCCGGAGATCCATGAGAAAGATGACGGCTCCTGGCGCGACGGCAACCCCGTCGAGATCTTCAACGGAAAAGACCTTGCAGGCTGGCATGGTGCCGTTCCGGGCAGTGATTCCGGCTGGAAGGCTGACGATGGCGTCCTCAAGAACGGGCCGCACGCGAACGATCTGGCTTCCGATCAGAATTTTTGGAATTTCAAGCTGCACATCGAGTATCGAGTCGACCCGCACAGCAACAGCGGCATCGGTCTGCGCGGCCGTTATGAAGTTCAGATTCTGGACGATTTCGGCCAGAACCCCACTCTTCACAGCAACGGCGCGCTCTACAGCCGCATAGTTCCGGCGGTGAACGCCAGCAAACCCGCGGGCGAATGGCAAAGCTTCGACATCCGGCTAGTGGGCAGGTACGTAACCGTGGTCCTGAACGACAAGAAAATTATCGATAAGCAGGAGATCGAAGGACTCACAGCAATTGCCAACAATGCAGACGAAGCCAAACCCGGACCGATTCTGCTGCAAGGAGACCACGGACCGGTGGAGTTTCGCAAAGTCACTCTTACTCCTCTGATGAGGTAGCGCGCAGCTTCTGCAATGTCACCTGAACTTCCCAGCAGCAGTGTTTATGTCGCCGCGGTGACACCGCATCGCCAGGACGACTATGAGTCCGATGTCGGGCGAATGCTAGAGCTGGTGGACTTTCTTGCGGCGGCGGGTGTGGATGGAATCGCGTTGCTGGGCTCGACGGGCGAGTTCTTGCATTTCTCGCTTGCCGATCGCGTGCGGCTGGTGCAACTCGCTGTAAAGCGCAGCCGCGTACCGATTCTGGTCGGAGTGGGACATTCCACGTTGAGTGGCGCGGTGTCGCTGGCACAGGAAGCGCTGCGCGCCGGCGCCCACGCAGTTCTGGCCCTGCCTCCCTACTTTTTCCGCTACGGCCAGGAGGAGATCCGGGAGTTCTACCGCCAGTTCGCGGTCGCAGTGGGCGTCCCTGAACGCATCTTCCTGTACAACGTTCCCTTTTTCACCAACCCCATCGCGGTTGAAACAGCGAAAGAACTGCTGTCGAGCGGACAGTGCGGCGGCATTAAAGATTCGAGCGGCGATTTCACATACTTCGAGGAGCTTCTGGCGCTCAGCCGCAAGAAATCATTTTGTTTGCTTATAGGAAACGACAGGATCTACACTCGCGCGCGGCGCGCCGGTGCACACGGAGTAGTTTCGGGCATCGCATGTTGCGTCCCGGAGCTGCTGGTCGCGCTGGAACGGGCCATCCGCAACAATACGGAGTCCGAGATTGTGCGGCTCGATGGAATTCTTCAGGAATTTATTGGCTGGCACGACCGCTTTCCAACTCCGGTCGCCATCAAGACCGCCATGGAGCTGCGAGGTTTGAGCACCGGCCCGCTGGCAACTCCGCTCTCGCCCGAAACCGGAAAACTCCTGCAGGAATTTAGCGAATGGTTCAACGCCTGGTTCTCGGAGGTGCAAAAGGAGACGGCCCACGTTTAGGACGACGTTGGCAATCATTTTCGCAGCGGCCTGCCTGGCGCAAACTTACGCGCCTGGGCCGCAAGTGGTGACGTTCTGGTCGAACGTGGATGATTCCGACCAGCCGTATGGGCTCTATCTGCCGAAAAATTTCGACTCGGCGAAGCAATATCCGCTGGTGATCAGCCTGCACGGTTCGTTCTCGAACCACCGGCTGAACCTGCGGCGTGTCTTCGGCGAAGGTAACCGGCTTCACGAGTCTGACGCTGAAGCTTCCCGCTATTTTCCACGGTTGAAAGATGTGGATTTCATCGTGGCATCCCCGTTCGCCCGCGGAACTATGGGTTATCAAGGCATCGCCGAAAAAGACGTCTACGATGTGCTAGCCGACGTCAAGCGCAAGTTTCACATTGATGAGGACCGCGTCTATCTGACGGGCCTGTCGATGGGCGGTGGCGGCACGCTATGGCTGGGCCTCACGCGCCCCGACCTCTGGGCAGCCATGGCGCCGGTTTGCGCTGCCGCGCCGGCCGGAACTGAGGACTTCGCGCCCAACGCCTTGAATCTTCCGGTGCATCTGTTCCATGGCGAGGTCGACCCCGTAGTGCCGGTTGAGATTTCCCGCCAATGGCAAAAACGGCTTCTAGATCTCGGCGCTAAAGCCGAGTATGTCGAGTTCCCCGGTGTGAAGCATAATTCCTGGGATTATGCCTACAAAGATGCCGCTATTTTCGATTGGTTCGCGAAATTCCGGCGCGTGCGCTATCCAGATCGCATACGTTTCGTGAGCTCGGCTTTCAAATACAATTCGGCGTACTGGGTAGCGCTGGACGGGCTGACGCCGGGCGCCGAAGCCTCGATTGACGCCAAATTTACGGGGATTAACCAGCTCGAAATTACCACGAACAATCTGGACGCTTTTACGTTGTCTCTGGTCCGGCATCCAAAATACTCGCCCGCGCGGCCGGTCTCGATCGGCATTGACGGCCAGATTCTGAAATTGAAGCCGCGGGATGCGCTTTCGTTTTCAAAAAAAGATAACGGCTGGATTGCGTCACGCTTCGAGCCGCAGCCCGGGGACAAGCGTCCTGGCGCTGAAGGCCCGCTGTCAGAGGCCATTGCTTCGCGCCATGTATACATTTACGGGACTGGTGGAACGCCTGCCGCGGAGGAATTGCAGACGCGGCGTGAAACCGCGGAACACGCGGCGGATTGGACGGGGATGGCTGGACGGCTGGCCGCCTCACTTCCGGTTCACGCGGATAAGCAGATGGAAGACATCGAGGCCGAGTGCGGAAATTTGATCCTGTTCGGAACCAAAGAAACCAACAGTGTCATCGCGCGCCTGGCATCACACTTGCCCATGGAACTGAACGCCGGCGCCGCCGATTACGGGCTGGTGTTCGTCGCAGCTGCCGGAAATCATCATGTACTGGTGAATTCCGGTCTGCCCTGGTGGACTGGCGCGGAGCACGTCAAGGCGCCGCATTTCGAGTTCATTCGGCCGCCGGCGACCGTGCTTACTCGTTTCGGCGATTATGTTCTCTTCAAAGGATCGCTTGAGAACGTCGTGGCCGAAGGCCGCTTCGACAAACACTGGAAATTAACGGCTGCCGACTCTGAAAAGATGAAGGCCACCGGCGCCGTCGTAATAAAATAGCGGTTTACTCGCTCTCCTATGCTCCCCGAAGAATTTCGCCGAGTCGCGCACGAAGTGGTCGACTGGATGACCGACTATCTCGCCCATCCGGAGCGCTACCCGGTGCTGCCGCGCATCAAACCCGGCGAGCTGATGGATGCCTTGCCCCACTGCGGTCCGGATCAAGGCGAGCCTATGTCCGTAATCCTCGAAGATTTCCGGCGCAAGATCATTCCGGCCACAACCCACTGGAACCACCCCGGTTTTATGGCGTATTTTTCCACCTCGGCATCCGGGCCGGGCATTCTGGGTGAAATGCTCACGGCGGCACTCAATAGTAATGGCATGCTCTGGAAAACCTCGCCGGCCGTGGTGGAGCTGGAGCAGGTGACGCTCGAATGGCTGCGCCGCTGGATGGGCCTTCCGGATAACCTATTCGGTATTATTTTCGACACGGCTTCCACCAGCAGCATGCATGCTATCGCGGCGGCTCGAGAAATGATTGCGCCTGCAGTGCGCACTCGCGGTGATGGCGCGGGCCTGGTGCTTTACACTTCTGAGCAATCGCACTCCTCGATTGAGAAAGGCGCTATTGCGATTGGAATCGGCCAGGAGAACGTCCGCAAGATTGGCGTAGATAATGCTTTCCGAATGCGGCCTGATGCGCTGAATGATGCCATTGAGCAAGACCGGACCCGCGGCCGGCGTCCGTTCTGTGTGGTTGCGACGGTAGGGACGACATCTACGACGAGCATCGATCCCGTACCGGAAATTGCGGCCATTGCCGAGCGCCAGGGGTTGTGGCTGCACGTGGATGCCGCTTACGCCGGCTCAGCCGCGATTGCCCCCGAATTCCACCACATTCTCGCAGGCGCTGAGCGCGCCGATTCGCTTGTCACGAATCCGCACAAGTGGCTCTTTACGCCCGTTGATTTGAGCGCATTGTACACCCGCCGACCCGAAATCCTGCGGCGGGCATTTTCTCTGGTGCCGGAATATCTGCGTACGGCCGACGATCCTCGCGCGCTGAATTACAACGAATATGGTGTGCCGCTGGGGCGCCGTTTCCGGGCGCTGAAGTTGTGGTTCGTATTGCGTTACTATGGCCGCGAAGGCATCGCGCGTTTGGTACGTGACCAGATCTTGTGGGCTCAAGAACTCGCCCGCCAGGTGGATGAAGATGAGCGCTTCGAGCGCATGGCGCCCACGCCCTTTTCCGTGGTTTGCTTCCGCCGTAAGGGCAGCAACGAGGAAAACCAGGCATTGCTCGAGCGGGTGAACGAATCCGGCGAAGTTTTTCTCTCTCACACCGTATTAAACGGAATCTATTGCCTGCGTCTCGCCATCGGTAATATGGCGACAACTAGGAACCATGTGCAACGGGCCTGGGAGCTGGTGCGAGCCGCGGTGTGAGGTAACCGTAGACCGCAATTTTCCGCCGTACAGGGTACACTGGTTTAATACCCGGAGAGGTTAATTTGTCCGCCTTCAATTCCAGATCCGCACTGTTGCTGTATCTGGCTTGTTTTCTGTCCGCTAGCTGCGGTTCGCGCCAAGGTCCGCCTCCCTCGATGCCGGCTGTTCCAGTAACAGTGGCCACAGCGGTC
This sequence comes from Acidobacteriota bacterium, assembly GCA_003223115.1. Classification (GTDB taxonomy): domain Bacteria; phylum Acidobacteriota; class Terriglobia; order Bryobacterales; family Bryobacteraceae; genus QHXW01. Next base: position 25,845 of record QHXW01000147.1, read on the forward strand.
CAGAAATCCATCCCCATCCAGTTGCGCCCCATCGGCAACGTTGAATCATATTCCACAATTCCCGTGAAAGCGCAGGTGGGAGGCGAGCTGGTCCGGATTCATTTCAAGGAAGGCCAGGAAGTAAAAAAGGGCGACCTGCTGTTTGAAATCGATCGTCGCCCATACGAACAAGCCTTGCACCAGACCGAAGCGAATCTCAACCGTGACATCGCTCAACAGAAGCAGGCCGAAGCCAATCTGGCGCATGATCAGGCACAAGCCAGGAATGCGGAAGTGCAGGCCGCGAGATATGCCAAGCTGGCCGGCGAGGGCGTTGTTTCGAAGGAATCCGACGACCAGATGCGCACGAATGCGCAAGCGCTACAGGAAGCCGCACACGCCGACGAGGCCGCGCTCGAGAGTGCCCGCGCGGCTCTTGGTGCGGACAGAGCCTCCGTGGAAAGAGCCAAGCTCGATCTGGCGTATTGCACCATCCACTCCCCGCTCGATGGCCGCACTGGCAGCCTGCAAGTAAAAGAGGGCACGCTGATCAAGGCCAACGCCGATACCCCGATGGTCACGATCAACCAGATTATGCCGGCTTACGTGACGTTCTCGGTGCCTGAAGATCAGCTTGCCGAGATCCGCCGGTCCATGTCCGTGCGGCCGCTCGAGGTCGAGGCCTACATTCCCAGCAGCTCGGAAATTCCGGTGCGCGGCCAGCTTTCGTTCATCGATAACACGGTCGATAGCGCCACCGGCGTGATCAAGCTCAAGGCCACATTTGCAAATCGCGAGCGCAGGCTTTGGCCGGGGCTGTTCGTCAATGTCGTCCTGACGCTTGGTTCCGACAGTAACGCCACCGTAGTGCCCACTGAAGCGGTTCAGACAGGCCAGCAGGGACAATATGCTTTTGTTGTGAAGGGCGACCAGACCGTGGAAAGCCGCGTCCTCACGGTGGGCCGCACGGTAGGACGCGAGACGGTAATCCTGCTGGGCATCCAGCCGGGCGAAACCGTGGTGACGGACGGCCAGCTTCGGCTCATTCCGGGATTCAAAGTGAAAATTGAAACAGCCACTCCGAATCCAGGCGCCGCCAAAGGCAGCGGAGCTTCCCAATGAACATCCCCGAGCAATTTATCCGCCGGCCCATCATGACCACCCTGGTCACGTCTGGCATTCTGCTTTTCGGTTTCGTGGCCTACCGGGCGCTACCGGTGAACGATCTACCGAACGTCGATTACCCCACGCTACAGGTCACCGCCGCGCTGCCCGGAGCGAGCCCAGAGACCATGGCATCCTCAGTAGCGACGCCGCTCGAACGGCAGTTCTCGACCATCGCGGGCATCGAGTCGATGAACTCCACCAGCTCGCTGGGATTCACCAATATCACTGTACAGTTCTCGCTCGACCGCAACATCGATGCCGCGGCGCAGGATGTGCAGGCAGCCATCTCGCAGGCCGCGCGCCAGTTGCCGCCCAACCTGCCGAGCCCGCCTTCCTACCGCAAGGTGAACCCGGCGGACCAGCCCATTCTCTACGTAGCGGTGAGCTCGCCCACGTTGCCGCTCTATCAGGTGGACGAGTACGCCGAGACCCTGATGGCGCAACGGATCTCGATGGTCAGCGGCGTCGCGCAAGTACAGGTTTACGGCTCGAAGAAATATGCCGTGCGCGTGCTGTTGAATCCCGACGCTCTGGCGGCGCGCGGTATCGGCGTCGATGAAGTACAGGCTGCCATCCAGCGCGGCAACTCCAATCTGCCCACGGGCACACTTTGGGGATCGAAGCAGGCGTTCACGGTGCAGTCCAACGGGCAGCTCTACGATGCCGCGTCGTTTCGTCCGCTCATCGTCGCCTATCGCAATGGCAACCCGGTGAGGCTGGAAGAGGTGGCAAATGTCATCGACAGCGTGCAGGGCGACAAGAGCATCAATTGGTTCAGGGACACGCAGGCCATCGTCCTCGCTATTCAGCGCCAGCCCGGCACAAACACCATCGAGGTTGTGGATGGCGTGAAGAAGCTGCTGCCGGAATTTCGTTCGCAGATCCCAGCCGCGGTGAAGCTGACCACGCTCTACGACCGTTCCGAATCCATCCGCTCATCCATTGGGGATGTGAAATTCACCTTGTTCCTGACCATCTGCCTGGTGGTGATGGTCATCTTCCTGTTCCTGCGAAATATTTCGGCGACGTTGATTCCCAGTTTTGCAGTGCCTCTGGCCATCATCGGCACCTTTGCCGCGATGTACATGCTGAATTACACCATCGACAACCTATCGCTGATGGCGCTCACGCTTTCTGTTGGCTTCGTGGTGGATGATGCCATCGTGATGCTGGAAAATATCGTTCGGCACATGGAGATGGGCGAGGAACGCCTGGAGGCGGCTTTTCGCGGAGCGCGCGAAATCGGCTTCACAATCGTGTCGATGACGCTATCGCTCGTGGCCGTGTTCATCCCGGTGCTGTTTCTGGGAGGAATCGTGGGCCGCCTGCTGCATGAGTTTGCGGTCACCATCAGCGTTGCCATTCTGGTATCCGGATTCGTGTCCCTGAGCCTCACGCCCATGTTGTGCAGCCGGTTTTTGCGCCCCCACACACGGAAACACGGCCGCATTTACAACGCGCTGGAGAGCTTCTTCGTGGGCATGGCGAATCTTTACGACCGTACGCTTAAGGTTGTGCTGCGTCATCGCGTGACTACGGTGACGTTTTCCCTGGTGTTGCTGGTCGCGACCGGTTATCTGTTCTACATTCTGCCGAAAGGCTTCATTCCCAGTCAGGACTCCGGCCAGGTCTTGGGATTTACGCTCGCCGCGCAGGATATTTCATTCGAGTCAATGGCGGAGCACCAGAAGGTGTTAAACGCGATCTTATTGAAGGAGCCGGCCGTCGACACCATGATGTCGGTTTGCGGCTCCATAGGCTTCGGAGGCGCGGGCAATAGCGGTATTTTCTTCATTCACATGAAACCGCGTTCCGAACGCAGCGATTCCACGGACGAATTTATCGCGCGCATGCGAGGCAAGGTCAATAGCACGCCCGGCATTATGGCCTTCATGCAAAATCCGCCGCCCATCACGGTCGGTGGACAGTTCACGCAGAGCCTGTATCAGCTCACAGTGCAGGGGACCGATCCTAAAGAAATCTACCGCTGGAGTCCTCAAATTGAGAGTAGGATTCGGGCGCTACCGGGTTTCCAGGATGTGAATAGCGATCTGCAGATCGCCAGCCCGCAAGTGATCGTGGATATCAACCGTGACAAAGCCCTGTCACTGGGAGTTAGCGTGGACCAGGTGCAGAACGCGCTTTACACCGCTTATGGCGATCGCCAGGTCTCGACGATTTATACGCCGGCGAATCAATACTTCGTCATCACCGAAGTGCAGCCGCAATACCAGCGCAGCCCGGATGCGCTCTCCAAGTTGTACATCCGTTCAACCAGCGGCCAACTGATTCCGCTCGATACAGTGGCAAAGCTGGTCCGGACTGTCGGCCCTCTGACCATCAATCATTGGGGCCAGTTGCCCGCGGTAACCATTTCGTTCAATCTCAGCCCGGGCGTAGCGGTCGGTGACGCCGCCAATGCCGTCGAAAGTGCGCTGCATGACATGCGCATTCCGGCGACCCTTACAGCCAACTTTCATGGGACCGTGGAAGCCTTCCAGTCGTCTTTCAGGAATCTGACCATCCTGCTGGTTGTCGCGGTACTGGTGATCTACATGGTGCTAGGCGTTCTCTATGAGAGCTTGATTCACCCCATCACGATTCTTTCGGGGTTGCCTTCGGCCATGTTCGG
>QHXW01000571.1 GCA_003223115.1 Acidobacteriota bacterium
AGTGGGTGAGGTTGGCGATATCGCGTTTGCGAACGTGGGGGCCGTCGCGGTAGGACTGGCGGAGGAAGATGGACTGGTAGATTTTGCCGTTGGAGGAGGGCCAGGAGGCGCGGGCGACGTACATGTCCACATGATAAGTCATAAATACTCATTTAACAATGAAAATATAGCAATAATACATGTCTACATAATTGAGTACAAAACAGCAGTCAAATGAATGAAGCTTAAGAGGTTAGCTCAAAACATCAGAGGTGAACATCCGGTGTAGGTATTCTTTTCGCCAGGGGCGCGCACGGAGACGCCTATCCGTTTAACGGCCCCGGTAAAGTCCTGGCGCACATGTTCTATCCCGCGCCACCCAATCCCGAGCCGGTCGCCGGCGACATCGATCTGGACGATGACGAGCGCTGGCAGCTGGGCGCCAATATAGATCTGTACAGTGTCGTGATTCACGAGGCCGAGCTCGGGCCCGGGCTTGGTCTGAGCCACAGCGATCAACCGGCTTCAGTGATGTACCCGTACTACCGGCTCGGCGTACACCTGAGCAGCGAAGATGTAGCGACCATCCAAGGATTGTACAGCGCTCGTGTCGGAGCTCCTGTTCCCTCGCCGACATTAGCGCCGGCGTCGCGGCCACCTCCGTCACCTTTAGTTCTGAGACTGATTCAGAATCCGGCTACGGCCATCGTGATCACCACGGCCTCCTCGATCTCCATATCTGGAGTTACATCCGGCGGCACGGGAGCGGCGCAAGTGAGGTGGCAAACCGACCATGCGAAAGCCGGCTTGGCCACGGGGTCCGCCAGTTGGGCCATTGGCTCCATTCCGCTCAGCCTAGCAGCGAACACCGTCACGATCGTCGCGCGTGACACCGCCGGCAACATCGCTTCCCGGTCAATCTCCGTCGCCCGACGGCAGCCGCAGCCTCCACCGCAACCTGCATCGGTACCTGTTCCACCGAACCCGCCGCCTTCGCCTCAGGCGCCAACAACGGCGCCCGGGGACTCAACTCCGCCTTCACTCCGGATCACGTACCCGCCGGCCACCATTTTCAGCACATCAAACGAAACGACACCATCACCTTCAAGGGCACGGCTTCCGATGATGTCGGCGTCACCTCGGTCGCTTGGGCCAGTCTTGCCGGTTATGCGGGAGGGTCGACCGGAACGAATACCTCGACCACCTCACCGATTCGGCTCCTGAAAGGCAACAACACCATCATCAATCAGGGCGTTCGATGGCGCCGGAAATTACTGCTGGCGTTCGGTAACAGTAGTGCACTAGCGAGAGAAGTAAGGAGTCAGGAGATCAGCCATGCCTCCGGCGGTGCCGGATTGAACAGCCTGTGACTTCGACCGCAGCCGGCTACCGGCTTCCCGCGCAGTTTTGCGGAGACAACCGACGTTGGAAATAAACGGCTTGACTGGAAGTCACAGACCAGAAGGAAGGAGGCAGAAGTTAGGAGGAGATACAGCGAACCGCGGCACCCCCTCATCGCGCCTGGATCTGCGCGATCAGAGCGGCGAAGCGCCAGAGGTTTTCCAGCAACGCATCTTTGGTGCTGTCGACATGTCGGCGATCTCCTCGTGCCACCAAGTATAATTCACAGGACGTATTTCAGCTTACCGACTTGCGGGCGCGGTTGCGGATGGGAACGCCGCGAGCAAACCCACAGGTCGAAGACGTAGGGAGATAAACACAGAGTGGCTGTAGATCCCTCACGCGCGAGCGCGCCCCCTGCGCTTGAGGTTTCTGAGCGCACGCGGCCCCACATTGCCGTACGGCTTCTTCCATTTCTTTTCATTCTTTACATCACCAATTATCTTGACCGCACCAATCTCGCCTACGCCGCGCTCGGCATGTCTCGCGATCTGGGATTCAGCGATCGCGTCTTTGGTCTGGGCGCGGGCATCTTCTTCATCAGCTATCTGTCGTGCCGGGCGCCCTGCTGGTGGAGCATTGGAGCCCGGCGGATGATCTCCACAACCATGATCGCTTGGGGATCGTTGACTGTGCTGACGGCGCTGGTGCACACTCCAGGTCAACTCTACCTGGCGCGCTTTCTGTTAGGCGCAGCGGAAGCCGGTTTCTTCCCTGGGGTGATTGTCTATCTGAGCCACTGGTTCATTCGGGAGGACCGCGCCAAAGCGACCAGTAATTTCATGGGCGCCATTCCGTTGTCTTTCGTTCTTGGACGCCGTTCGCTGGCTGGATTCTGAGTCACAAGTGGCTTGCCGTGGAAGGTTGGCTCTGTTTTTCCTGGAAGGAATTCCGGCAATACTACTGGGCGCCGTTGCCTTTTTCTTCTTGACAGATTGGCCGGGCGAAGCCTCCTGGCTGGCTCCCACCGGGCGGCAATGGATTGAACAGAAGTTGCAGCAGGAAAAGCCTGCCGGTGCGCAGGCGATCACAGTGTGGCAGGTTCTCATGTCTCGCACCAGTCTGCTGCTGGCGTCGCTAACCTTTCTCAGTTATTTCGTGCTGTACAGTTTTGCTTGGTTGCCGGTCATGCTGAAACGCCAGTCAGAACTGTCGGATGTGCGTGTCGGCCTGCTTGGCGCCTTGCCGTACCTCGTGACTTGCATCGCGATGCAGGTCAACGGATGGCATTCTGACAAGCACCGCGAAAGGCGCTGGCACTCCGCGGTCCCGCTGTTTATCGCGGCAGCTGGATTGATTGGCCTCATCAGCCACCCTCGCTCAATTTCACTCTCAGTCGTTTTGTTCACCATGGTATGCATGGCTCATGCCTTTCTCCCGACGTTCTGGGCGATCCCGAGGGAATTGCTGAGCCAGTCGGCCGCAGCTGCCGCAGTGGGATTGATCAACGCTGTTGGCAGCGCTGCAGGTTTTGCCGGCCCGTTCGGTTACCTGAACACTCGAACGGGATCTTTTTCGTCCGGGCTCACTCTAATGATGGTTTCAGCACTTGCCGGCGGGCTGCTGATCCTGTGTACACCCAAGAGCGCGCAACCAGCAAGGCGATCAGCTCGGTAGAGTCCTGATTCGTTCAAACGAGCAGTCGAAGCAGCGCTACGTCGCACCGTATCCTCAGCCCCGCTCTACAATTCTTCCGTCTTTGGTGAGCCGTATCTTCTCGCCGCGCCATTCAACCGTCGAGCCGCCTAGTCCCGCCACCCAAATCGCGAACCCCACTAGATCCCGGAACGGAATCAGAAACCATAAGCGCGCTGCGCTAGGGTCGTGAAGTACCAGACCGGCAGTGGCAATCCCCGCCAGCAGACGCACTGTCAGCGCCGCCACCGCCACCGGCCAAGCCTTTGCGCACAGCGCGACCAGCGCCCATACAGTGGCATTGGTGATCACATATCCGTAATAACCTGCGGCCCGGGAGCAACGAATCGTGCGCGACCACCGCACTTGGTGCCGCCACACGTCGCGCCAGGATTTCGCCGAAAGCCAGGTCGCAACCACCGTGCCGGCCACAGCGATGCGATCGCCTCGACTCGAAATGCGCCGGCCGAGCTGGTAATCGTCAGCAAGGTACTCGCCAATGGTTTCGAAGCCGCCGATCTTGGCTAGGTCCGCCGCACGGAGAGCCATGGTCGAGCCCAACGCGAACTCCGCCACGCCGATCATACGCGCCACCAGCAGGCTGGGCGCGAAATCGGTCGCGATTCCAAGCGCCTCCCAGCGCGCCGGCCACGTGTCTCCCATGGCGCGATACAGACAAGTGACCAGGCCCACGGCCGGCTCGGCCAGCGCACTGGTGACGCGGCGAAGGTAATCCCGTTCCACGGCGATGTCGCTGTCATTGACTACCAGGACCGAGTATCGCGCTTCGCGTTCGAGAACAGCCAAGACGCCTACTTTTCCATTCGGCATCCTGCGGGGGCACAGGATGACGCGTATTTTTCGCTCGGGAAACTCGGCTGCGAGCCGATTGAGGTCTTCGAGCGCGGGGTCTTGCGGATTGTTCAGACCGAACAGGATCTCGTATTCGGGATAGTCAAGATCCGCTTGCGAGCGTATGGCCTCATAGAAGTGCGGATCGCGGCCGTGCACAGGCTTAAGGATAGAGACTCCGGGCGTGTCGGAAAGCTTTTCTTGCTCGGCGTATTTTGGGCTTCCCCGCCCTGCACGCGCCAGCGCGGCCACCAGCGCCAGTAGGTGGTAGATGGCCGCGAGAACAGCAGGAATTACCAGGTAGATCACCGCAATGACACGTTAGAGCAACCGAGCCGCGACCGTAAGCGAGCGGACGCATGAGGGCTGAACCGCGACCGGCAGGGAGCGGATGCACAGAGCCTCGACGGAGCGGACAGGCTGCGAGCGGACACCCTAGAACGATAGCAGCGTCACGCCGCCGGCCACCAGCAGCACGCCCATCCAGCGCTTCCAGCCCACGTGCTCCTTCAGGAGGTATTTGGCCAAAACGGTTTCGAAAATGTAACTGGCGGCAGTCACTGGGACCGCAAAACTCAGCTCGGTGATGGACAGCAGGGCCATGAACGCGAAAAAGGAAACAGCCATGGCTGCGATCGCGGCCAGAATGTAGCGGCACCGCACCAGCGTGGAGACCACGCGGCCCAGCGCATCGGGACGGAAGTCGTGAATTTCGCCGTGACGCTTCATGCCGATGGCTTGCAGCACCTCGCCCAGAGTAGTTGCCAGGACGATCACGGCTACCAGAATCCATCTCATGGGCGCGCCTCCGAATGCTGCGACCCGGACATCGACCGAAGCGCGGTTTTCACCTCTACGCGCGAATCCTTCTCCGCGGCAGGCTGGCTTAACGTAGTGCGCGGGGATGTACGTCCCACCAGGATGACGCCCAGCATGATGAGCGTAATGCCAGCCCATCGCACGAGCGAAACCTGTTCATGCAGAAAAAGCCTGCCGACCACTGCCACCAGCACATACGCGACCGCGGTCATCGGCAAGACATAGCTCAAGTCCGCCCAGCTCAGCAGCGCCATATGCGAGAGCAGCCAGACAATCAGCAGCGATACGCCCACCGCAACCCAAGGATTGAACAGGGCTTGCACGTACGGCAATGGAGACAGCGACAGCAGGACGCCAACGCTGCGCATGCCGCGGCTCAGCAAAGAATTGCCAAGAACGTTGCTGAGCACCACGACGGCGGTCAGAATTCGGGTCTTGAACTGGAGCGTTCTGGTGGAGGAGGTCATGGTCCTAGTGGCGCGCGCTTATTGCGAAGAGGATGGACGAACCGGCGCCAATCGATGAAACTCGCTGGGCCGCCGGGCTGGATCAGCCCTAATCGCCCATGCCGGCCGCGGTGGCCGCCTCCCTCTGGCTGCTGACGAAGCGTTTCCGTTTCGAGCGCAGCGCCATGTATTCGCGTGCTTCCTTATAGAGCCTTCGTCGCTCGGCCGAGTTGAACACGGCTTTGCGCACCACGCGCCAGATGACGCGCGGCCGGAAATAATATTCGCCGTAAAATTGCTCGACCGCATTCACCAGGTCCGCACGGTCGAGGCCTGGATAGATGACATTGGGAAGCTGATGGCCACCCTCATCCGTCATGGAGTCGATGGTGATGAGATCGTTCTTCTTGACGTAATCGTAGAATTCGGTGCCCGGATAGGGGTGGCCGATCGACACCTGGATGGTTTCGGTATCCAGGCGCTTGGCAAAATCGATGGTCTTGCGAATGCTCGCGGGAGTCTCACCGGGCAGCCCGATGATGAAGTCGCCGTGGATGAGTAAGCCGAGCTTCTTGCAGTTCGCGGTGAAGCGCTCGGCCATCTCGATGGTGGCGCCTTTTTTGATGTTCTTCAGAATCTGCTGATCGCCGGATTCGTAGCCCACGATCAACAAACGGCAACCGGCGTCTTTCATGGCCTTGAGCGTGTCGTAATCTGTGGTGACCCGCGAGGTGCAGGACCAGGTGAACTCCAGAGGCTTGAGCTTGCGGCATAACTCGATCGTGCGCGCCTTTTGATAATTGAACGTGTCGTCGTCGAAGAAAATTTCTTTGACCTGCGGAAAGGCCTCCACTGCAAAGCGCACTTCGTTGGCTACATCGTCGGTCGAGCGCAGGCGCCAGCGGTGACCCGAGTGCGTCTGCGGCCAAAGACAAAACGTGCACATGGCCGGACAGCCTCGCGACGTATAAAACGAAATGAACGGATTGAGCAGGAAGGGAACGTTGTAACGCGTTACATCCAGGTCGCGGTGGTAGACCTTGGTGACCCACGGCAGCTCATCCAGATTCTCAATCGTCGGACCTTCGGGATTGTGAAACACGCTTCCATTCTTGCGGTAACTCACGCCCGGCAGGTCTTCGATCGGCTTCCCCTTGGCATAGTCGGCGATTTGGTAGTCGAATTCCCGCTTCACGATGAAATCGATGGCAGTATTCTGCAGAACTTTGTCGGGTTCGATGGTCACGGGAGGCCCGACGAAAGACACTTTCAGCTTGGGGTTGACATCCTTCATCATGGACGCAATCCTCACATCCACGTCGAAGCCCGGGGTCGAAGTAAAAAGTACCAGCAGCTCGAAATCCGGAGCCATGGCGACTGTCTGCTCGAGCGAAATTCCGTGCGGCGGCGCGTCGACCACTTTGCTGTCGGGCAGCATACCGGCCGGGTAGCACAGCCAGACCGGGTACCAATACGACTCGATCTCCCGCGAAGCCGGCCAGCGCGAGCTGGCGCCACCATCAAAGCCTTCGAAAGAGGGCGGATTCAAAAACAGTGTTCGCATGGACCTTTCGTGCACAGCCTGAGTAACCGTGCTCCCATATTCTTCACTAAAAGTGTGCCCGAAGGGGCAAGCCCAGCACCCGAAATGTTATTGGCCGGCTAGGACGGCTACCGGACCGGGTGCGGCTTCCGGGAGCAAAATGTTGCGGAAATTGACCGTTAGCTCGGCCTTTCCTACCAGTCTCGTATCAACGATGCTGTGAATGCGCCGCGGAACCGAGATGCCATCACGGATTTCGTATTCGCGAACGAATTCAATCCGCTTCAGGAAGATCGACGGAGTCTTCACCAGACGGCCCGATTCCCGGATCGGCAGACACGTCTCTGCATCCAACCAAAGTTCGCCTTTGAATAAGCCTAACCGTTTCTTTCTGGGTGTCAACTGAAAGACATGGACCGGTCGTCCCTCGACATCCAAACGTCCCTTGTACTTGAACTTGTAGTTGGCAGGGATAATAGAGAATGAAGAGGTGTCGCCATCCTGGACTTGCGCTTCGGCGGTGAGGTAACGTGCGATGACGTTACTTTTGACGCTTCTATCTCCTTCAAAACGCAACGCATCGTAGGTAATCCGACCTAGTCTCGAAATATGGCGCAACGCGTGCAACCGCCCCTGTTTTTTGAGGTTGGGGAGCTCGGCTTCGATGTCAACCTCCATAGAGGCCCCTCGGAGTCGGGCGCTCTGCTCGCCGGTCAACGCAGAATACGTCTCTACCACGCCGGCAGGGGCGACGGCCGGCGCTGGGGCAGCCGACACGCAAGCTATTGGTAAAAAAGCAATGAAGACAACCCTGGAAACGTTCATATCTAGTTGCAATACGGTAGTTTACCAGTCTGTGGATGCTTGGATCAATGCGTTAGATGCACTCCGTTTCATTTTTTAACCATGGATACTAGCGGATTTTTGCCTCAGTTTCCCTTAGGGGATGGCTCGGTTGCGCCCAAAGTGAGCCATCCCGCGTTAAGGGCGACGATCTAGCTTAGTTTTTCATGCCTTTCAGGCACAACGAACAATGAAATGAAACGGGCGCGCGGGCTATCCTTGTGCTCGGGGCGGTACGATTCTATCATTTGTAGTTGCAAGTGTAGTTGCAAGAGCGCTCGAACCCTCTTGCCGCTGCCTAAATCCGTTTCAGGAGAGCTAGTGCTGAACCGGAATCAGCGCAATTGGTGACGATGTCTCGCCTTGCTTGCGCCACCACCTGAGCATCGTCGTCCGGGGTTGCAGCCGGGATGGTCACATTGATCTGGTATAACCCGGGACCTGTCAGGCCGGCGAAACCGACCTCACCTCGGCCTTTTGAACCACCGATTTGTTATCACTGGAAGCGTCTTCAAATGCGCGGGCACGGTGACCAGTTTTGCCGTTTGGAATCTCGGGATTAGTAGGTCCGAATCCGGTTCCGTAGAGCACGATGGTTTCGCCCGGTCTGGCGGGAGTAACCGATTTAGCGCCCGGGAGAGACATCAGCGAGCCATCCGCATGAGTCGCCGCGATGTGTTTGGCGTCGGCTGCGAGGAAAAATGGGGGCGCTAAAGGCCAATGCCACTTACTTTGCTGAACGAAGTCATTTGCCGCCTTTCGGATGGT
>QHXW01000145.1 GCA_003223115.1 Acidobacteriota bacterium
TGGCGGGCCGGAAAGACGTGTATGGCGGGCCGGAAAGACGTGTACGTCGAGCGTTATGTTTATCCATTTCTCTACTTGAAGTTAGACCGCCTGCGACGATCCTACGTGGACCTGCGCGAGGCCCGGGTGCTGGCTGGCAGAGCGGCGTTGAGTGTCCCCGGAGTGGCCGGGTTCTACACGGCGGACGACGAGAGTTCTCATACGGGAGACTGGCTCCGTCGCTTCCGGAACAGCTTCCACGCAGTCCGGTCGGGCGACGTGATGCTGGCTTATGGCCCCGGTTACGTCGAGGAATATGGCGCCGGACGGGGCGTATCCTACGGTTCGCTTTACAGTTACGACTCGCGAGTGCCGCTTCTCTTATACGGTCTGGGGTTCAGCACCGAAGTATTTGAAAACCAGGTAGAAGCTGTTGACCTAGCGCCTACGCTGGCCCGACTGGCCGGAACCGCATTTCCGTCTTCGACAACCGGCCGTGTGCTGGCAGAGGCCCTGGCGCCGCCCGGATGAGTTCACCGCTGGCCATCACGCTCTGCGGTATCCCCCTTAAGAATCCAATCATTGCCGCCGCCGGCACTTTCGGCTATGGGGTTGAGTTCGAAAAGCTCGTGGACTTGAACGCTCTGGGAGGCTTTGTGGTCAAGGGGCTCTCGCGCAAGCCCATGGCAGGTAACCCGGCTCCCCGCCTGTGGGAAACCCGTGGGGGCATGATCAACTCGGTGGGCCTGCAGAATATCGGAGTACGCGCCTTTGTCAGCGATAAATTGCCGAAGCTGCTGCCGTTTCAGACAGCTATTTTTGCCAATATCTTCGGTTATTCGACGGAAGATTACATGGAAGTAGCGCGGGTTCTGGAGGGCGCCGAGGGCCTCGCGGGTTACGAGCTGAACGTCTCCTGCCCCAACACGCATCAGGGGGGAATCTACTTCTCGAGTGATCCGGCGTTGCTGGCGGACGTAGTCGGCTCGGTCCGGCAGGTAACGCGGCGGCCCTTGATGGTGAAACTTTCTCCGAATGTCGCGGCGATCGAACCTCTGGCGCACGCCGCTGAAGCCTCGGGCGCCGATGCCATATCTTTGGTAAACACCTTCGTTGCTCTGGCGCTCGATGCACGAACCCGCCGACCGCGTTTAGGCGCGGGTTTTGGCGGGCTTTCCGGTCCCGCAATCAAGCCGATTGCGCTGCGGATGGTGTATCAGGCGGCCCAGGCTGTGAAGATCCCCGTGGTCGGCATGGGCGGCATCGCGAGCGGCGAAGACGCAGCGGAGTTTCTGGTTGCCGGGGCCAGCGCCGTTGAAGTAGGCACGGCCAGCTTCTGGGACCCTGAATCGCCCTTGCGCGTGGCACGCGAGCTAACCCATTTCCTGGCGGAGCAAAAAATCACGCACGTGAGCGAACTCATCGGAACCCTTCGTTGTGATGTGCCGCCGCCGGGCTGTGATGTACCATCAGCAGAATGATCACGGGCAGCACGCCTTACCTTTTTAATGAGCTGCGCGAGAGTTCCGCTTGGCACACCACCGGCATTCTGCCGGCGCAGAGCATCGAAGAACTGGTGGCCGCCGGTCACGTAAAAGCCAGCCAGCCTATTGCTCCGGAACAAATTCAACCTTCGAGCCTGGACCTCCGAATCGGTCCGATCGCGTATCGTATCCGCGCCAGCTTTCTATCCAGCCGCAACGCGCGTGTCACCGACAAGCTCGAGGAATTTCAGTTGTACCCGCTGGACCTGACGCGGCCCAACGTGCTTGAACGCGGCTGCGTCTATATGGTGCCGCTGCTCGAGGAACTGAGTCTCCCGGCGGACATCTCCGGCAAGGCCAACCCCAAGAGCACTACGGGCCGCCTGGATGTTTTCACAAGGCTCATCACCGATTTCGGCGGCGAATTTGAGCGTGTGTCCGCGGGTTACAAAGGCAAGCTGTACACCGAGATCGTGCCGCGCACATTCAGCATCGTGGTCCAGCAGGGCACGCGGCTCAATCAGCTTCGCTTGCGCCGCGGTAATCCGCCGCCTTCCGATACCGAACTCGAGCGGCTACACGAGCAGGAAACGCTGGTATACACGGAGAACGAAGCGCCGGCTGACGCGATGATTTCCAACAAGAGCCTTTGGCTTTCGGTGGACTTGAACGGCGACGAGCATTCCGAGGTCATTGGATACCGGGCACGGCGCAACACGCCGCTGGTGGATTTGAGCCGGATCAATTACTACGATCCACTCGAATACTGGGAGCCGATTCAGCGCACGAGATCCCGCAACATGGTGCTAGATCCCAGGGACTTCTACATTCTGGCTTCAAAGGAACGCGTCAGAATTCCGAACACGTTCGCTGCTGAAATGGTTCCTTACGATCCTTCTGTCGGCGAGTTTCGCATTCACTATGCTGGATTTTTCGATCCGGGATTCGGATACGGCGCCGACGACATCAAGGGCACGCATGCGGTGCTCGAGGTGCGGTCGCATGGAGTACCGTTTCTGCTCGAAGACGGACAAGTAGTGGGGCGGTTGGTTTTTGAGCGGTTATTGGGTCCGCCCAGCAAGGTCTACGGGCAGGGAATCGGATCGTCTTACCAGCATCAGCGCCTGTCGCTCAGCAAACATTTCAAGAGGTAGCAGGATTCCGCTCGCTTTACGGTCGCGGTTAAGAATCCAAAGCCCACTTCCGCCTGCTGCCTGATGAGAAGACGGTGATCGTGCTCATAGAGCTGCACTACATGGCTATGCCGGTCAGAGTTCTCGACAAAGCCCGTGAGGTTAACACGAATATCCCTTCTAATCGTATCGACGAATCGTCCTTGCAGCAATGCGCAAATTTCTTGGATGTTATTTCTTGAAGCGCCCGGAACTGTACTTATCCGGCCAGAAGTGCCCGCCAACCCGATCCAAATCGAAATCTCCCGTACAAAAAACAGCCGTTCGGCTGGCCCCCCCCACAAGTCTGTCGGAAAATTGAAGCGGATCTTTCGTCGTATGCAGATGCAGATGCAATCACCAACAGGCAAGCTCCC
>QHXW01000570.1 GCA_003223115.1 Acidobacteriota bacterium
TCCACCGCAGCAGCGCAGCAGCCGACATTCTCAAGGAACTGATCGCTTCGGGGCGCGATGAAGGTGTAGGCACGGATCATCCGGTGCGTGAGGCGATCTCCTATCTACAAAACCATGGCTGCGAAACGGATCGCATGAATTATGCCCGTGCGCGCCGACTTGGATTGGCGCTCGGTACTGGCAATGTCGAGGCAACCTGTAAGAGTCTGTTTGAAATGCGGATGAAGCGCTGTGGGGCGCGCTGGAAGGAGGACACAGGCCAACACATCGTGCAGCTCCGAGCTCTCGCACTCAGTGACCGTTGGGAGCCTGCTATAGAATTGACACTTCGTCCGCTACGGATGGCTGTTCGCGCAGCTTGAGGTCAATGTCCAGGATGAGAGCCACACTCGTTTTTGGGTGTGGATCTGGTGACAGTGAAGGAACTGCTGGGGCATTCGGCTGTTTCGGTGACGATGCGGTACGCGCACACAAACGGCGAGGCGAAAAAGCGTGCGATCGCGCAACTCGGCAGCGGTAGTGACAAACTAGTGACAATCGAGCCGCCTAAGAAAAAATCGGTGTAGTGACAATCTTTGCAAGTGATTGGGAAATCAGGTAGATTGGAATAGGGTGAGGTGCGAGAGTTGGTTGAATCGGACGGTCTCGAAAACCGTTGAGCCTTTACGGGTTCCGTGGGTTCGAATCCCACCTTGTCTGCAACTGTATTTTCAACAACTTACGGGACGAGGGCGATTCCGGGTGTAATTAGCTTGAGGAAAACGATACAACGACCGAAAAGGCGTCCAATAGCATCAGTAACTTATGGCTCAGTGGGTTCTTCACTTTTTGGCATCCACCCAGGCAAGCTAACAATGGTGTCTCGTCGGAGAGGTGGCAGAGTGGTCGAATGCGGCGGTCTCGAAAACCGTTGAACCTTTACGGGTTCCGGGAGTTCGAATCTCCCCCTCTCCGCCATTTCGCCTCCTTGTCTTGAGACGCCGCGCTTAATCTGACCTCTCTAAGCCATATCATTCGCCTCCAACTGTAGAGAATGTCTGAGTACTCACACGTTTAAGTGAAGATCTTATGCTTTGGTTTCAGGCCGTTCCAAAACGCCTCGAATCCGAACGCCGTACTTGGCTGCGTTTGCATTCGTTCGTTATGACGCCGAGTTTGCCGAAGGCATGGGATGGAATGCGACTGCGCGACAGGCAAGGAATTGTCCTGCGGTCCGCAAAACTTCGTCCGGCCTATCCGACGAATACGACGAGGTGCCACTGAGATAACTAAGGCGTAACATTGTTATCAGCCCGGCATTAAGAGCCGCAAGCCGCTGATTCAATGGCGGCTTAAAAGCAGCATGAGTTCTTGCGAACCACAGGGTTGAACCGGCATCACGGTCGGCCCTCGAAAGCCCAGTTCTTTCCTCCGCTACTCTTGTCACAAAACGGATGTTGTGCAACACCTTCCTGGAAACTATTGGGCGCGCCCTTCCGGCCCGGCCGCGCCACGCGTCCCACCCGAATTGATCCATGCCGCCGATCAAGGGTTGCCCTTCTCCTCCACGTTGACATCGACGATAGCCTTGGGCATCCGGTGGGTCAGGGAAAGTAGTTCCGCATACGCTGCAGCCCTATGCTCGCTGCTGGTCTTCGGGTCCTTTACGATTCGTACTAGGATGCATTTAAGGTCCGCGCGCAGGGCGTAGAGGGCACTACTTCCACGCGGGCCACGCCGGTAGGGTTGATCTATCCGCTGTCAACCATGCTAGGTTGTCTGGCGGCTGAGAATCCTCTCTTGGCTTTGGGCTCAACATCACTGGCATCATTTCAAAGGACATCTTCTCACGCGAAGAGACCGGTCTCATCAAGGCCGGTTTTACGAGCTCATTGTTGTCGTTCCACGGATCCACCGCGACGCGCGACGACAACGGTAATGCGGCCACCTGTTCCGAGTTCGAGCCATTAAGGTGCGGCGCAAGCTCTACTAATCTATTCATCCCCACCTGACCGTCGCAACCGAGGACTCTGTTGCCCACTTGTGGCTCGAATAGATTCGGCATCTGTCTGCAGCTTTCAGACACTGCGCGTAGAAACACAGCCGCACTCGGCAGCTTTTCCTTATACGGAGACCTAATTAACAATTCAATTGCCTTGGCATCGGCATCCTTGAGTTCCTCCGATGAGCGGTGAAAAATTAAGGAGCAAGTGATCAATCTGGCCGTTGCCGGCTACGTGCTGGGAGCTGGCGATCCGACCGTGGCCGCTCATCTTCCCGTGGTGATGACCGACCTGCCTGTTGCGCTACTGTCCGCGACAGCCGTGGTGCTGGCGACGCGCGCCTTTAGCTCTTGGAGCTGGCCTGACTTGGCTTTGTGTTCGGCCGCACTGGGTCTGGCCCTCGGCACAAAACATTCCGCGCCGATCTTCTACATTTTCGTGGCGCTCACCGGTGGCGTCCTCGCCATTTTCGTGCCGGTGACTCGAGCCTGGGACACACGTCTCCTGCGATTCGGAAAGCTCTTTTGTGTTCTGCTGGCTGCGGTTGTCATTCTCTGGAGTCTGTATTTCTTTCGCTTCAGAGAAAGCAGTACAGACAACGAAGCTTTCAACCGCCCGTTGGCGGCCAAGACTGGCGACGTAAGTTCACCTGCATATCAGTTTGTGCTGACGCAGATGGCGGCGGCCCATCTCGTGCCGCGAGCCTACATCTGGGGCTTCGCCGACACGGTGCACGCCGGTCTCGAAGGTCGTGCTTTTCAGCAACTGGCCTTTGGTCACTTGTACTACGCCAGGGCGCCCTGGTACTTTTTCCCGGGCGTGGTCGCCGTCAAGCTACCCATTGGCTTGATCCTTCTCGCGCTCTCAGGTCTCTTTCTATTTCTCACCGGCCGCTTCCCCCGTCACTGGAACCTGCCGGCCGCGGTATTGCTTACAGGCTTGTTCTGCTTCTTTTTAGTTTTGCGGCACGGCGCGACCTACGCGGGAGTTCGCCATGCTCTACCGGCTGTTCCATTTCTCGCGATTCTGGCAGGCCTGACTTCGCATATACTCTGACGGCGAAGGCAAAGATTCCCAAAATCCTCGTGGCCCTTGCCTTCCTCGCCGCTGCAGTGTCGGCGTTGCCGGTAAGCCGCCCATGGGAATATTTCAACGAAACCATAGGTCGCGCAAGCGATGCCTGGTTTTATTTCGATGACGAAGACATTGATATGTCGCAGCGTGGCAAAGAGCTGGCTCGGTTCTACCATCAGGTAATCCAGCCCACCGGCGAAATACCCTACATCACTTACAACGTTGGCCTGTCGGAAAGGAAGGCGAGAGGCCTTGAGTGGCTCGGGCGCGATCGACTCGAGACGAAATGCGGATGAACTTGGGGATCTGGTCGGGGACCATGATTATCAGTGCTAGAGCAATTGCCAGGAGACTGTGGTGGGATCTTCCGGCCTTACGAGCGGCTAGGCCGGTGGCGCGCTTCGGTAACATGTTGGTGTTTCGAGGGACGTTTGACGTGCATGGCAGGCTGGCCAGGAACCTCTACAGTCTTGGGATTGTACGAGCCTACGCCGAAAAGCCGGACTTGGAAGCTGCGGAACGCCTGCTGAGGGAATCGGCAACGGCTGACCCTAGCGCATTTTTCGTGCACATCGAGATCGGGAATATACACCTGAAGCGTGGCTCGCGCGACGCTGCTTTACAGGCTTACAGGAGAGCGCTCGAACACGCACCAGACGACCTTACCGTGCGCCGCTCGATTCAGGACCAGATTCTGCTAGTCTCGATATAATTTTTAGGGCTCACGGCCGAACAGTCTGTTATGCGACTTATGCATAGACCATAAATAGAAGATTACGGCTGCTGCGGTGTCCTTTCAGTTATTTTTAGGCTCCTTCCGGGCGGGCCGGTGCTCACGACGTCAGGCTCTTGCCGAAGGCGCCAGCCTGAGGTCAGCCCCAGGCATTCCCCTCGTCGGCCCGTCCCTTCCTTTCCTTGCGGAACTGGCCACGCCTCCCAATGATGCCCGTCCCCTCGCATTGTATTCTTGATTGCCGTCTCCAGCTATGCGCTCCCACCCTCCACTCCCAAGGCCCGACGATCCGACATCACCGTCCGGCTCGCCGTGCAACCCCGTTCCCAGCCGAACTCACCCCGACGGCACCCCCAGTGTCTGAATCGCAGAACTAGAGGAGCTACCCCTTGCGCTTCGACAGCGGGAATGGTAATCTCTCGATTTGTAGAAGCGAAAGGGTAACAAGTGGCCAACGAACGTATTGACTTGCCGCAAGGCACTTTAGATCTCCTCATTTTACGAACGCTGGCGCTCGAACCGCAGCACGGCTGGGGTATATCGGAGCGCATTCAACAGATCTCAAGCAATGTGCTTCAGGTTCAGCAAGGCTCGTTGTATCCAGCTCTACACAGACTTGAACGCCGCGGCTGGATCAAAGCTCGTTGGGGTATGTCCGAGAACAGTCGCCGGGCCAAGTATTACAACCTGACTCGAGGCGGCCGAAAGCAACTGGATAGTGAAGCCGGAGCTTGGCGGAAGCTGAGCGCGGCCGTTGCACAAGTGCTCGACATGGCGTAGCGGATACTCATGGTACGCGACCTACTGTATCGGTTTCGAGCACTCTTCCACCGGAACGTGGTTGAAAGCGAGCTCGATGAGGAGTTGCGCTTTCACTTTGATGAGCAAGTGGAGAAGTACGTCAGGTCGGGCCTTTCCAGAAAGGAGGCGGTGCGGCGGTCGCGGATGGAGTTTGGGGGAGCGGAAAGCATCAAGGAGGACTGCCGGGAGGCGCGGGGTGTGATGTTTATTGACACCGCGCTTCAGGATGTGCGTTATGCGATCCGGGGTTTCCGGCGGACGCCTGGGTTTGCCTTGACGGTGGTGGCTACCATCGCGCTTGGTCTAGGGCTGAACACACCGGTTTTCACGATCTTCAACGCGTACGTACTGCGGCCGCTGAGTGTGCGGGACCCATATAGCCTGTATCTGTTCACGTGGCAGAAAAGAGACGGAGGTGGGCACCTGTTCACTTGGCGGGAATTTCAGGATTTCGAGAAGCAGAATCCGGCTTTCAGCGAAGTGATCGGGAGAGACCCCGTGCCCTTCGTGCGAGTGGAGGGTCACACTCTGTTCGGTGATCTCGTGACCGGCAACTACTTCCGCATGCTGGGAATCAATGCCGCTATCGGGCGGACACTGCTGGCGGCAGACGTCTCAGGCCCCGGAAGCGCACCGGTTGTTGTGATCAGCTACTCGGCTTGGAAAGATAAGTTCGCTGGCGATCCGAACATCATCGGGAAAAAGCTTGCTATTCGTGGCTATCAGCTGGAGGTAGTGGGCGTGGCGCGGGAGGGGTTCCACGGGCTGGGCGAGGTGCCGCGGGAATTCTGGGCGCCCCTGACTATGGCCCCTCAGTTAGAGGAAGGACCGAATCTTTTTGGCGTGGAACAACCTCAACGGCTCCGCATCGTGGGTAGATTGCGTCGAGGGTTGGATCAGCGGCACGCGGCGACTGCGCTGACAATCTGGGCACGGCAGAGGACGGCGGACCGGACCGACACCGAAAGGGCGACTGCCGCGGTTCTCCATTCAGAAGCCACCACGATAGCCATGGACCCCTTAGTAGTGGCGGGTTTAACTCCGGTCTTTGCGGCCTTCGGACTGGTGTTGTTGATTGCCTGCGCCAACGTCGCGAACATGTTGCTCGCGCGGGCGATGGCGCGGCAGCGGGAGATCGGGATACGCCTGGCGATCGGCGCGGCTCGCGCGCGACTCGTCCGTCAATTGTTGACGGAGAGTGTTCTCTTGGCGCTGCCTGCCGCGGTTGCCGGTTTTGCGGTTTCCAAAGCTACGATCGACCTGGGCGAGCGGCTCATGTTTGCGACGCTGCCTCGCGGCTTTACGGAATACGTGACTCTCTTACCATTACAGCCGGATCTGCGGGTATTGGGATTCATGCTATTCGCGGCCGTTTTATCCGCCCTGCTGTTTGGCCTAGCGCCTGCGATCCAGGCGACTCGGTCGAACGTCATGCAAGCTGCGAGGGGAGAGTTCACCACTGATTTCCGACCAGCACGGCTGCGTAACGCCCTCGTTGTGGGACAAGTTGCGGTTTCGGTACTGCTTCTGATTTGCGCTATGGCTCTACTGCGCGCGAGCAACCGCATCGAGCACTTTGATGTCGGTCTCAAGACGCGCGGCGTAGTGGCCATGGATATTGTTGACAAGTTTCGAGCGAAAGTGGTTCAGCAACTGGCCTCAGAACCGTCGGTACGCAGTGTAGCGTCGGCGAGCAAGCTTCCATTCGTAGGCTCGCTTCCGTGGATGCCGGTAACGCCAGATAGCAGCTCTGAACGGAGCTGGGCTGGATACATTTACGTTTCGCCGGAGTATTTCTCGGTGTTCGAGTTGCCGATCGTGCGCGGCCGTAAGTTCACCGCCGAGGAAGCCCAGGGTGGAGAGCCGGTGGTGGTTATCAGCCAGGCGACGGCACGGCTGTTCTGGCCGAGAGGCGATGCATTGGGACGTTCTCTTCGGATCGAGCAGGATCCGCAGCAGCCGCGGAGTTTGGCAGAGAATCTCAGAATTGGCATTCCACCGCAAAGGGTAGTCCGCGTCATCGGGATCGCGCGCGACGCGGTGAACGGGTATGTGGGATATGGCATCGATCAAACCTGCGTTTTCTTCCCTGGCCGAGCTGACGCCGCCGGGTATGTGCTTTTGGTGCGTGTGAAACGTGATGCCGAGGTTGCACTCGGAACCCTGGACAAAGCAATCACGGCTTCGATGCCCGGAGCCGTGGACGAAATCCACCCCATCGACGAAGCCCTGACGGGGCAGCTTTATCCGTATCGCGCGGCCTATTGGGTCTCGTCGGCGATCGGCTGTATCGCGCTGCTGCTGACGCTTTCTGGCATTTACGGCATTCTGTCGTATCTGGTGACGCAGCGCACGAAGGAAATCGGTATCCGGGTTGCGCTCGGAGCGAGTAGTGGTTCCGTTGTGAGATTGGTCTTGAAACAATCGCTGAAATTGGCGGGCATCGGCGCCGCGGTGGGTGCGACGGCGGCGCTGGGTGTGTCTCGTATTCTGGCTTCACAACTGGATGTGTTCGTGTTCGAAAAGGTTGATCAGTTGGCTTACGGGATGGGCATTGTCTTGGTGATTGCGGCATCAGCCTCCGCCACGTACGTTCCGTGCGTACGAGCAGCGCGCATCGAACCCGTTACGACGCTGCGGTGTGACTTAGATTCGCGGGAGACTTGAGGGTCGTTGTGTTCTATCGGCTGCGGGCGCTGATTCGGCGGAAGGCCGTAGAGGACGAGATGGATGAGGAGCTCCGGTTTCACTTCGAGCGGCAGGTTGAAAAATACGTGCAGACGGGTTTGGATCCGGCGGAGGCGGCCCGGCGGGCTCGGCTGACCTTTGGCGGAATCGAACAGCTCAAAGAAGAATGCCGCGACGCGAGGGGTGTCGCGTTCATCGATACTCTCCGGCAGGACCTCCGCTACGCAATCCGCGGAATGTGGCGTTCCCCGGGATTCACTGCGATTGCTGTGCTGTCGCTCGCCCTCGGAATCGGCGTTAATACAGCGATCTTTACTCTTGTGAACGCCATGGGCCTGAGACCGCTGCCAGTCTTGAATCCGAATGACCTCTTTTTCATTGGAGCGGAGTCTGAGCCTGGCAACACAGCCGGTTTCTCGTATCCGCTGTTTAAGGCGGTCCGCGATCGCAATCAGACCCTCGCGGGCGTATTCGTGTCCGCGGGGGGCGCCATGAACGTAAGTGTAGAGGGCGGGGCCGAGTTGGCGCGGAACGGCGGCCTGTACGTTTCCGATGACTACTTCTCCGTCCTGGGCGTCCGGGCGGTTGCAGGGCGTGTCTTCACTTCGGCGGATGACCAACCCGTCGCGGTTCTCGGTTATGACTACTGGGAACGGCGCTTCGGACGCGATGCTTCCGTAGTGGGAAAGAGCATAGAAATCAATGCTCATCCGTTTACAGTTATTGGTGTAACGCCGCGACGTTTCTTCGGCACCTCCACCGGAATGTCACCGGACGTATTCGTTCCCCTGAAAATGTACCCTCAAATCAACCAGAACTCCGAACAGTTCAACAGTCCAGGGAGCTGGTGGCTGGAGGGCATGGGGCGGCTAAGGCGTGGTGTTAGCGCTGCTCAAGCAGCCGCCGATCTGAACGTCGTTTTCCAGCAGCACGTAATTGATGCCGACATGAAGGGATATGCCTCCTGGCGAATTGCGCTGCAACCCGGCGGGCGGGGATCCACTCCTCTGAGCAAACCAGGCGCCAGCATTTTCCTTGCAGTTCTGATGGCAGTCGTCGGCTCCGTGCTGCTGATCGCATGTGCTAACGTTGCCAACTTGCTGCTCGCCCGCAACGCCGGCCGGCAGAAGGAAATCGCTCTGCGCCTCTCGTTGGGATCCAGTCGCGGCCGACTCATCCGACAGCTTCTGACAGAGAGCCTTTTCCTCGCCGTGATTGGTGGCGCTGTCGCTCTGCTGTTCGCCTCCTGGGGCCTAAACGCCCTGCGCTTTTTTCTACCGGAAACTGTGGCGCTCGACCTGACCCCGGACGCAAGGGTCCTGATCTTCACGGCAGTAGTGTCGCTATTGACCGTCCTGGCCTTTGGGCTCGCCCCGGCATCCCGTGCCACCCACGTCGATATCACACGTTCGCTAAAAGAAGGGAGCGTGAATTGCGCAGCAGGGCCCGTTCGAAACCGGCTCCGCCGCGCGCTGGTGGTCTCTCAGATGGCGCTGTCTCTTATGCTACTGGTCCTGGCGGGGCTGTTCACGCGGAGTCTCCAGAACCTGGCGCACGTCGAGCTTGGTTTCCGACCCGAGCATGTCCTGGTACTATCGGTGGATCCTACCCTAATCGGCTACAAAGGCGAGCGAATTACCGCGTTATATAAGAGACTGCTCGAGCAACTGGAAGCGATCCCTAGCGTTCGATCCGCGAGCCTCTCGCAGACCGGTCTCATCGCTGGAGGAGTCTGGACAAATCTCATTTCAATTCCCGGTTACACTCCCGGCCCCGGACAAAACATGGACAGCAGCTTCAGCGCCGTGGGAGCGCATTTCTTCCAGACAACCGGCATTTCCATCCTTCTTGGTCGCGATTTCACTTCACGCGACAACGAGACGGCACCCAAGGTCGTAGTCATCAATGAAACGTTTGCGCGAGACCTCTTCAAGGGCGAGAGCCCGCTCGGCCGCAACATAGGTCTCGGCGTAGAACAAAACCTTGGACTGTTCCAGATCGTTGGTGTTGTGAAGGATTCTAAGCAGCGGCGGCTTAACGAGCCTCCCGTCCGCGTCGTGTATTTTCCGTTTCTCCAATTGCCACCGCAACAGATGAGCCGAGCCATGTTCGAAGTCCGAACCGCTGGCGATCCCGCTGGGATGATCGCCACAGCCCGCCGTCAGCTTCTATCTGTGGAAAAGAAACTCCCAATTTTCCGCGAGCAAACGCTGACGCAGATCGTCGCAGATTCGATGATTGACCAAAGCATAATGGCGGCGCTGGTGGCTCTGTTTGGTGGGCTCGCGCTGCTGCTGGCTTGCGTGGGCCTCTCCGGCGTAACGGCTTTCTCGGTTGCACGGCGGACCGGCGAGATCGGTATTCGTATGGCGCTGGGAGCACAACGTCGCGATGTCGTGGCAATGGTGCTGCGGGAAGCGATCGCAACGGTCTCGATCGGAGCTGCGATCGGTCTGGCCCTCTCGCTGGCTGCCGGCCGAGTCGTTTCTGCTCAACTGTTCGGCATTACCGGAACCGATCCCCTCGCTATTGGCGGAGCGATAATGATCTTATCAGCGACAGGCGCGCTAGCGGGCTATCTCCCAGCCAGGCGCGCATCCCGGGTTGATCCTATTCTCGCTTTGCGTCACGAGTAAACGGCCGGATGAGATCGCCCCACAAAACTCTTGTCCTGCGCTGATAATCGCTCGTGCCTTTTTAACCATAACCTTGAGCGCTCGTTGTTTGCAGGCGGCTCTGGCCTCGTTGAACTCACCTCGAGGGGCTACCAGTCCGGTCATGTTCCTTTTGAGCCTGACCAATCGTGACCGGCTATGATCTCCTCGAACCCGTTTGTGGACCGCGTCAGTTTCCGAGTGGCCGACGTCCATGATAGGTCTTTGTCAAGAGAAAACGAGGTTCTCCCGACGCGCGCTACGGAGGAGCGCGCAAATACTATCACTGCAGAATTCTCAGCCGCGATCTGTGCCTTCTCGGCGAGGGCTCCTGCCTTTCGCAGAACCAGACAATTCGCCCACAGCGGGATCTGACACTTCCTCGAACGCCGTTTCCCCGCCAACTTCATGATTGCCGAAACCCTCCGGAACAGCCGAACAGGTCACTTCCCGCTCGATATCTTACTCCCACCTCAATACGATCATTGGGTCGAGGCGTGCGGCCCGTCGTGCTGGGAGATAGCTGGCGACTAGGGCGATTCCGAGAAAGATGATCGAGACGGCCACATACGTAATCGGATCGCCTGCACCAGTGTTGTAGAGCATGCCAACAATGATCCGGCTGATGGCTAGTGCTCCGGCGACTCCGATTAAGACACCCACTAAGCCCAGCCGGAGTCCTTGCCCGACAACTAGGCGCAGCACATCGCGGGGCTGCGCGCCCACGGCCATACGGATTCCCATTTCGTGGGCTCGCCGCTCCGCAGCGAAGGCTACCACTCCATAGATGCCGATCGCCGCGAGCGCGAGAGCGAATAACGCGAATACAGCCA
>QHXW01000572.1 GCA_003223115.1 Acidobacteriota bacterium
AAAAGCCACCTCCGAGATAACCAGGCCGCTACGAATCCACGTGTGCCCTTTGCCTTCAGTCGATCCGCGGCTGGTATCTTTTAGATCGTCATGAATGGAAAAGGAACGGACCTGAAGCGCCGGCACCAGGCCGAAGATCAGGCCGGTCAGCATCGCCATCAACACTGTGAAGCCGAGTATGCCCGCGGCGATGCGGACATCTTGCAGCAGCGGGATGCTGATGGCGTCCAGGTGGGCCAGAGCGCGCGTCCCCGCCAGCGCCAGCACAATGCCCAGAACCGCGCCGTAGCAGGAGAGGACCACGCTTTCGGTCAGCATCTGGCGAATCAGACGCGCCCGTCCTGCACCGAGCGCCGTGCGAATCGCAATCTCCTTTTGACGCGTGGCAGTCCGCGCCAGCAACAAGTTTGAAAGATTCGCGCAGACGATCAGCATCACCAGGCCCACGGCGCATGCGAGTACAACGAAAGCCGGACGCAGACGGCCGCTGACATGTTCACGCAGGAAACTGAGCCTTGCGGCAAAATCGTTGCGATCCCTCGGGTGAGCGTCCGTGAGGTGCCTAGATATGATTGTCACCTCGGCCTGAGCGCTCGGGAGAGTCACCCCTGGTTTCAAGCGGCCGATGATCGCCAGCGTATTTCCCCAGCGGTTGGTCTCGGCGGTGAGTGGAAAAGGAAAGTAAAGATCGATGTGACTGCCTGGAGCGAAAACCGATGCGAGATCGAATGATTCCGGCAGAACGCCGACTACGGTGACCGTTTCGTCGTTGAGCGTCAAGTGCTTCCCGACGATTCCCGTGTCAGAGGCGAAGCGCCTGACCCACAGCCCATGGCCTAACAGCACTACCTTCGGTCCGTTCCATTTACATTCTTCCGCTGTGAACAGCCTGCCAAGCTGGGGCTGAACACCCAGTAACTGGAAAAAGTTTGCGGAAACGGGCACGCCGCTGAGACGCTCCGGTTCGCCTTGCCCGGTGAGCTTGTTATCGCCCACGCCGTAAAAGGCGAAATACGCGGCGAGATCGGAAAACGAATGAATCTCCCGGCGCAGGTCCAGGAAGTGTCCTACCTGTGTAGTTTGGCCCGACAGATCGCTGTTTTCTTCGTGGTTGAAAATCCACACCAGACGGCCAGGATCGCGGAAGGGAAGGGGCCGTATGAGAACCGCATTCACAATGCTGAACACGGTGGAGCTCGCGCCCACGCCCAATCCCACCACCAGAATGGCAAAGGTGGCAAACCCGGCATCACGCCTCAGCGCTCGGAAAGCGTAGCGAAGGTCCCGCAGGATGCTGTCGAGCGTTAGCAGTCCATGGCTCTCGGCTGCCACCGGGTCATTCTGCGCCAAGTTTCACGTCCCAGCTTTCCAATATAGGTGTCACGGCTCTTCTTTTGACGGACCGTCCACCAAGACGTTAGCCCGGCGCGCCAATCATTTGCAAGCTGTGCCCGCGACGCGACGAAACAGCCGGTCGATCTAAAACCGAATTCCGGATACAGTGTGTTGATATGAAATTATTCTTCCTGTTGCTGGTCTCTAGCGCGGTCCCGCCGCTGCGTCGCAGGAAGTGGAGCAAACCGGGCCTGACACATGAGATCGGAGTCCCCGCTGGTCATGACTGATCGAGTTCCCCTGAGCCGGCTCGCTAAAGCCCTACTGGCCGCAACGTTGATGGGCGCCGCCGAACTTGCGCTAGCTAGTGCGATATGTGTTGCTGCCCAGGCTGGCGCTATGGCTCACTCCGAACCAAGTTCAATGGTTGCGCGAGGCCTTTGCTACCCACACTCTGTGGTTCCTGCTGGAGAATCTGGTGATCTCAGCCGTTCCGTGCTTTTCGTCACACTGCTATGGCGCGGCCCTTGGCGGGACAGCGGCAAGTTGAGCTGAACTTGCTTCGACCTCGCCTACTCCGTGCTCAGCGCGCTCAATCGGGTCGATGGAGGCAGTACGCAGCGCCGGGATGATTGCCGCGACGAATGCGCAAACGGCAAGTGCGGTGATCGCGATCCCAAGCGCCATTGGGTCCCATCCGTTGACGCCGTATAACTGAGCCGAGATGAGACGGCCGGCTCCGATCGCGAGCGGAATCCCGAGCATGAGGCCTATGCCAACCATCGTAAATGCGCCCCGCCGCACCAGCCGCAGCACGCCGCCTGCATCCGCGCCGAGCGCCATGCGAATGCCGATTTCACTGGTCCGCTGCACCACTGTGTAAGCGGTCACGCCGTACAGTCCCACCGCCGCAAGGATGAGCGCCACAACGCCGAACAGTCCCGCGAGGCTGGCCACCGCCCGCTGCTGGTCGAACACCAATGCGGTCTGTTCGTTCATCGTGCGCACGCTGATGATGGTCAGATTGGGGTCGGCCTCAGCGAAAGCCTTTCGGAGGAGTGGTTCCAGATAGCCGGTCTTGGCGTGCGAGCGGAGTAGCACGGAGCCGATGAAGTGCGATCGGGAGTCGATGATTTGCATCAGGTCTTCTTTGTATTTCGCGCTCTGGGTCAAAGCCACGAAAAACATGGGGCGCGGGGGCCGCGTCGGCTGCGTGTATTTCGCGTCGCGGACCACGCCGACCACCCGGTAGGTACGCGCATAGGCCGGCATGTCGATGCCGAAGTGCTTGTCGAGAGGATCTTCGTTGGGGAAGAACCGGCGGACGAATGTCTCGTTCACCACGGCGATGTTCTCCGTGTTCCTCGCATCCGCATTTCTGATACCTCTTCCGCGAAGCACCGGCTGTCCGACGGTTTCAAAATAGCCGGCGCTG
>QHXW01000573.1 GCA_003223115.1 Acidobacteriota bacterium
CTTGTGGATCGCGCTGGTGGGCGGAGCGGCAGCCGGCGGGCTGGTGGCCGCCAGAGGCCACGGTTCGTCGAGCCAGTCTGTAACGGTTGTGCCGCCTGGAACGGTGCTTGTTCCCAGCACTCCAGTTTTTCAACCGCCGCACTAAATTGAGTTAGACCGGGGCCCCGAATGCAGATCGCGCCGCTGATCCGAAACACAGTCACACGCTGCTTTCTGGCAGTCATAGTGGTGTTGTGTTTTGGGGGAGTGGCGAGCGGATTGGGGCCGACGATTCAACCTGTAACGCCGCCTGACGGCGACGTCCAGATGAATCCGGGCTACTCACTGCAGCTCACAGCCAGCGACCTGGCGCTGTGCTGTACGTGGTCGTTAGCGTCCGGCTCAGGTCCCCTGCCGGTCGGCTTGGGTCTAAATCCAGACAGTGGGTTGATCAGCGGCACGCCCACTTCCCAGGGAACATTCACTTTCACTGTACAAGCAAGTGATATTTTGCTGTCCGACACCAAACAACTCACTATTACAATCAATGCCGAGTTGCAGATCACAACAACCAGCCCTCTGCCAGGTGGCACACAGGGCATCGCATACAGTGCACCCTTAGCAGCCTCAGGCGGATCAGGTACCTACACTTGGTCACTTGTGTCCGTGAACCCTTCAGCGCCATGGCTATCGGTCTCCGGCGCAGCACTCACCGCATTGAGTCCGCTGACCGGTAACTATGACGTCACGGTGCAGGTGACGGATTCTATTACCGCGGTTCGCTCCATCCTGACGCTAGTCATTTCTCCGCCGCCTCTGATTGTAACCACAGCCTCACTGCCAGCAGGCGAGGCAACCGCTGCATATCCCCCACCCACTGGCGCAGGAGTGACTCTGACAGCAACGGGCGGAACACCACCGTACACGTGGGCGCTTGCTAATACTTCGGCCCCACTACCTCTCAACTTATCGATCAGCACTTCAGGAGTGATCTCCGGGACATTAGCGGCAACAGCTACCACGGTGAGCAACATCATCGTGCAAGTCACGGACACGAACAGCGTGAGCGCCACCAGCCAAGCACTCACACTGACAGTGAACCCTGAGCCGAGCATCACCACGGCCTCGGCATTGCCACAGGGCGAAGTCGAGGTGGTTTATCAGCAAGTGAATTTGGCTGCCACCGGCGGAAGCGGATCGGGCTACACGTTCGCGCTGGCGAATGCGACGGCACTGCCGCAGGGATTGCTACTGAATAGCGGCGTGATCTCAGGCACTCCTACTGCTGCCGGTCCTTTCAGCTTCACACTTAGAGTCACTGACAGCGCGGGCGGCTCCTCCACTAAAGACTTCGCGCTGAGCGTTGTTGCTGCCCCGGTGATCACTACAACGTCTCCCTTGCCGCTAGGCGAAGCGGGCGCGCCGTATCAGCAAGTGAATCTAAGCGCGACCGGCGGAAGCGGATCGGGCTACACGTTTGCGCTGGCGAACGCAACTTCGATGCCACCGCAGTTGCAGTTGTCGAACGCCGGCGCTATCACCGGTATACCAAACTCCCCAGGCACGTTTAACTTCACGGTCAAGGTTACCGACAGCGCCGGCGGCTCTTCCACTCAGAATTTCGCGGTGACGATTGTCAGCGGGCCCAGCATCACCAACGGCCCCACACTACCAAGTGGCACAGTGAACGCCGTGTATAGCGGCGTCACGCTCATGGCCTCGGACGGCACCGCGCCTTACAGCTGGTCCATCACTATAGGGGCGCTCCCCGCGAATTTGATACTCAACGGCTCGACGGGCGCCATCACCGGCACTCCCATTGCCCAGGGCACTTTCAACTTCACCGCCCAGGTGACCGATGCCAAAGGCGTCACGGGTAGCAAGCAGTTCACGATTACGATTGCGAACGGTCTGATCATCACCAACGCACCCACCATGCCAACCGGCGAAGTGAATGTGACCTATTCGCAGACGTTCATCGCGGCGGGAGGAACACCGTCCTACACCTGGTCCACTATTGGCGGCGCATTGCCGGGCGGCCTCGGCTTGAACTCGGCGACCGGGGTCCTCAGCGGCCCGCCCAATGGTTCAGGAACTTTCACCTTCACCGTGCAGGTACAGGATGCCAACGGCGTCACCGCCAGCCAACAGTTCACACTGACCATTGCGCCGCAATTGGCCATCAACACGGCGCCGAATCTTCCGGGTGGCAGTACCGGCACGTTTTATTCGCAAACCATTTCCGCCTCGGGCGGCGTAACGCCTTACAGCTGGTCCATCACTATAGGGGCGCTCCCCGCGAATTTGATACTCAACGGCTCGACGGGCGCCATCACCGGCACTCCCATTGCCCAGGGCACTTTCAACTTCACCGCCCAGGTGACCGATGCCAAAGGCGTCACGGGTAGCAAGCAGTTCACGATTACGATTGCGAACGGTCTGATCATCACCAACGCACCCACCATGCCAACCGGCGAAGTGAATGTGACCTATTCGCAGACGTTCATCGCGGCGGGAGGAACACCGTCCTACACCTGGTCCACTATTGGCGGCGCATTGCCGGGCGGCCTCGGCTTGAACTCGGCGACCGGGGTCCTCAGCGGCCCGCCCAATGGTTCAGGAACTTTCACCTTCACCGTGCAGGTACAGGATGCCAACGGCGTCACCGCCAGCCAACAGTTCACACTGACCATTGCGCCGCAATTGGCCATCAACACGGCGCCGAATCTTCCGAGCGGCAGTACCGGCACGTTTTATTCGCAAACCATTTCCGCCTCGGGCGGCGTAACGCCTTACAGCTGGTCCATCACTTTGGGCGCATTGCCGGCCGGTATGACGCTCAACGCCTCGAGTGGAGTGATTAGCGGGACGCCGACAAACGCCGGCACATTCAACTTCACGGCCCAAGTCACCGATCGCGCGTCGGTCACTGCGAATAAACAGTTCACGCTGCAGGTAACCTCCGGCCTGGTGATTTCCACACCGTCTACCTTGCCCAGCGGATCAATCGGTACGTTCTACAGTCAGTACTTGTCCGCGGCGGGCGGGACGAAGCCCTATCGCTGGTCCGTATCGGCTGGTTCGTTACCCGCCGGACTGACGTTGTTTGCCGAAAACGGCGGCATCGCCGGCAGACCCATCAGCGCGGGCACATTCACCTTTACCCTGCAGGTCATTGATAACGCGTCGGTCACCGCCCGTAAGGATTTCACACTGACCATCGCCGGGGGCCTGATAATCGCCACTCCTTCGCCATTACCGGACGGAGTTGTGGGCAAACTTTATTCGCAGCCGCTGACGGCAGCCGGCGGAAGCACACCTTACCATTGGCTGGTGGTTGCAGGCACCATCCCGTCGGGCCTGCTCTTGAATCCCGCCACGGGCGCGATCAGCGGCACCCCTACCACCGGTGGAAATTTCAACTTCGGTGTCCAGGTGACGGACAATGCCTCCGCCAACTCAACCAAGAACTTCTCCATCAGCATTGTCTCCAGTCTGGTCATCACCACCACATCCTTGCCCGACAGCACGGTAGGCGGGACTTACTCGCAGACTGTGGTGGTAAGCGGAGGCAAACCGCCGTATGCGTGGTCGACCAGCGCGGGCGCCATTGCGCCCGGACTGTCTCTCAGTCCTTCCGATGGCACGATCACCGGCAGCCCGAAGACGGCCGGGACGTTTACCTTCACC
>QHXW01000014.1 GCA_003223115.1 Acidobacteriota bacterium
CATACTGGCGCACGCGTACAATTGGGATTGGTGCTGAGCCAGAAAAACGATACGGCGGCTGCGGCCAACGTCTTCCGCTCGCTCATCAGTAAGAACCCGGGCTTTGCCGAGGCCCACAACAACCTGGGTCTGGTATTGTTACAGTCCGGCGACACGGGCGGAGCACAAAGCGAGTTTCGTGAAGCTCTGCGCCTGAAGCCGCGCTATGCCGAGGCGCACTATAATCTAGCGCTGGCCCTCGAGAAAGCGGGCAAGCAGGCCGAGTCACACGCCGAGCTTGAAAAAGCTTACGACCTTGCGCCTCAACTGCGCAATGCTGCAAACGCCCGCCCCTGAACACTCTATGCGAATCCTACTTTTTTTGCTGGCCGCTGCATGGTTGGCGGCGAAGGCAGAGGAACCCTGCCAGGTCACGTTTCCGACCGCAACATTTTCGATCTCCCACGTGTCTTCCGCACCGGAGCTGAATACCGATCCGCACTCGGCCATCTGGTCGCGCGCAGCATCAGCTTCCATTGACAAGGACTGCAGCCACAAAATCGATTATCCGAAGCTCAAGACCGAAGTTCGCGGCTTCTGGACCGATTCGGACCTCTATCTTTTGTTCACCTGCCCATATTCGGTGCTAAACCTTTGGCTGCCGGCCGACAACAGCAAGGATCGCGACAAGCTCTGGGACCGCGACGTGGTGGAATTTTTCCTGGGTGACGATTGGAAGGACATCAAACATTACCGAGAATTCGAAGTCGCGCCCACCGGAGATTGGGTGGATCTGGCGATCGACCTCGGTAAAGAGAGTTATGAAAAGAACTGGCATTCCGGTTGGCGAACGATGGCCCGGATCGACAAGGCGAATCATGTCTGGTATGCGGCGGTCCGCGTGCCGCTGAAATCGGTGAGCAAGCAAACCGTGGCTCAAGGCACACGCTGGCGCGCAAACCTGTATCGGATTGATGGCCTAGGACCCGATTCGCAACGCCACTTCATGTGCTGGCAGCCCACCTGCGTCATCAACCGCGATCCCAACCATGTTCCGGAACATTTCGGTACTCTGATGTTTGGCAAATAATCGCGTGTCTCTTCTCTTCCGGATCCTTACGTTCACGGTTTTCATTGCCACTCTGGCTCTGGCTCAAAGCGCGCCGCCCGGCAAAAAGCGCTTTGAAACGCTATGTGCGGCCTGTCACGGAGCTGATGGCGCCGGTGGTGAGCGCGGTCCCGCCATCATCGGCCGCTCGGATTCCCGCGTGCGATCTCTTGAGGACTTGCGGACCGTGATTCGCAATGGCATCCCGGCTGCGGGTATGCCGGCTTTTCACCTTCCCGGGGCGCAACTGAATGAACTTGCAAAATTCGTTCGCTCCATGAGCTCACCCGCAGCGGAGAATCCAGCGCCGGGCGATGCGGCAGCGGGTGAGCAGTTCTTCCTCAGCAAGGGTCAATGCAACGCCTGCCACATGATTCGCGGCCGTGGGGGTTGGCTGGGGCCGGATCTTTCGGACTTAGGCACCCGGCGCAGTCTCGCCAAAATACAAGGCGCGCTCTCGAGCCCCGGCCGGCGCATGACGCCCGGATATCAGCCGGCAGTCGTGCGGCTCCGCGACGGAACGTCCATCCGCGGTCTGATCAAGAACGAGAGTACATTCGACCTGCAACTTTTAGAGCTTGACGGGCGGTTTGCTCTGCTCACGAAGCCGGAGATCCAATCCGTCGAGCGCGAGCAGAAATCGCTCATGCCGCCGCTTCAAGCCGGCGAGACCGAAGCGCAAAATCTACTGGCGTATCTGAGCCGGCTGACCGGAATTCACGCGCGTTCAGCCGATGAGCACATGGCATCGCTTCCGGAGGATAAGCCACTGCCGGGTGCAGTGTCGTTCGCGCAAATCACGGACCCTAAACCCGGCGAGTGGCCCACATATCACGGAATAACCGGGGGAAATCGTCACAGCCCGCTCGATCAGATCAACGCGTCCAACATAACTGCGCTCGCTCCGCGCTGGAGTTTTTCGATTGGCAACTCCCGCAAATTGGAGATGACTGCAGTCGTGATTGACGGCATCATGTATGTCACGTCAGTCAACGAAGCGTACGCACTTGACGCGCGCACCGGGCGTCAAATCTGGCACTTCGGGCGGCCTCGTAGTAAAGGTCTCTCGGGTGATGCCGCGGGTGGAATCAATCGCGGCGTGGCGCTTCTCGGCGATCGCGTCTTCATGGTCACCGACAACGCGCATCTACTGGCGTTGCATCGCCTCACGGGCGCGCTCTTATGGGAAGTCGAAATGGCTGACTCCCGCCAGAACTACGGCGCGACTTCGGCTCCGCTCATCGTAAAGGATCTCGTGATTTCCGGTACCTCGGGCGGCGACGAGGGCATTCGCGGATTCGTAGCGGCCTACAAAACATCCACCGGTGAGCGCGCTTGGCGTTTCTGGGCCATTCCCGCGCCCGGAGAACCGCTTTCGGAAACGTGGAAAGGCAAGGCGCTCGAGCACGGATGCACGTCCGGATGGCTTACCGGCACCTACGATCCAGAAACGAATCTGCTTTTCTGGACCACTGGAAATCCCTGCCCTGACTACAACGGTGACGAGCGCGAAGGCGACAACTTATATTCCGATTCAGTCGTGGCGCTCGATCCCGAGACCGGCAAGGTGCGCTGGCATTATCAATACACGCCGCACGATCTGCACGATTGGGATTCGGCGCAGACAGCCATGGTCGTCGACACCGAATTTCAAGGCAAGCTGCGCAAGCTGCTGCTGCAGGCGAACCGCAATGGCTTTTTCTACGTGCTCGACCGAACCAATGGCCAGTTTCTGCGCGGTACTCCGTTCGTCCACAAACTCACGTGGGCCCAGAGTATCGACGAAAAGGGCCGCCCCATCGTCAACCACGAGACCGATCCAACAATACCGGGAGTAAAGGCGTGTCCCGCGGTGGAAGGTGCGACTAACTGGTTTTCGAATGCGTATGATCCAGCCACGGGCCTGTTTTATCTGATGGCGCTTGAAAAGTGCAACATTTATACCAAGGCAGATGCTGTGTGGAAAGCCGGCGAATCCTATTACGGCGGCGATACGCGCGACATTCCCGGTGAGCCCGGGCAGAAATTCCTGCGAGCCATTAACCTCGAAACCGGAAAGATTGCCTGGGAGATCCCGCAGAACGGAACCGCGAATTCTTGGGGCGGCGTGCTTTCCACAGCTGGCGGACTGGTATTTTTCTGCGAAGATAGCGGTGCATTTGCGGCCGCCGAATCGCGCACCGGAAAACTCCTCTGGCATTTCCAAGCCAGCGAGAACTGGAAAGCATCGCCCATGACTTATATGGTGCGTGGCAAGCAATATGTGGCGGTGGCCGCCGGGTCGAATATCATTTCCTTTGGGTTGCCGTAGATCGTGCATCATCCTCCGCGGGCAGGACATGCATCGCTATCTGACCGGCGTCGATTTCAGTTTTTGTTTCGCGATTTTGAGCAGCTCGGCTTCCGCGTGTTGGCGATAGAAAGGATCGAGCGGAAAGCAACCGGAGACCAGTCCGTTGCGCGGCCCGGTTGTGCAATCGCTGAAAGTACGGCACAGCCGCTTGGTTTCAAGCGGCGTCCCGCGCAGCAGATCGTCAGGCAGGTCATGGTATGCCAGCACCATACGGCCCAGTCCCACAAAATCAACCTGGCTGGTCCTCACGTAATGTTGCGCCACATTCGGCAGCCATTCCTGCAGGTAGCTGTAACCGGATCCTACAATCGCCATCCCCGGATAGCGCGACTTGATCTGGCTCGTCACCTCAATGAGCCGCGCGACGCCGGCTAGCGGATCTTCCGGCGGCTCGTACCCATCGGAAGGTGGAAACAGTGCCGGTCGCTGGATGTGCGGATTGTAGTAGGGGCTGCCACATGAGATGCAGACCAATTGAATTTCCAACTCATCGAGCAAATCTAGGAATTGATAAGTCTCCGTCAGGTCAATTCGAAGTGGATTCGACTCGTCGGCGCCGAAGGCATAAGGATAGGGTGCGACGAACTTTTCGGGCTCCCCGCGGCGATCGTCGCCCATGCGAAAGGGGATGAGGTCGAAGGCGCTGACACGGACGCCGATCAGTAGATCAGGCGCGTCGCGCCGGATGCCCGCGGCGATTTCACGCAGAAAGCGCGTCCGGTTCTCGAAGCTTCCCCCGTATTTGCCCGCACGCGGTCTTGCGCTCAGGAACTCATGCCCGAGGTATCCATGGCAATGCTTGATGTCCACAAAGGCGAAGCCCGCGTTTTGTGCCCGTACCGCAGCCCGGACGAAGTCCTCTACGATGTGCTCGATTTCCGTATCCGTCAGGCACGGAGAATCCGGCTCAATCCCGAACTTACGGTCGAGCACCGGATGGTGGTAGAGAATACGAGGTTCGATGCGGTCCTTGCGATTGGGACGCGCGAAGCGGCCCGAGTGCGTCAATTGCAGACCAACTAGCAGATCATCGCTCGACCCGCTTCTCTGTTGGTGCGCCTGAACAAGCGTGCGCCGCAAGTGCTCGAGTGAAGACTGAGTTTGATCACTCGAGAGCAGCTGATTCGGATTGGCGCGCCCATCGCGGCACACAGCCACAGCTTCCCCGCCCCAAATCAACTTCGCGCCGCTTTCACCGAAGTGCCGCCAGCGCCTGACGGTGAGCTCCGAGGGCTGGCCGTCGCCAGTGCCGTCCCATCCCTCCATGGGCAAAATACAAAAACGATTGCCGATGCGCAGTCCGCCCGATTGAAACGGCTGCTGGAGCGGCGCATCCTTGCCCTTGATCAGCTCGCGGTCGAAATTCAGTTCGAGACCGAGGTGCGCGATGTAATTCGCAAAATCATCCGCGTCCTTAAGCGATGCAATACGGCGATATTGACGCGCGGTAGAATCCGACACGGGTAATGTTTCCTTCAGGCATTTTCCTTCAGTCGAGAGAATTGGCGCCACTTCGAGGAAGGCTGCTAGTCGAGGGCTGGTCCTCCTTGGCTCCGGTCTGTATTGGGATTGCGGAAGCGGTCTAGAACCAAAAGAGCAACAAATGTCGGGGCGTAGCTGGTAGCGCACTTGCCTTGGGCGCGTGGAATTCCCTTCCAAAAGCCCCATACCGTTTCACGCTTTCTCAGCCTTTCCAACTTGGGGAATCTGCTCTTCGCTTGACGGACAACCCCAACGGGTGTTTCAGATGGGTTTTTGATACGGTTTTGATACGGCGGGAAAGCAGGGGAGTCCGCCCAAAGGGCGACTACCCAAGGGGCGCGCCTGCTCTCGATTCAAGATGCGCGCGCTTGTAGGATAGAGACACGATCTCAGCAGGGTTCCGAGTGGCGGGACGCAAGATCTAAATGGTTCCACCTTGGAAAAGATCGTGACGGGCCTTCTCGGGTGCGGAGCTCGACCATCAGGCTGGCAATCATTTTGGTTGTCCCTATTTAAATCTTGTCCATAAATAGGGGACAGTGTAAAATAATGGACAAATGCCAACCTTTCAGAAAGAGTTTGAAGCTCCGCTGGCGCACTTGCGATCCCTTCCTTTCGTCCGAAATCTTCGCTTTCCTCCAGGCGCGAGGGGTACGGATAGGGGCGACGATGGGGTGGTCGAGTTGACAACGCCGCAAGGGCGATACCGATTGGCGGTAGAGGTCAAGAGGTCTTATCTGAATCACAGCCTGGTCAACGCTATCCTTGGCCGAGCACTTGGTCTGCCCCACCAAAGCAAAAGCCGCTCCAAATCGGAGCAGACGCCCGGGAGACTCGTGCTCGCCCGGTATGTCCCGGCACCCATCGGGGAGCAATTCGTGAATGCCGGAATCTCTTTTGCTGACGACCCTGGAAACATCCATCTCCGCCTCGGATCGGAATATAACTGGACCGTCCTCGGCAAGCGTGAACCGCCCAAACTGCCCGAAGCCAACCGAACCACACCGGCGACGATTCAACTTCTGTTTCAGTTCGCTGTCGATCCCAAGTCGGCAACCTGGACCGTTCGCGATCTCGCAAGCGCTGCCGGGATCAGCAAGACGAAAGTCGCTCAACTGCGCCGGCGGTTTCTCAGGGAACAAATCCTCGCAGGCGAATCCGAGTTTCGCATGACGCCCGAGATCTCAGACCGGCTGGTTTCCGGCTATGGCCAGCTCCTGCGCCCTAAGCTCCTCCTGGGGCGATACCGGTACTCTGATTCCTCCGTCGATCAGTTCCTTGCACGTCTATCCGAGGCCACACACGAACAGAAGCTGTCATACGCCTTAACCGGAGGTCCCGCCGCCGAGGCGATGCAACACTTCTACCACGGTTCCGAAGTTCCCCTGTTCCTCAACTTGCCTAGCACAGGAATCCAGCGCGCCCTGCGCCTGCTACCGGATCGGACGGGACCGGTGGTCGTGCTGAAACCCTTTGGCCAGGTTATCTATTGGCGGGAGTTCGATGGCCGGATGGTCGCTCCTCCGTGGCTGGTTTATGCCGAGCTGCTTGCGAGCGCCGATCCCCGGGCGCGCGAGGCGGCCGACGAGCTTCGCCGCGTATTCCTCCAATGAAAGAGGTTCTCACCCCCGACCAGGTCGCTGATCTGGCGGTGATCCACAAGATCTGTGATGAACTCAAGGCTGACCTCGTCGTCATCGGAGCTACGTCGCTGCTCCTCTCGATTGGAGACCTCGGGCGTTTCACACGCGACGTTGATCTGACGGTCGCGCTCGATAACTCGACGAGTTCGCCCGCCTAGCAGGCCGGCTGACCGCGGCCGGATGGCAACGTGCGCCGAAACTCGAACATCGCTGGGTTGCGCCGCGCCAGACCATTGTCGACCTCTTGCCAGCCGGACCCAACCTTCGCCGCAATGGGTCGATTTTATGGCCGGCTAGTCAGTTTACGATGAGCCTAGCTAGCCGGCTTCGACCACGTGTTTGCGAGCGCAGTCGAAATGCACCCCGCGGAAGGATTGCGCATCCGCGTCGTGCCTCCCGTTGTTACAGTTCTGTTGAAGATCATCGCTTACATGGAGGACCCGTATCGGCGTGCCAAGGATCTTCAGGACATTTGTGTCGTCCTCGCGCGTTATGAAGCGCAAAGCGATCGTCTGTTTTCGGATGCAGTGTTTGACGCTGAACTTCCAGACTTCGAAGTGGCGAACGCCTTCCTGCTTGGTCTCGATTTACGCGCGCTTGCGACAAACGACGACGCGACGTACGTCAAGGAGTTTCTGGAACATTTTCTGAAGCAAGAGGAGGAAAGGCATTTTGATGAGGAAGATTTTTCGACAAAGGCCTTTCGCAGCCAGATCCGAGCATTGAACAGGGGCTTCGCACCCAGATCCGAGCGTTGAACAAGGGTTTCGCAGCCATCGATCCGGCCTCCTATAATGCATTCGAAGAAGCTGGGATCGACCGAAGATCTTGACCGCACACGGCGAACGAAGCGCGGGACGCCCTACGTTTACGGATCAGGCCCTTGACTGATGGATCGCGCTTTATGGGCTGAAACGTCTCGTGCTCGATCACATAGCCAATGACGCTATAGCCCCTCAGCCTGCGTTCATACATCCTGGCCAACATGGGAACGCAAGCGTCGACAAAATCGTAGACTTGGACGAATCGCTTGCCATCATGGAGACGATGCAATCGCCCGACGTACTGCTGCAGCGTTCCTTTCCAGGAAATTGGCATGGCCAGGAACAGCGTGTCCAGTCGTGCGTCGTCAAACCCCTCGCTGATGTAGCTTCCCGTCGCCAGAATAACCCGCGATTCGTTTTCGGGGCACCGATGCCAGGGCTCCGGCCGTTGCCCGCCGCTGCTTCCTCCCCATCCCGCCCTCCAAGACGAAGACGTGCTTGGCGGACCCCGCAAGCTTCGCGGCGAAGTACTGGAGATGTTCTGTCCGACCAGTTAGGAGCAACGGGCAACGTCCGGATTCTATGGCGCACACGATATCGCCGACGATCATCTCATTGCGCGAGGCATCATCGACAAAGAGCGGCATAGACGTCCTGAATCGTGACCTCGGTGAGTTCGGGCGCCATCCGGAACTCCGTGTAGCGGGGAGTCACTTTGTGCTCGAAAGGCGTTGTTTCGGTCATCTTCCGGGCGCTCATGCTGAACCTTACGGGACCGCACTGCATGTAGATGATCGGATGGTGTCCATCCTTCCGCGTCGGTGTGGCGGTCAGGCCGACAACATACTTGGCCTTCACCTGCCTCATTACTTGTTCGAACGTGAAAGCAGATATGTGGTGGCATTCATCGACTATCACCTGGCCGTACTCAGCCACGAAGTCTTTCACTTCGTTTTCTCTGTACAAGCTCTGAATAACGGCGACATCCACGCAACCTGTCCTGTCCGCCTTCCCTCCACCGACATGCCCGATCGATCGGGCGGGCAGATCCAAAAACATCCCAAGGCGCTCCTGCCACTGATCGAGCAACTGCTGCCGATGTACGACAACAAGAGTGTTGACCTTACGCTTCGCGATTAGCCATGCCGCAACAGCGGTTTTTCCGAACGCTGTCGGAGCGCAAACAATACCCTCGTCGTGGCCGGTGATCTTCGCGACAGCTTCCTCTTGGAACGGCCGAAGCTGACCCCGGAACTCCGCTTCAATGGTTTTACCTACATAACGTTCGTCACGAACTTCAGGCTGAATCTTGTGCGCCTCGAGAAGAGCCTCGGTCTCCGTCAGACATCCCCGAGGCACAGCGATGTGCTGAGCGAATTCCTGCCCGCACGCAATCACACGCGGCTTGTCATATGTCGAAAGCCGCATGACCTGAGCCTTGTAGAACTCGGGGTTCTGAAATGCTGCCAGCCGCAGTAGCCGATTCAGCATGGCTGGTGGTAAGTCTTTCTTTTCCACGTAAACGAGATTGGCGCGAACGATCTGAACACTCCTGGGCAGCGGCCCTTCGATCGGCCGCTCCGTTCAGCCTTAGAGATCTCGAGTTCGCCCAACTTCCTAGAAGACTTGGGGGCCGCGACGTTCAAAGACACTGTTAAAAAATAACATTGTCATTTTCGCGGCAGGATCTCATAGTTCCATTCGCCGTGAAAAGCCTCTCGCCGGAGTTTGATCGCAGCCATGATTCGGATTTGCCTGAAAGGGTCGATTCTGATCATTGCTGGAGCGATACTCCGCCTCAACTGCGAAGGTTCGGCTAATCCTGGCGGCCGCTGCGGTTTGCCGCGGCGCACGGAAGTCACTTGTGGGAATCCCGCCTGCAAATGTGCAAAAGGAGAGCGACACGGGCCGATCTGGTACCTGACGGTCACCTTGGGCCCAGGTCGCACTACCGGCGGAATTGTGCCGGAAGAGAAGGTGGCGGAAGTCCGTGGTTGGATCGAGAACTACTATAAGCTGAAGGACCACCTGGAAAAGGATTTCCGATATCAACCGGAAACTGTTGCGGCGCCAGCGCGCCCAGCAACGGAAGCACCAGCGGAAGAAATAGCCGATGGGCGGGCATAGCAACCGGCGATCCAGCCAGTAGTTCTGTCTTGCATTTATGAGAAGGCAAGATGGGCCCGTCCACGAACTTCCCTCGTTTGCCCGTTACCTGAAACAAGGTTTTCGACTTCCGCACCGCGGTAGCAGCGCTCTCCGATTCCCGGAACGAGCCGGGGATTCCGCCTGCGGCCGTCTTTCTCGCCGCCTTTCACGGCTTCGCCTTCCGGCTCCCCAGTTTTCAGCAACTGGAAGCGGATCTGTCCCAGCCCGCCCTGCAACGATGGATCGGCGCCGATCGCGCCTTCCGCGACGACGTGCTGCGGTACAGCCTATCCGGCTTTCACGTGGAAGGCCAGGAGCACATGCTGGTCCAGGTTAACCGCACACTCAAACGCAACAAGGCGCTCGATACCGGCCGCGTGCCAGGCCGCATCGTCGCAGCCCTCGACGGTATTGAGCTGCTCTCCAGTTAGAGCCGTTGCTGCGATTCCTGCCTCGAACGTCGCGTCGTGGTACGCCAAGCCGGCGTGAAAACGGAACAGTTGCAGTATTACCACCGGGCAGTCGGATGCCAGATGGTCAGTAGCCTCTGCAAGCCTTTCCTGGCTATCGAATGGCTTCAGCCCGGAGAGGGCGAAGACACGGCCGCTTGGCGTCTGCTGGACCGACTCCCCGATCTTTACGGCAGCCGTTTCTTGGATGTCCTCCTGCTCGACGCGCTTTACGCGCAGGCGCCGGTCCTCCAGCTGGCCGAACACCAGGGCTGGGATGTCGTGATCAGCCTGAAGCAGAACCATGGCGATTTGTATCGATCCGCTATGCGACTGTTCGCGCGCCGCCCCGCCGACTCGATCGGTACCGAGCAGCGCGACGGCAAGCACTATCCGTTCCAACTTGGGGATTCTGAGGGACTCCCGTTCTCCACCGATCATCTGCAGCCCGTACGGGGAGTGCGATCCGAAGAGAAACTCACACAGAATCATTACCGCGCCGGTAAACTGCAAGCCGAAACCACCGAGCACGAATGGCTCTGGATTACGACTTGGGCTGCGCACGCTTTTCCGCCACGCTGGTGCGGCGGCTCGGCCACGACCGTTGGAAACAAGAGAATCATGGGTGGAACGATCTCACTCAGAACTGGGCTTTCAAGCAGGGCTTTCTCCATGCCTGCCGGCATCGCCCCCAAGCGCATTCCGAAGACGGCGAACGCAAGCCTGTCGCCAACCGCGGACTGGCCGCGGTCTCTTTCATTCTGCTGCTGGCCTTCACCCTCTGTTCCGCTTTCATCCATGGCCACTCGAAAATCTTTCGCCGCTACCCAATGACTACCCTGGAGGTGGGCCGGCAACTGCGTCTCTCTCTATCCAAACTTCCAGCCAACATCCGCGCTCCCGATGCGCCCGCACTACCCAACGCCTTCTGATCGTCACTCCACCCAGACTCGGTTCGGACCGGATAGACCCTCCTTTTGCCTATAGCGTCCGTTGCCCGCCCTCATCCACGCTCGCGCCGCGGTTTCTCGCGCATTTGCACCAGAAAAACTGCCCGCGAATCTGCCCGCCCCCAGCATTGTCACGATTCCACAATGTTGGAGCACCCCCGATCATGCTAACCACGCTTGCCATGCGAAGCTTCTGATCTTCGCCCAGCTGGAATTTACGATGACCACGCTAGCGGTGTATTCTTGTTAAGGGTGAGGGTACTCACTCGTCTTGAAGGCGGCGCCGCTCAGTTAAACGATGATGGCTGGGTACCAAAAGGAGTTGAATGGCTATGCGCGACTATTCCAGATCGATTTGACTCGGGTGTTGGTTTCTTCCCTTCTTGTCAGGAATTTTGCTCTCCCAATCTGCTCCTCGTACAATCAAGATTCCGGATGGAACCTCCATCCGCCTGTCTCTCTCCGAAGCTCTCAGCTCCGCGACAAATGAAGTGGACGATCCTGTTCGCTTCGAAGTAACCGAAGACGTCAAGGTGGGCGACACGGTGGTCTTCTCCAAAGGCGTCACTGCGGTGGGTCACGTCGTGGAGGTTGAACCGAAACGGCGCCTCGGCCGCGCGGGAAAGCTCAACTTCGCTCTGGACCACATAAAAGGTCCGGACGGCAGCAATGTGCGGCTGCGGGCGTCCTCAACCCGAAAAGGAGACGACAAGACGGGCACGGTGATTGTCGGTACGGTTTTGTTGTCTCCGCTGTTTCTTATCATGCGTGGCAAGGACGTTAGCATCACAAAGGGCACCATCGTCGCTGCTTATGTAGACGGTGATCGGGAGATCACTCTGGGGTATGCGGAGGCGGGATCCGCGTCGCGAAACTCACCCCAGCCGCCGGCGGCGGCTCCAACCGACGTCAAGACTGCGGAGCCATCCACGGTTGTCGTCAAGTCGGAGCCGGACGGGGCCGAAATCACGGTGGACGGAAAGTTTGTTGGAAACACGCCATCTACCGTGCAGTTGGCCCCGGGAGATCACGTGGTTTCGATCCAGAAGTCCCATTTCAAGCCATGGCAGCGGAGCATCACCGTAACTTCCGGCGGGATCGTGACACTGAATAGTATTTTGGAAAAGAATTAGTCAGGCGCCCCTTACCGAGAATCCGCACCGGTAGAGAAGCCGTGGACCCAGCCTTAGCACAAATCGGTAAGTATCGCATCGAGCGCGAGCTGGGCCGCGGAGCCATGGGCGTAGTTTACCTGGCGTTCGATCCCGTGGTAGAGCGCCGTGTGGCCATCAAGACCATTCGCGTTGACGATTCCAGTGCGGCCGGACTCGCAGACTTTCTCAGGCGCGAAGCCAAATCGGTCGGCCGTTTCGAACACCCCAATATCGTCACTCTGCATGATGCCGGAGACACCGGTGAGCTCTTTTACATCGTCATGCAGCTCATCGACGGCCAGACGCTGTATGAGAAGATGACCCAGCAGCGTTGGTTTAAGCTTGCGGAGGTAGTGGACATCTTCCAGCAGGTTCTGGCCGGCCTGGGGTATGCGCACCAGCGCGGAGTGATCCACAGGGATATCAAGCCGGCCAACATCATGATCACTTCCGAAGGGGTAGTGAAGCTGACGGACTTCGGCCTCGCGAAATTCATCGGGAGTGGAGCCACGG
Source organism: Acidobacteriota bacterium (assembly GCA_003223115.1). Classification (GTDB taxonomy): domain Bacteria; phylum Acidobacteriota; class Terriglobia; order Bryobacterales; family Bryobacteraceae; genus QHXW01. The sequence goes on from QHXW01000014.1 coordinate 12,544, forward strand.
CTTCTGGATCGATTGTCGGCACTCCGAGCTACATGTCGCCAGAGCAGATCCTCGGCCAGACGCTCGACCCGCGATCCGATCTGTTCTCGGTAGGCTGCACACTGTACGAAGTGATTACGGGCGAGAAAGCCTTTCCCGGCCAGAGTGCCACCACAGTGATGTACAAGATTTTGCACGAGAATCCTTCGCCGCCGACATCGCTATTCCACGGAATCGATCCGGCTTTGGAAAAAGTTGTGTTAAAGACGCTGGCCAAGGATCCTGATGCAGGATTCCAGAACTCGAAAGACCTGGCAACTGCTTTGGCAGGCTGCCTAACGAAATCGGCCATGGCTACAGCAGGTAACGAAGAACAGACCATTTCGTTGCCGGTCGAGCCCCAACCAGCGGTAGTGTCGCGCAGCGAGACTGGAGCGAGCGCGGTCGCGCCGCCCAGAAAGAAATTATCCGGCCGGTCGATGGCGGTGATAGCGAGTGCTCTGCTGGTCGTGATCCTGATCTCGGTGTTCCTCGCGGTCGAGCGGGCCATCTCGCAGAGGCAGTCGGTTGCCTTGCCCGCAAAGAAAACTGTCGAAAGTCCGCCCGAGCGGCATCCCGAAGCTCCAGTGTCTCGGCCGAAGGTCCCGGCCCGGGCCGACACCCCGGTCGAAGCTCAGTCTCGGTCGGCGGCGCCGGCGCAAACCAAAGCCAGGCCCGTACTTCCGTCTCCGGCGCCAGCCGTCAAGAGCGACGTCAAACGTCCAGCCGCTGGACAACCTGCAGCCTCACCGCAGCAAGTGATCACCGAGCCTGAAGATTTCCATTCTCTGGTGATGCGAGGTGACATGTCCTTTCAACAGAACCACTATGCGACCGCCCTTGCCACCTATCAAAAGGCTTACCAGATGAAACCCGGAGATTCTTCTGTACGAAGAAAGCTTGCTGTCGTCCTGACAATGCTCGGCCGCCCGGAGGAAGCGCAAAAGTATCGGTGATCGAAAAATGCGCATCGATTCCATGGGCATTCACGGCGGCGCTGAACGCGCAGGCTCAGGCAAAGCTGGAACCGCGACCACTAATCCTACAATCCCGGCAAGTTCAGAGAGCGCAACCCACACTTGCGTCGCGAAACAGGGACTCCGCCGGTGGTTCCGGTGCAGATAGGAATGTAAGTCAACGCCGCGCCGATTGTGACTCGCCGTATCGCTCTAGGCGGCGAGTACTCTACGCCAGATGATCGCAGCATTCGAATGCCGCTGGTACTACGAACTGCCTGTGTCTCCCGTAAATCCTAAACGATCTGAGAAGATGGGGCTTGCGCATTCTCCATCACCTCCCTGCCCTAACGCTCGGAATGCTAACCACGCTGGTTGTTGCCCTGTCGTCAGTCTTCAAAACCCGAGCCGCCCTCCAGTTGGAAAACCTTGCGCTCCGGCGCCAACTGGGCGTTCTGCATCGCTCGGTGAAGAAGCCGAAGTTGACACCCCTCAACCGGCTCCTCTGGGCTGGGCTGTGCGGAGTGTGGCCTGACTGGCGCTCTCATCGTCGTCAAGCCCGAGACCGTGATCGCTTGGCACCGGAAAGGATTTCGCCTCTTTTGGACCTGGAAGTTCCGGCATGGCCAGCCCCGGGCGTCCGTCGGTTCCGAAAGACGTACGCGATCTGATCCGTGTGATGAGCCGAGCGAACCCAACCTGGGGGGCCCCAAGGATTCACGGCGAACTGCTCAAACTCGGTATGAATTATGATCCTACAAAAGGCAATTGACGCTGAGCGCTCTCGGCAAGTGCGAGACCTGTCTGGTGTTCCAACTGCTGCGCACTTCACCCAATGGGTGACAAATGCCATTGCTGCAAATATTTGCGGCTGAAGAGGAACGCTCATATGGCGGGCTCTTAACCGCCGTTTTTGGGATGATATGAACATCGGCGAGACCAGCGTGAGCAAGTACCCTGATCCGTCACCGGAAGCCGCCATCGCAGACTTGGCGGACTTTCTTGGAGAATCACGTGAAGAACCTGGTATCGGTGGACTTCTTCACTGTTCCGATTCTCCGCTTCCAAGTCCTCTACGTCTTGGTGTTGGCTCATGACCGACGCCGGATCCTCCACTT
>QHXW01000015.1 GCA_003223115.1 Acidobacteriota bacterium
CCGCATCTTCGGTGACGACTTCAGCAAGCAGGTTCAGGATATGGCCATCCAGGAAGTGCTGTCGGCTCCACGGTCACCCTAGCAAGGAGCCTACATTGAACGCGTGATCGGGACGATCCGGCGTGAGTGTCTAGGGTCTAGACCACGTGATCGTTTTCAACGAAGCCTCGCTGTACCGCCATGTGAAGTCGTTCGTGACGTATTATCACGAATCCAGAACGCACCTCTCATTGTGTAAGAACTCGCCGGAATCGCGGGCTGTGCAGCCGCCAAAACTTGGACGGATCGTAGCTATCCCGCAAGTCGGCGGTCTCCATCACCGATACGAACGGCGAGCAACCTGAAACATCAGCCCATGCCCCTGCGCAACGGTGACAAGTGTGAATCGAATTGATCTAAGAGGCGATCCACGTCCCCGGCCCACGCGTGGAAGTGCGCCGCTCTCGTAGTCGAATTCCAGGGTAGATCGGATTCGGCATAGCCATCTTCTCCAGCTGGGATTTACGAGACCCACAGTAGAGGCAAAGGATGGGTGAAAACGATGAGCAGGGGATCAGTCAACTTCTTTGGAATCAGCAGGAGGTTTGGTCGGGGCGAGGAGATTTGAACTCCTGACCCCCTACCGGTGCGTCCGGTGGCGCCGCCTGGAATCGACAAATACAGATGACTGGGACGAAACGCAACGCCGGTTGCATGAACGTCTCCATGCCCGCGACAATCGCACGCTGGAGGTAGTGCGAAAGGGCGAACAGCTTACCTCTCAGGATTGGTCAGACTCCTTCATGGAGAACTACTCGACGCCGCCGATCAGGGCGCCGAAAACTCACGAGGCCAATGAGCGGGCGATGAAGCATCTGCGGGCTACGTTTGGCTCGTGGCGCCTGGTTGATGTGACCGCGGATGACATCGAGCAGTATCTGAGATCTCGGCTCAAGAAACACGCCCGCGTGAAGACAAAGGACGGTTTTCGAGAGTTGGGAATCCTCAAAGCCACAACAGTACATCAGGAGTTCCGGGTATTGCGCCGGGTACTGAACGTGGCGGTAAGGAAGAAATTCCTGCCGGCAAACCCTTGTGCAGGCGTCGAGTTTCCGGTATCTATTCGCGGGCTGTTCCGGCCGCATTACGTGACGTGGTCAGAGCAGCAAATGATCGAATTCCATGCGCTTGAACATCTGCGCAACGTAGTCCGGATCATCACCGAAACCGGCCCGCGCGTGTACAAGGAATTGATGTCGATGAAGAAGGATCAAGTAGATCTCGACAACGCGGTGGTTTGGATTCCTGATTCGAAGACGCCGAACGGTGTGGCGGAAGTGCCGCTCACGCCGCTTGCGGTGCAGGCGTTTCAGGACCAGCTTCGAATCGCGGGTCCGGGCACCTATTTATTTCCGAGTGACAAAAATCAGTCGGGGCACCAGACGACGCTCAAGACCGTTTGGCACAAGACCCTGAAGCGTGCGAAGATCCCATATTTTCGGATCTATGATCTCCGTTCGACGTACGCCACGCGGCTCAGCGCCGGCGGCGTGGCCGATGAATGGGTGACCCAGATGCTTCGGCAGGGCGACGCGAAGGT
>QHXW01000154.1 GCA_003223115.1 Acidobacteriota bacterium
AGGAACTCTACCTAACCTAAACGGTGAAACGGTGCCGTTTGCTACGATACTGGCGGTATACACTCGACGCGATCGAGATTGCGAGCGTGTAGGGCAAATAGAATTGTCAAAGGCAGTTAGTGCTCCGGAGATTGGGGTTACCGGGCCTGCTCCACACGCACAATGAGATGCGTGATGGCCTTCTGGCCTAGCCGGTTCGCGCGCTCCACGCGCACGATGTAATCTCCAGGCTTTTGGAAAACATGCGTGGTGGTGGCGAATCCAGCCTTTGCCAGAGGTACGACGTTGCCGTCCGATTTTGTTCTAGCGGTGCCGCCGTCGCCGAAAGACCAGATCTCTTCTCCATCGGTCGTGCTGAACGTCCGGACTTTGAAGGTCACAGGCTTTCCCGCGACGATGCCCATTGTGGGCCAATACGCCGCCTGAATGGATGGCGGCACTTGTTTGGGATGCTGCGGATCGAGAATATTCACTGTCATGAAATCGTAATCGGTGCGGCCGCTGGCGTCAGTGATCTGCAGAATTTCGCTGTAGGTGCCGGGCTGCGGGTAGTTCCGCTCGACCCTCGATCCCGATGCGGTCTTTCCATCGGTGAAGGTCCACTCATAGCGCGCAATCCGCGAGTCGCTATACGAGCGTGTTCCATCCAGTGTCACCTTTTCACCGACCAGTGCAGCGGCGTGCGGGCGGGCGACGGCAATCAGATGCGGCTTATATTGACGCTGGTAAGCCTCCCATAAGAACGCGTAGCCTTCGATCGTGCCGAAAAGGCCGGAAGCTTGTGGGCCGAGGATCTCGTAGTGCAGGTGCGACCAGCCGCCGCTCCCACCCTCCTTGCCGAGTGTGCCAACCTTCTGTCCCATGGTCACTTGTCCGCCCAGCTTCACTGCCGGGTCGAAGGAGTAGAGGTGTGTGTAGCGGTGATACCAGCCGCGCTCGTCCCGTACCCACACAGTGTCGTTGTAGTGCCGGTCGACACTCGCATTATTCTTCTCCGCATCGATTACAGCGGTTCCGAGCCCAACCACCAGACCGCCAGTGGCGGCGACGACGTCCACCAGACCTTCGGCTCCTCCGATATCGAGACCGGAGTGGTAATAGATACGGCTCGAGCCGATGCTTTCGCCATCATCGACGTAGGTTGGCTCGTTTCCCATTTGCGTCCGGGTGGCGAACCAGCGTTGACGGACCGGGTAAACGAACGAGCCGGGCGGCATGAAGGGCGACCCGGCGGGCCAGAGACGCAGACGCGCGTCTTTTACCAATGCCCAATGGTCGGCGTTGCTGTCCTTGTAATAGGCTTTGGTCACGGCGCAGTCCACCTGCAGGCCGCCCACGCTCATCGGGAGGCGATAGTTTCCGCAGGAAAGTACGGCGCGGGCGCCATTAATCTCGACCTCGGCGCGAGCGTCCCGGATAGCCGAACGGACTTTGTCACGTGTTTCTGCGGTCGAGAGGAGCTTTACGGTCGCAGTCGAGCCGCTCGGAAGCTGGACTCGTTCCGCTCGCCCCACGTCCAAATCCACAACGCGGAATAGAGGCTGCTGCGCCACAGCCAGGTGTGCGAAATAAAGAAACATGGGAATTGATTTGAACATGCGTGTGATGAAACATGATAACCCGGTGCGGCAGCGACGGCCCGCAGTGACGGCCCGAGTGGCTGCCGAGTGCGTTTTGAGCAGGTCGGGGAGCCACCAAAGGGGCCGTTTTCCAGTGTTATTTGGCAAAATACCCAAGCGGTGGGTTCGGCCTTGTGTTATACTGATATTGTATTTGATGGTCCTGCCAATTCAGGTAGTCTTCTCAATCACCACGTAACGGATTGTCTTGTCTGCCCCAATTAGCCCGCTTTCAAATCGGAAAAGGAAAATAAAGAATGAAGATATTTGTAGGAAACCTCAGTTTTGGGGCGACGGAAGACGCCGTTCGAAGCCTGTTTGAAACTCACGGCCCCGTCGAGCGTGTCAGCATCGTGACCGACCGCGACACTGGCCGATCGAGAGGTTTTGGATTCGTCGAGATGGGTGATGCCGAAGGGCAGAAGGCCATTAGCTCTCTGAGCGGCAGGGAACTCGACGGAAGAGCTCTCACCGTCAATGAAGCGCGTCCGAAAACAGACCGTGGATCTGATGGCAGATCCAACAGCGGCGGTGGATATCGGCGCTCACAAGCGCGCTGGTAGATTTCCCGTTAACGCCGAGGGCCCCGACGCGGAGGATTTCTTCGCCTCGGGGCCTTCAGCATTTCTACCCGATCTACGCGTATTTTCGAACTCAGCTCGAAATTCCGTCCTTATATATGATGCTCAGGAGGCCTTCTTGGCCGTGAATTCCTGGGTACGCTCCGCGCCTTCCCGTTGACGGGTGAACTTAATCTCGTCGCCGCTCACCTTGCCCTTGTACAAAAACTTGACTTGGTTGCCATTGAACTCGAGCGCCTGTGTGAACGAGATCTCATCACCGCTCACCTTACCCTCGGAAATCGGATTTTCACCGCGCGGACCGCTGACGGATCCGGTGAGTTGATCTCCATCGGCTTTCAGATTGAATGTCATCTCACGCGTTTCGCCGCCTCGCCGGGGTACCTGCGCGGTCCACTTTCCGGTCACATCCGCAGCCCATACGGAGACTGCCGCGATGGCCAAAAACACTACTGCCACTACAAATCGAGAAATCTTCATAGATAGATAGGTACACGAAGCCGCCGCGAAGTTACACTGTCGAGGAAGGGAATTTGGGGCGAGAAGGCCTCATAAATGAAGAGGAATTCATGTATGCGTTGCATCCGGCGAATTTCAGAGACGCTCTTATTCGTTCTGGGGGCAGGGATTCTCGGACAAGTGCAACCGGGCCACGCATCGATGCAAGATCCCGGTATAGGCTTAACACGGCCGATAGCGCTCGGGATGCGCCAAACGAAGGCGCGCAAGGAAAAAGCCCCTGAGGAAGCGCTGGCAACTTTCAGCGGAACTGTTCGCGGGATCGACGGTAAGATTCTCAGACTTGATTCGGCGGAAGGGGAACCGCTCGATTTCAATGTTTCCAGGAAGACCAAGTATTACGACGGTCTAAAGGAGATCAAGCGGGATGCGATCAAGACCGGCGACCACGTGTCAGTTGAGGCTCGACCCATGCCCGATGGAAAACCGGATGCGGTGAAGGTTCGTCTGGATCATACACCCGTTCGCAAGCCGTAGGCCGGGCCGGGAAGGCGTATCGGCTTTGAAACCGCTACAATCAGGCTCACGAAACTGTTCAGACGCCTGATGAAGCCATCTAAAGTTGATATCCCAGCCGCATTCCTCGCCAGCTTGGCCTTTCTACCCCTTGTGATTTTCGACGCGGACAGCAAAGGTCTGCGGCCGCGGACAAATCAGACGCAATATCCGGTCACCGTTTTCAATGAGTCTGTCGCAGTGGCGTGCGAGCGGGCCTCGCCGGCGCGTGTGCGGAAACATTTTGGCGCGGATCTGGATGCGCGGTTCCTAGCTAGTGGTGGACGTCGGAATTTTTCCGAGGGATAAAAGCACCATCAACATCAAATCTGACGAGTTTGTGCTCCCGGTCAAAGCAGATCAGACCTCCATCAAGCCATGCGCGGCAAAACGGATCGCAGCAGCCGATGCTATTGTGGCTTCCGAGGTTTCCCTGCGCAATTTGCCCGAGGGGCCGACCTCGAAACCCGTGGCTGGCTATCTTTTCTTTCCACTCGAGCAGAAAATCGAAAACGATCGCGCTGATGAACTGGAATAAATTCAAGGGACAGAGTGGTTGGATGATTCTGCCACTGCAGATGGCCGCGGAGCGAGCGAACGTAAAGCTCATTCGGAGCGGAGTCCACTAAGCCGCCGGCGCTCCGCGCGGAATGCCAATCGACGTTCAAGAAATCTTTGGAGTAACTTGCCGGACTGTAAGCCGGTTTCTGTGCCCTTGCGGGCGGCAATCATTCATCTGGGTCATCCATTACTGGATGACTCTAGCAACCTACCCGAGAGTCCAACGGAGCGGGCCGCTCCTTCTCCCCTATTTGGTCTTGCTCCGCGTGGGGTTTACCCTGCCAGCCGAATTGCTCCGGCCGCGGTGCGCTCTTACCGCACCTTTTCACCCTTACCCGCCGGGAAGCTGCTGAAAAACCCTGACGCTGAAATTGGAATCTGACAGCGAACAGCGTCAGGCCCTCGAAATGGCGTCGGACTGGCGGAATGAACAGAAAGCTCGACGCGCGGAGTTTTTCAGCAGCCTCCCGGCAGGCGGTATATTTTCTGTGGCACTATCCGTAAAGCCCGCTTTGATTCGGACCTTCCCGGCCGTTAGCCGGCACGCCGCCCTGCGGAGACCGGACTTTCCTCCCGTAAAAACGGGCGACTGCCCATCCGGCAAGCTGCTCCAATTCAATTATCTCATCCCGTCCTGTCAGCCTAATAAATGCTTTCGCAAAAGATGGTCGAGAACCAGAGGGCGGGGGTCCCACTCTACTGCATGTTGCCACTTTGCCCGATTCACCAAGACTGGCGATATCCCAGCGGTGTGTTGTTTCATCCACATTGATGCGCTGTATTTGTTTGATTTAAAAGAGCTTGACTGTAATCTAAAAACGCGGTTGGTAGACGCTTCGAGTCCCCCGTCGCAATGGTCAACATACAACTTCGTGCTCAAAAGGAGTTCTTTCATGAGGGATTTAGTGCATGCAGCTCTGGTGGTTACTGGCGTGTTCGCAACGAGGATGCCCACTCAGACGCCGAAAGCTCCCCGTCGGAGCAAGTCCGGCGCCGGCGATACCGCCATCCCGCGCACACCGCGTAACTCTCCAGCCCCGCAAGGATGGGTGAATACGCAGGCGTCAAAGGACGATTGGGAGGAGATCAACTTCGAGTTCAATTCTTCGATCCTGACCGATGGTTTTCCGGACACTGCTGTGGCTGGCCGATTTCTTGCGCTCGAATCCCGATTATCGCGTGATGATTACCGGCCACACCGATTTTGTGGGCGGCGTGCCTTGCAACGAGCGGCTGGCGCTGGCGCGCGCGAACGTGGTCAGGGAATTTCTCATGAAGTACGGCGCGTCACCAGGTCAGATCACCGCTAACGGGGAAGGGAAGCGGAATCCTGAGGTGGATAACAGCACCCGGGAGCACCGCTGGGTGAACCGGCGTGTGGCCATCACGGCCACCGATGCGAGCGGCAAGAAGATGTCTCTCGAGGACGTGATCACTTACAAGTATAGGAACCGGACGCCGATGGTGAACAGGCCGCGCACGACGATCTCAAGAAGCAAATCGATGACGTGAGGCAGCAGGTTTCAGGACTGCCCAATAAAGAGAATGTGTCGGAGATCGCGCGGAAAGAGGGCGACGTGACGGCGCAGAAGGCCGCCGACTGGGCATTCAATAAAGGAGTCACCAACAACAAGAAGTTTTCGCTGCTAAGGTCTCAACATCGCCCCACGTATGGCGCGGGCCGCACGGGAAGCTTTACGTTCTCCGGCCGTGAACAGTTCTTTTCGCCTTTCGGAAACGGACAAGTGCCGGGCGCGTTGGGCACGCACGCGGTGCAGGCGCAGGGCGAATATTTGTACTATCCGGGACGGCAGGAAGGCCAGTTCGATATCGGCCTGGTCAATCGCTGGGACCGTTTGTCGATCCATTGAGCGACCATTTTGCGCTCACGGTGGAAGCCGGTCTGAACGAAACGTATCTAGCGACAAAAAACAGCGGCCGTGTCGTCGTGGGTTTTGAGTTCGGCAACTGGGTGCGGCCCGGCCAGTTCTTCGAGAGCACGCAGCCGGTTCCCACGGAGATTCCACGGGTGCGGTACGAATTGCTGGCGCGGCGTGTAGGCAACAGCCCGCCGGTCGCGGATGCCGGACCACACTAGATTGGCGTATCACCTGGCGTGAAAACGCCGGACGGTTCAGGGTCCTACGCTTTGGATGGCGATCCGCTGACCTTCCAATGGGAAGAGATTTCCGGCCCAATGGTTGCGATTTCGGGAGCGAACACAGCGAAGGCAACCTTCACGGCCGATTCCGGCTAGACGTATGTGTTCCGGCTAACCGTACGGGATCCAGCAGGGATGCAGAATACGGCTCGCGTGACTATCAGCGTAATACGGACTGACGTGCACATCATCAAGTTCATCGCGCAGCCGAATGTCATCCAGAGCGGGCAAAGCTCGACGCTCATCTGGCAGACCGAGAATGCCGATACGGTAGAGATCAGCGGCATCGGCAAAGTGGCGCCGAGCGGCACTTCGATTGTTTCCCCCCGCAAACCACTACGTACCAATTGACAGTGAGCCGCCGGGACAACGAGCAGAACGAAACAGTGACCTGACCGTGCAGCGGGCCGAACTGCAAATCGCCAATTTCATGGCGACGCCCACGAATATCGCGCCGGGTGAGGTTTCGACGTTGTCCTGGACCACTCAGAATGCCAAGGACAGTGGCGATCAGCGGAGCCGGCACAGTGTCAGCCAACGGAACTACAACGGTTTCGCCGAAGCAGACTACCAACCTACACACTCACCGCAACGGCGAACGATGGCACGCAGGTGACCAGCGCCGTCACGGTGACGGTGGGCAGCGGAGGATTGCCACGCATCCTGAACTTCGGGGCCACGCCGACCGAGATTGCTTCGAGTGGACAGCCACGCTGGTTTGGAACGTGGAGAACGCCACCAAGGTGAACTCTCCGGAATTGGAGATGTGCGGCCGAGCGGCAGCACCCCGGTGAACCCGACGTTGACTACTACCTACACACTCACCGAGACAAATGGGCCGGGTTCCATCACCGCAACCGCCGTGGTCTCCGTGGGCGCGCAGGTGAAAATTATCAACTTCACTGCCAACCCGCCGAGCGTTGCGCCCGGACAACCGGTAACGCTGACTTGGAGCACGCAGAACGCCACGGATACGGTGATCACGAGTGGCACGGCGCCGGCGACCATCACGGGAGGGAACACGGCTTCTGCGACAGTCAGGATGCCGACGAGCGGAGAGTACCTGTTCCAGTTGATGGTGACAGACTCGCAGGGAAGGAGCTGTATGGCTTACACGCGCATAAAATTTATCGACCCGTAGACTACCGGAGGCCAAGGCGCCGGCGACGCAGGACGGGCGCCTAGTTCTGCAAATCCAGGGTGCTGAAGAAATAACGCAATTCCACTTCGGCAGTTTCGGGCGCATCAGAGCCGTGTATGCAGTTACGCTCGATACTTTCTGCGAAGCTCTTGCGGATGGTACCTTCGGCGGCATTTGCGGGATTCGTCGCACCCATCACCTCGCGCAATTTTTGAATGGCGCTCTCGCGCTCGAGTGCCATGACGATGATGGGTCCCTCGGTCATGAAGCGGACCAGGCTTGGGAAAAATCCTTTTTCACGGTGCACGGCGTAAAAACCCTGGGCCTGCTTCTCGGTCAGCCTCGTCATGCGGAGAGCCAAAATTTTGAATCCGGCTTTCTCGAGCAAGGCGATAATATCGCCGGCATGACCTGTCTTTACTGCATCGGGCTTGATGATCGAAAATGTGCGTTGCTGGCTCATAGTCGACTTTTAACTCGCTCTCCGATTTCGGCTGGCGAAGAGCACACGGTGATGCCCGCCTGTTGCAGGGCTTTGATTTTGTCCTTGGCAGCTCCAGAGCCGCCCGAAATAATCGCGCCGGCGTGGCCCATGCGTCTGCCGGGCGGCGCGGTCTGGCCGGCGATAAATCCCACGACCGGCTTTTTTACGTGCTCACGAACATATTCCGCCGCGGTCTCCTCGGCATTCCCGCCGATCTCGCCAATCATCACGATGGCGTGCGTATCGGGATCCTGGTTGAAGAGTTGAATAGCATCGAGGAAGTTGGTGCCGATAATCGGGTCGCCTCCGATGCCGATGCACGTGGATTGTCCAATTTCGAGATTCGAGAGTTGCCAGACTGCTTCGTAGGTGAGCGTGCCCGAGCGCGAGACCACTCCTACATGGCCTTGCTTGTGGATATGACCGGGCATAATGCCGATCTTGCAGACGCCGGGAGAGATAATGCCGGGGCAATTGGGCCCGACGAGTCGCGTGGATTTACCTTCGAGAAACGCCCAGGCGCGCACCATATCCAAAGCTGGAATACCTTCAGTAATGCAGACCACGAGAGGAATGGCTGCGTCGGCGGCCTCCATAATGGCATCCGCGGCGTAAGGAGGCGGAACAAATATCACCGAAGCGTTTGCGCCCGTGGACTTCACGGCTTCCGCGACCGTATTGAACACAGGGCGGTCAAGATGCTTAGCGCCACCTTTGCCGGGCACCACTCCGCCTACAACATTGGTGCCGTATTCGATGGCCTGCTGTGCGTGAAAGGTTCCTTCTTTTCCAGTGAAGCCCTGAACGATGAGCCGTGTGTTGCGATCAACCAGAACGCTCATATTGCAAGCCTCATCACTTTGTCCGCGGCATCGCGCATATCCTTGGCAACCGTGAAATTGAAACCGGATTCGGTGAGAATCTTGCGTCCGAGTTCCACGTTGGTGCCTTCCATGCGGACGACGATGGGAACTTTGATGCTGAGGTCGCGCGCGGCGTCCACGACTCCGGTGGCCAGGCGGTCACACCGCAGGATGCCGCCAAAAATGTTGATCAGGACTGCCTTTACATTGCGATCGGAAAGTAGGATGCGAAATGCATTCTTGACCTGTTCGGCGGTGGCGCCGCCTCCGACGTCCAAAAAGTTAGCGGGCCGGCCCCCGGCGTATTGAATGATATCCATGGTGGCCATGGCGAGCCCCGCGCCGTTCACCATACAGCCGACATTGCCATCGAGTTTGATGTAATTCAAACCGAACTTGGAAGCTTCCACCTCAAGCGGATCTTCTTCGTTGAGATCACGCAGTTCGAGCAGATCTTTGTGACGGTAGAGGGCATTGTCGTCCAGATTGATCTTGGCATCGAGCGCATACACTTTTCCGTCCTTGGTGAGGATGAACGGATTGATTTCCGCGAGCGAAGCATCCACGGCCACGTATGCGCGAGCCAGAGCGGTCATGGCCTGTGCCGCGGAATTAATGCTGTCGGCAGAAACACCCATGCCGAATGCCAGCTTCCGCGCTTGAAACGCGGCCAGTCCTCTGCCGGGCAGGAAAGATTCTTTCAGGATTAATTCGGGCGACTTCGCGGCGACTTCTTCGATTTCCACGCCGCCCGCGGCTGAGGCCATGAACACCGGCTTAGCTTGAGCGCGGTCAAGTACGATGCCCAGATACAATTCGCGCTCAATCGGCAGTGTCTCTTCAACTAAAAGGCGTTTGACAACCCGTCCTTCGGGGCCGGTTTGATGTGTGATCAGCGTCATCCCGAGCATTTTCTGCGCGAGTGCGACGGCTTCCGCGGCATCACGGGCGATTTTGACACCACCTCCCTTTCCACGGCCGCCGGCATGAATCTGCGCTTTGACGACGACGCTGCCGCCGATTTTCTCAGCTACGGCTCGCGCTTCTTCTGCTGAAAACGCGACGCCGCCACGTGGCACGGGGACATCGTATTTGGCCAGGATAGCCTTGGCCTGATACTCATGAATTTTCATGGAATGCTTGTGCTAGTATGGCGAGACAGCCAGACTAACCCATCACTATAGCATGTCGTTTCTGCCGTTCCTTCATGCAGTTGCCGACCACAGGAATCTCTCGGCGGCGGAAGCGCGCGAGGCCATGGAAGGCATCCTGAAGGGCGAGGTTTCTTCAGCCCAAATCGCCGCCTTTTTAGTTGCGCTGCGCATGAAAGGTGAAACAGCGGAAGAGCTGGTGGGATTTGCACGCGCCATGCGCCACATGGCAGTGCGAGTGGACGCGGGCTTGGATGGAGAAGTTCTGCTCGACACCTGCGGGACGGGCGGCGACGGTTGTGCCACCTTTAACATTTCAACCATCGCGGCTTTCGTGGTGGCGGGCGCGGGCGTGCGCGTGGCCAAGCACGGCAACCGTTCGATTTCAAGCCGCTGCGGCAGCGCGGACTTACTCGAAAGTCTTGGCATTGCGGTCACAATACCGCCCGAAAAAGTGGCCCAGGCCATCAGGGACGTGGGGATTGGTTTCCTGTTTGCTCCCGCGCTTCACACGGCTATGAAACACGCCCAGCCGGTGCGGATAGAACTGAAGATGCGCACTGTATTCAATCTTCTCGGCCCGCTGACCAACCCCGCCGGTGCGACAGCGCAACTGGTGGGAGCGCCTTCAGAGCATGCGGCCGAACTGATGGCTGGAGCGTTAGCACAATTGGGGCTGCAGCACGGGTTTGTAGTACACGGCTCGGATGGTCTGGACGAGATCACCACCACCGGTTCCACATTGGTGTTTGAAATCGCGAGCGGGCGTGTGGGGCGCGGTGTTGTGAACCCCGGCGATTTCGGTGTCGTGCAGGCCCAGCCTTCGGATCTTGCGGGTGGCGACAAAGAACAAAATGCCACAATTGCGCGCGACATATTGGGCGGAGCCAAGGGTGCGCGACAGGACATTGTGTTGGTGAACGCGGCCGCAGCGCTGGTGGCTGCCGGTAAAGCCAGAGAATTTCGCGAAGCCATGCAGATTGCTCGAGCATCGATTGATTCCGGAGCAGCGCAGGCGAAGCTCGTGCAGCTCGCGCGTTTCCGCTAGGCAGAGACGAGTGCTTCTGCGCGATAGCGTCGCAGCGGACGGCGGGCCGTGGATACCACGCGGCGGGTCTACGTGACTCCGGAATGTCGCTTTAAAATCTGAGGCAGGTTCTGTGAGAATGCCGAGCGGGCGAGAACCATATCGCAGCCGGTTTCGTGAGCTTTTTGCTTCAACTCCCCCTGCACATGAGAAAGAAAGCCAATAAGACTGATACTTTTCAGCTCATCGTTGGCTTTAAGCTTACTGATCAGATCGAGCGGATTCACACTTTCGAAGTTGAGATCCAGAATGATGAGGGTGGGTTTCGTCTTGGCTTTGGCCATCGCGTCTTTTTCATCTTTGACGAACTCTACAGTCATGCCGGCGCGTTTCGCGGCGTCATTGATCTTGACCGAAAAGAACAGATCACTGACCACTGCGAGGACTCTCTTGTTATCTTGCTTCTGCATACAAGTTCAGCTACACCGATGTCGCTTCGTGTGACTACTTCAATAGTCTGTTCTTAAAGACTCGATTGGAAACCCGGAAGGAAACTACATCTTACTCGGTTTTAATCCACGGGTGCAAGACAGCCGGCGCCGCAAGGGCGCCGCAAGCGGTCGATTTAACGAGCTTGGCGTCCGGTTTTACGGCGGTGCCCAACCAGGACAATGAAGAATTCGGGTCGGGCTCGTTGCCATTGAAGATCTGATACCCAGGTCGAAAAAATGAAATCTCCTACGGTTTTTCCGTGCAATGCTCCGCGACATGTCTTAGCCGCGCTGCATCACCAACCAGGACGAAGTAGAGGCCAACTGTGCCGAAGTATTTTCGCGCGGCAGCATTTACTTGTTCCTGGGTGACGCGTCGATACGCGAGAACAGAGTATTTACGTCGTCGGCCCCAAGCCTTATGGTTCGAGTTCGCTCAGGTTGCCGCAAGCTCGTCCGAAGTCTCGAGGTTGTCGCTTGGAAAATTGCCCTTGAAGTATGTCATGGCTGCTGTGAGCTGATCGCTCGAAATCCCGCGCTGGCCAAATGTATGGAGCGCCGACAGGGTCAACTGGATAGCTTGAGCCGTGAAGCCGGTGGCCGTGGAGCTTCGGATGGAAATGGCGCACGGAAGCCGGTTTGGTCTAGCACGCAATTTGCCCATACGTAAGACCAGAACGTATACGCAGTGCGGTGTTCAAGATTGACGTAAAGCTGCCGCCGAAAGCTGTATTAGCTAGCCAGACGGCCAGGCGGTCAGGGCCGTCGCGCGAAATTCCCGAGCGGCCGATGACAAAATAAGTTTGCGGAGCGCCAGGCTGATCGACCAGCAATACGCTCGGTCCGGCGGGAGGTTCAGAAGCATGGCCGGACGTCCATTCGTATTTCTGTCCGGGCCGCAACTTGCCGCATGCGCGCACCAGCTGCCCGAGCATGCGCGAAGGATCAAAATGGCCAACGGCAATCAGTATGAGATTCCGGCCCACGTACATCCGCCGATGGTACGCGACGATGTCGGCTCGCGCGATGCGGCCCAGTGACAACGCGTCGCCACCCACCGGATGACTGTACTTGTGCCCGGGCCCGAACAACAGCGCACGAAAGTAAAGTGCTGCCACCAGTCCGGGCGAATCCTTGGTGGCCAGCGCATCGTCGATTGACTGGCCCAACTTATGGCGCACTTCAGGCAGGGAAACTGAGGAGCGAGGACGGCACCGGCCAGCAGGTCCACCCCACGCTCGGCGTAACGGGAAAGAAGTTCAATGGAGACGCCAAGTCGCGTGAGAATGTAGCCGCGCTGCGCGTTTCGGTGCCGTGCCACAGCAAATCTGCCACTGCGGAGCTGAGTCCCCCAAGTGCCGGCGGGTCGGATTCCGTGCCACCGCGGACCACGGCATGAATGTGCACTAGCGGGATCTCGAGCCGTGGCGCCAGGTAAATGACGGTGCCGTTCGGCAATTGCTGACGCGTATAGGCCGGAAGCGCGACACCGAAGTTTGCACTCGTCAATGCAGGCGCGGCAAAGAGAACGGCGGCCGAAACGAGCAACGCTGCTTTCATTCGGATGACTCCTGCGCCTGATCTCCCGGAAGTCCCGGCACCAGCAATGCTACGGTGCGATTGGCGGCTGCGAGATAAGTGCGTGCAACGCGACGGACATCGGCCGCGCTGACGCGGCTCAGCTCCCCGGACAGACTAAACAGCTTTCGAAAATTGCCGAAATAAATTTCGTATTTGCCGATCGTATCCGCCTTACCCGCGAGCGTCCTCAATCCACGATAGAGATTTGTCGTGAGCTGCGTTCGGGCGCGTGCCGGTTCTTCGGCGGATGCGTCCTCGACCGCGATGCGGTCCAGTTCGGAGAGGAAGGCGTGCTCGAGTGTGCCCAGATCGGCCCCCCGCCGGGCCTCAACGCCGAACGTCAGCGCACGCGGATCGAGAGAGAACAATTGCGACCAGCTCACCGAGTTGGCCAGTTGACCGCGATCCACCAGAGCTTGATACAAGCGCGAGCTGTGGCCTTCGGCGAGAATCGCTCCCAGGATCTGTATCGCGGCATAGTCGGGATGTTTCGATGCCGGCACATGGTAAGCAAACATCGCTGCCGCAAGTTGGGCGGAGCGGCTTACCACGACGCTGCGCTCCTGTTCGTGTTTGGGTTCGCGCGGCTCGACGGATGGTGGCAGGGAATGCGGCGGAATCGCTTCGAAATGCTTTCGGGCCAGCGCCATCGCACGCGCCGAAGTGACGTCACCAACAACTACGAGCAGGCAGTTGTTGGGCGCGTAGCCCATGCGATAGTAATCCTGAAGCTCTTCAACGGTCCATGAACTCGTGTCGGACTCCCATCTACCGGCCAGCGGTATGGATGCGCAACAAACGCGGTCGAGTTCAGACGTTCGTACAAAAAGCCCAGGTTGTCGCTTTCGCTCCGGCTCCGCCGTTCCGCCTCGACGACGCGTCGTTCAGAGTCGACCAGATTTGTATCAAAACGGAGGTTCCGCATACGGTCCGCCTCCAGGTCCATGATGCGCTCTATCTCTGTTGAAGGAA
Organism: Acidobacteriota bacterium; assembly: GCA_003223115.1. Taxonomy (GTDB): domain Bacteria; phylum Acidobacteriota; class Terriglobia; order Bryobacterales; family Bryobacteraceae; genus QHXW01. The sequence continues at coordinate 13,647 of QHXW01000154.1, forward strand.
ACCAGTCGTGTGTAAACCGTCAGTCTGGTGTGGTGTACGCGTTGTTATCGCCGCCGCACGTCTCAGTTTTGCGGTCAAACTCGCCAGGCCATACTTCTGAGCGCCATTGAATATCATGTGCTCCAGGAAGTGCGAGATACCGGTGTTGCCCGGATGCTCATTTCGCGATCCGACACGAAAGAAAAAGTGGAGAGCCACACGCGGTATGTGATGGTCCTCGACAACGAGCTCATGCCGTTTCCAAGTGTGTGCGAGCTCACGGGAAAATATTGAGCCTTCATAGCGGGGAGTGCAGCCAGAAGTAGGCAGGCTGGGACTGCTATTCCTCGAAGCGGCGGGGCGAGTAACCTGAAACAGCGTGCTATTTTGATGTACATGTCTTTGGAGAACCCATTTCAGGACCCTCTCCGCTTCGAACGCCGCATACCGGAATGCGCCGTCGTGATCTTCGGTGCGAATGGCGACCTGACGAAACGGAAGCTGCTTCCAGCCTTGTACCGGCTGGCGTACGAGAGAAGACTCTCGCCCGGTTTCGCTGTTCTCGGAATCTCGCGTACCCCGATGACCGACGACCAGTTCCGCGACAAAATGTGCACTTCGGTTGCCAAATACCTGGAGGACTCTCCGTTCGACAAAGTAGTCTGGGAGGGTTTCGCAAAAAGCATTTTTTACATGGCAGGTGACGTGACGGTTCCTGCGTGTTTTCATGCAGTCGCAGGCCGGATGCGCGAAATACAAGACTTAAGACATACGAGCGGAAATGTACTGTTTTATCTTTCGACCCAACCGAGCCAATACGCGGCTGTGGTGAAAGGGATTGGAGAGGCGGACCTGGCGACGGGCAGCGGGTGGCGGCGCATCGTCGTGGAGAAACCCTTTGGGCATGATCTGGCAAGTGCCAGAGAGCTCAGTGAAAACCTACATGAGGTTTTTAAAGAATCCGACGTCTACCGGATCGATCATTACCTGGGCAAAGAGACAGTACAGAACATTCTGGCCTTTCGCTTCGGGAATGGAATATTTGAACCGCTGTGGGATCGCCGTTATGTGAACAATGTGCAAATCACTGCGGCAGAATCGATTGGCGTCGAAGGCCGTGGAGCTTACTATCAGGAAGCCGGAGCCCTGCGAGACATGATCCAGAATCATTTACTGCAGATCATGGCGA
>QHXW01000155.1 GCA_003223115.1 Acidobacteriota bacterium
AGCCAGGGAAGCGTGAATAATGTGCAGTCGGTCTCCGTCACACTGACCAACAGCCAGGGAAACTCTCAGGCAGTCAGCGCGACATTCTAAGTGGCTGCTGAAAAACTTTGCCGCAAAGCGAACTTTGCGCTTTCGCCAGTTGTACTCTGAAAAATTGTGCGCTATTTCTTCCGCCGCCGCGTTCCCGGGCTTTCCCGCATCCTGCTGGTAGAAAGTGGATCGCGGCCTATCGCCGAGCAGCTTATCCCGCGCATTCGCTCGCACTTCGGAGATGTCAGGCTGGACGTGGTGACCTGCTTTGCGGACGCACCTCGGGCGCTCGAGTCCCGGGCGCAAGTTTACAACGTCAATGATTATCGAGGCCGGAATGGCCGTTTGCGTCTTGTGCGCAGGCTGCGCGAGAGCCAGTACCCCGCGGTGGTCATTCTCTGTTCGAACGAACCCGTCCTGGCAACATGGAAATGGGTGCTGGTTGTGGCACTTTCGGCGAAGGTCCTGGTGGCCAATGAAAACTGTGACTATTTCTGGCTGGATTACGGGCATTGGAATACTATTCGTAAATTCGTACAGCACCGCGCCGGCCTGGAGGACGAAGGGATTGTGCGCGCCGCGGCGAGGGCCATCGCGTTTCCATTTGGTTTTTTGTATTTGCTCATCTACGCGGCATTCGTCCATTCGCGGCGCTTCCTGCGTCGAGGTATCCGTTGAAAGCCATTCAAATTCACGAAACCGGTGGTCCCGAAAAGCTGAAATATGTAGATATCGAGGCGCCGGAACCCGGGCCCAAGCAGGCGCTGGTGAAGATCGCGGCATCCGGCGTGAACTTCATCGACGTATACCAGCGAACCGGCCTATATAAGACGAACCTGCCGCTGACGCTCGGCATGGAAGCCGCCGGTGTGGTGGAGAAGCTCGGACCCGGAGTGACCGAGGTGCGCCCCGGAGATCGCGTAGCGTACGCCATGGCACCCGATTCTTATGCCGAGTACGCCGTGGTACCCGCCTGGCAACTCGTGAAAATTCCCGGTGAGCTGGACTTCAGTTCCGCAGCGGCGGCCATGCTGCAGGGCATGACCGCACATTACCTCACGCGTTCCACGTACCCTTTGAAATCCGACGAGACCTGCCTGGTTCACGCAGCCGCGGGCGGCGCGGGCCGGCTGATCGTGCAGATGGCGCGGATGGCCGGGGCTCGAGTGATTACCACGGTGTCGACAGAAGCGAAAGCCGAAATCGCCAGGAAGGCCGGAGCCACCGACCTGATCCTCTACACGAAGCAGGATTTTGAGGCCGAGGTCAAACGTCTCACCAAAGACGAGGGCGTGCACGTGGTCTATGATTCGGTGGGAGCATCCACCTTCATGCAGGGATTGAATTGTCTCCGTCCGCGCGGGATGATGGTCTTATTCGGCCAGTCCGGAGGACGTGTGCCGGCCGTGGATCCTGCGATCCTGGGCGCCAAGGGTTCCCTGTTTCTGACCAGACCCAGCCTGGCTCATTACGCCGCCAGCCGCGAGGAGTTGCTCCGGAGAGCAGGAGAGGTCTTTCAGTGGATCGTTTCCGGAAGTTTGAAGGTGCTGATCGGGCACACTTATCACCTATCCGAGGCGGCACAGGCCCATCGCGATCTGGAATCACGCGCCACCGCCGGCAAATTGATACTGGTCACACAAAATGCCTGAGCGGCGATACGGGCGCAACGTTCGCAAGGTAAAGTGATCCATGAGCCTTCGGGCACAACTTACACTCTGGTGTGTGCTGGTGATGGCGCTGATCGTGGGCGTCGTGTCCGCCGTGGATCTCGCCCAGGAAATTACGCACCAGTTCGAATCCACACTCGAGCGCGCCGACTATTTCAAAGGCACCGCCGCCGGTGTAGTGACGCGCGCGCTGAATTCCTTTCGCACGGTTCCCATCCGTGAAGCTCTCCAGAAAACCCCGGGCCTTTCCGGGGACCTGCGCGAAATCATGGCCGCATCCAAGTCGCTGCTTGAAGTGGCGGTTTGCGATCCAAACGGCGAGGTTCTGGCGGATAGTGAGCCCAGCCGGGTGGGAATCATGTTCCTTCCCTACCCGGATTTCCGGCCCCTGGTCAAAGGCAACATGATCGAGAAGATGCGCGTGTTATTCGGCGACACCCAGAAATATCAACTGGTGCAGGGGCTGGGCGTGCCGGGCCAGGAGCCCAGCATGTATGTCCGCGTGGTGATTTATCCGCGCCTACTGCAGAAAGAAATCGTTCCTAGCGTTCGCTCGCACGCCGAGCTGTCCATCATTCTGCTGATTGGAGCCATCATGGCGGCGTTTCTGTTTTCGGCGATCGCGTTTCGTCCCATCGGCAAACTGGGGCAAATGCTGGACACGCTGACCAGCGGCGACTACCAGCCGCCGGAAACGCCCGCTTCCGTCAAATCCCGCGCCGACGAGTTTGGCGTGGTGGCGTCGAAAGTCAATTTGCTGGGACAACAATTGCGAGGAGCGCAGGGCGATTTTTCCGATTTGCGTGGCAACTTCGAGCGGCTTCTGGACGATCTTGAAGATGCGGTGATGATTTTCGGCCGGGACCGCAGGCTGGTGGCGGCGGCCGGTGCTGTAGAAAAATTCCTGGCTCAGAACCGCTTGGATCTGATTGGCAGGCCTCTGGGCGAAATTTTTCCAGCCACGACTTCGCTCGGACTGCTTCTGGCCCAGGCCGCGCAAACCGGGAGATCGATTCGCAACCGGCGCGTGCCGATCAGCAGAGACACTAATGGAAATGCCAACGTGCTGGTGGCGCTGGTCTCGATCGACGTGCTGGAAACTCTACAGACCGGGGTGGGATCGGGAACCGGCGCGGGGTTGATGGTGCGGCTGCGCGATCCCGAGGCCACGCGCCAGATCGGCCGCCAGTTACAAACGGCGGATCGTCTTTCGGCCATCAGCCGTATCACGGGCGGGGTAGCGCACGAGGTGAAGAACCCCTTGAACGCCATCCTGATGCATGTGGAGCTGGCGCGCATAAAGCTGGCCAAGGGCGACAACGATCTGGGTCCGCAGATGGACATCATCACGAAAGAGATCGTCCGTCTTGACCGGGTGGTCAAGACTTTTCTGGACTTCACCCGCCCCGTGGAGCTAAACCCGGTCGAGGTTCCGCTCGAATCCTTTGTCGTCGACATCGCCGAATTGGCGCGGCCCCTGGCCGAGACGGCGAACATCGAGGTGCTGGTGGAACAGCAGACCGAGGGGGTGTCTATCGGAGTGGATCTCGATCTGCTCAAGCAGGCCATGCTCAATGTGGTGATCAATGCCATCGAAGCCATGCCCCAGGGCGGCAAGCTGCGATTCGAATCCGCGGTGCGCAGCGATGATGCCGAGATACGCGTCACCGACACTGGTTGCGGCATTGCGCCCGAGGTGAAAGACAAAATTTTCGGGCTTTACTTCACCACCAAGGAGAGAGGCTCGGGCATTGGCCTGGCGATGACTTTTCGGATCGTGCAACTGCACGATGGTACAATCGATTTCACCAGCGAACCGGGTAAAGGCACGACGTTCGCAATCCGCATCCCGACGGCTGTGCCTGCCGCCTGAGACCAGTTTCAATGAGCGCGCCACTACAGATCTCGGTCGGAATTCTGGCGCTCTTGCTGGCTGGATGCGAGATGCGCATGGGGCGCGCCAAAACGCCCGCAACGCCGCAACCAGCCGTAGCCAAAATAGAACATCCGGCGCCCGAGCCGGAGTCGAGTGAGCCTCTGTCTATTCCACAAACACAGGTGGAGCTGCCGCAGCCGCAAGCCATTGACCCGGAGGCACTGGCCACGCCTCCGGTCTACACACCGGCCGAAACCGCGGCCCAGCACCCGGTTCACCACCCCCCCAAGCGTCAGGTAGCGGGCCAGCCGAATGCTCCAATGACGAAACCCGAGCAGGCGGATCCGCCGCCGCCCGAGCCCGCTCCGGCGCAGGTAGCCGAAGCGCCTCGCCCCAAGATCGAGCCCATACTTCCTGCCGAAGAGCGCCGGCAAATGCAGGAGGAGATTGCTAGCCGGCTGCGTGAAGTGGATCAGCTCATCGGCGAGATAACGCGACGTCGCTCTACGGAATCGCTGAGAAGTTCACTGTCGCGAATTCGCTCATTCGCGAATCTTTCACACGAGGCGCTGGAGCGTGGCGAGACCCAGCAGGCGAGTGCCCTGGCCGATCGTGCTCTGCTGCTGGCGCAGGAAACCCTGCGTGTCCGCTAGCGCCTTCGAATCCCGCCGGCTAGCGCTGCAAAGAAGGATGGCCGGGGCTAAGCTCGACGCGCTGCTCGTTTCCCATTCCGCGAACGTTCGCTATCTCAGCGGCTTCACCGGAAGCAACGGGCTGGTGCTGATGCTGGTGGACCGGGCCATTCTCTTTACAGATCCGCGTTACAAAATTCAGGCTTCCAGTGAGGTGGACTGCCGCGTTCAGGTGGTGCGCGGGCCTTTGCTACCTCATGTGCTTGCGGTGATCAAGCGTCTGAGGGCACGGCGGCTGGGGTTCGAGAACAACCGCGTCAGCTTCGAGGCCTACCAGTTCCTGAAGGAGCACCTGCCGCTTAAAACCGCGCTCGACCCGGTTGCCGGCTGGGTGGAAGAGCAGCGCATGATCAAGTCAGATGACGAGATCGACCACATCCGGCGCTCGGTGGATCTGAACTCCGCGGCATTCGAACGCGCCGTGACGCGACTTCGACCAGACATGCGCGAATCCGAGCTGGCGGCCGAATTGGATTACCGCATGCGGCGGCTGGGCGCGGAAGGGCCCGCGTTTGAAACCATCGTAGCGTCGGGGCCACGCACCGCCTGGCCCCATGCGCGGCCAAGCTCCGACAAACTCCGCGGCAATGCGCTGGTTCTCGTTGACATGGGCGCAAATCTCGATGGCTACGCGAGCGATATGACGCGCATGTTATTTGTCGGACGCCCCGGCGCACGTGTGAAACGCACATACGGCGCAGTGCTCGAAGCGCAGCTTGCGGCGATCGACGCCGTTCGCGCAGGCGTCACAGCGGAATCCGTGGATCGCGCCGCGCGGCGAGTCTTGCGGAGTCATAAACTGGACCGCGCCTTCGTACATTCCACCGGCCACGGGCTGGGCCTCGAAATCCACGAGCCGCCACGGCTGGGCAAAAAAGACAAAGTCACGCTGCAAGCGGGAATGGCCATCACGGTAGAGCCGGGAGTTTATCTCGAAGGTTTCGCGGGCATCCGGATTGAAGACACGGTTGTTGTAACGTCCAACGGCTGCCGCGTGTTGACGCCCACGTCGAAAGATCTGAGAGTGATTTGAAGGCGCCGCATTCGCTGAAGTTCGCGATTTGTGGCCCAAGGAGACCTCCATGAAAGACTGGGCATACGCCCAATTCCAACCCAGCGACCAACTGGCGCGGCTCCACTATTTCACGATGAAGAAGCAGCACACTCGTGGAGAAGTGGTTTTCACCATCACCGTGCACGAGTTCGTAAAACCACCGGACCCGCAAATGGAGTTTTTCGCGCAAGCCGATAAACAGACCAACCAGAAAACGGCGCCGTATACGCCCTGCGGCTGGGGTGCCACGCTGCTGGATGCGCTGGCGGAATGCACCAAGGCCGTGCACCGGTTTCCCTATGAAGGACCGGAAGCGGGTTAATCAGCTCTTGAAAAATTGACGAAACTCGGCCCGCGTGCGAAGCCTCGATCAGCTTAGGGATTCTTTGCGCACCGGAAGCCGATGTTCTTATCGTGATGACGGGCCGGAATAGTCGCTGCATCCCATAAGTAGGCATCCGACGGCTGGTCGTGAAAAGATCCGCCGCGAATCACGTACCAAGGTTCTTCGGCGGTCGGCGCGGGATCAAGAATCTTGGCGAAGTGGGCGAGCGCCAGCGCGCTTGGAGTTCGCAGCTCATCCACCCATTCCCAAACATTGCCCAGCATGTTGAGAGCGCCGCCGGGGCTTGCGCCATTTTCAAAGCCGGCTACCACCGTCACACTGCCGTTGGCGTGACCGACGTTCGCGCGCGCAGGATCCGGGTTGTTGCCCCAGGGATACAGGCGGCCGTCAGTGCCGCGTGCCGCCTTCTCCCATTCCTGGGTGCTTGGCAGCCGCTTGCCGGCCCATTTGGCGAATTCGCGCGCATCGTCGAAGGTAACGTCCACTACGGGATAATCCGAGTGGTCCAGCGAATTGGCCTTCGGCAGCGGCCGTCCCTTGGCCTCACAAAACTGCGCGTATGCTCCCACGCTGACTTCGGTTTTATCGATATAAAACGGCGGCAGGGACTGGCTCTGCTTATCCTTTCCGAACAGGAACAGGCCGGCAGGCACCACCATCATGTCACCGCTCAGCAGCGCCAGCCGTTCAGGGATTTTCGGCGCGTTCGAAATCTCAGCCGGTGCGGGCACGACGGCCGGTGAGCGCAGCGCGAAATAAATCCCCCCGCCGGCGATCGCGAGGCCAATCACCACGGCGGGAATCAGCCAGGGCTTCGATGGTGCAGGTGCAGGTACGGGAGCAGCCTCTTCACGCGCCGGAGCCGGTTGCACTGAAACCGCACGCGGCACTGCCACCGTGGATGCCATCGCCGGGTCAATTGTCGCCGGCGCCTTGCTTGCGCGAGTGGACGCGTCCCACTCATTCATGATCTTCTGAATCCGCGCGCAAACCTCGCTAAACCCCTGCGGCCGGCGCGAAGGATCTTTCTCCGTGCAGCGGACGACCAGATCGATCACAGGGTCGTGAACTCCCGCCTGGCGCAGCGGGGCCAGATCCAGCGGCTCCTGCAGGATGCAATAAAAGATGCGCTCCACAGTATCGCCGGTGATGGGCTTCGCCCCCGTCATCAGCTCAAACAGCATCACGCCGAAGGCGTAAACATCCACCTGCTCCGTGATGGCCTTGCCCAGCACTTGTTCCGGCGCCATGTAATACGGCGTGCCCATGCTTCACGACGCCGGTGGTGGTGACGTGTACGTTGTCCGGCTTGATATCCCGATGAATGATGTGCTGCGAGTGTATGTGCTCGAGCGCGCGCGCCACTTGCAGCGCAATCTTCAGCTTGTTCTCTGTATCGCCGGTATGGCTATTCGTGATGGCGTGCCGCAGGTCCTCGCCCTTGAGAAACTCCATCACCATGAAAGGCCGGCCTTGATCGTCTTCTCCGAAATCGTAAATGTTGATGATGTTGTCGTGCGAGATGTTGCCCGCGAGACGAGCTTCCTGCAAAAAACGCGATTTCGTATCAGCGTCAGCGCAGCCTTCTTCGGTCAGAATCTTCACCGCCACAGTGCGGCCGATCACTGTGTCCCGCGCGCGATAGACGCGAGCCATGCCGCCGCCCAGAAATTCGAGCAGCTCGTATTTGCCGATATTTGCTGGCAGTTGCATAGCCATCAGCGCGTCTCACCCGGCAAGCAGCCGAAATTTGAAAGATAGCATAGCCGCGTGCCCCGGGGTTTCTTGAGTAACGACACTTGAGTAACAAAACGCGGCTTAGACATTAGTGAACAGTTTCGTAGGCGGCCGGGCGACGCACGTACTCAGCGAAACACGACAATGTCCTGGATATTAATATCTTTGCCTTTCGACCCCTCATACGGTTCGCCGCGCACCACCAGCCGCACTTCATGCCGGCCATTCTTGAGGCCGAAGGCATGCCAGACGGACTCGCCCGACTTGACGCTCGATTCGTCAGGATAAGCATCCACGGTCCGGTCGAGTTTGCCGTCCAGATACACATCCGCGCGGCCGCCCGTCGGCAAAAAGAACCCGGTGACGATGGCTCCGCTGCCGTCGAACGAAATCGCAGCCTCCGCTCCCTTTTCATTCGCCGTTTTCGATTTTTGATCTTTCGGCTGTATCCAGGCGCCCTTCCATTGCCAGCGGCCATCGCTTGCGCCGACACGTTCGACGGGATCGCCATAGTCGTCCCACAGTTCGAGCTTCGCTATGGCCGGCGTCTGCGTCTTCACGATCAGCTTGTCGCCGTCCACGCGCCCCCCATTGCGCTTGACCATCTCGATGGCGCGATGCTCGGTACTCGCGACGATGGTGTTGAATGAAAAATCGGTGTAGCTGAATTTGGTGTCGGCGAGTTTCCGAATACCGCCCTTCCACTCATCGGGAATCCGCTTGTAACCCAGAATCATGCCGAGCACGCCACAGGCATTCGAGGGGTTACAGTCGGAATCCTGGCCGCTGCGCGTGGCAACCTCCATAGTCTTCCAGAAATCGCCACTGCCATATAACAAACCGAGGGCGACGTAGCCGCCGTTGAGCTTGGCGTCGATATTGAACGGAAGCAGCGCGCCTTCGGGGCACGGCTCGCGCTTGTCCCATTTGTCCCCAATCAAGTGCCACACCCTGCGCCAGTCGTTGGGATATTGCTTTGACCACGCCAACACATCGGCAATCAACATGGCGTAGGGGCTCCGTGCCGGAATCGTGGCCAGACCGGCTTCCACCACTTTGCGCGGATCGTTTTCGAAAAACGCCGCCGCGTACATGCCCGAGATGAACATGCCGCCGTAGATGCCGTCGCCGTAATTCATCACCCGGCCGGCGCGCCAGCACAGATCATTCGATGCGCGCGGCAACCCCGGACACATCAGGCCGATGAAGTCGCTCTCGATCTGAAAATCGATATCGTTGGCGTGTGCGTTATAGCGCGGGCTGCCGCTCAGACCGGCCTTCACACCGCGCTTCAGCGCCCGGCGCGCGCTCAGATTTGCGTGCCAGAGGTGGTATTTCGCATCACGGAACATGTTCCCGAAATCGTCGGTGGTGGCATCGAGACCCTTGTCATCCAGAACTTTGGCGAACGTCATGTCGACGTAGAGATCGTCCTGCTCGATGGCATTCGACACGCGGTCGGGCGTCCACTTTGGGAGCGGCCCTTCATTGATCTGTTGGCGGAATCGAAACTCTGTGGGAGCTCCGAAGCTGACACCGATCATCTGGCCGGCCCAACCGCCCTCAATCTTGTCGTGCAGAACGGCCAAAGAGATTTCGCGCGTGCCGTTCGACTCGCGCCCCATCATCAGGAACAAACTCGCAGTCACCAGGCACACCACAATCAGTAGCGTAGAAAACAGTGCTCGCCGCATACGTGAAATGGTATCAGGAGTGGAGTGGGACAGGCGCCCGCGTTGTATCCGGGCTTTCGCCTGTCTCGCTGCAGGAAACCTACAACAGCTCGCTGAGTGCCTCTCGCAGTTGTGGGAATCGAAACCGGTATCCACCCGACTCGGCGGCCTTCGGCAACACGCGCTGGCTTGACAGCAGAATCTCGGACATCTCACCGAACATCACTTTCAGCGCGAATGTGGGTACCGGAAAAAGCGCCGGCCGGTGAAGTGCCGCCGCCAGTTCTCCGGTGAATTGCGAGTTGGTAGCCGGATTCGGCGCCGTACCGTTCACCACTCCACTCAGAGGATGCTCCATGGCATAACGGATAACGCCCACCAGGTCATCCAGGTGAATCCAGGACATCCATTGCCGGCCGGAGCCGATTTTTCCGCCTACGAATGCACGGAAAGGCGGCAGCATTTTCTGCAACGCTCCGCCATTTTTGCCCAGCACGATACCGGTCCGCAATTTCACGACGCGCATGCCCAGCGATGCGGCGAGATCGGCTTGCTGCTCCCATTCTTTGCAAACATCGGCCAGAAACCCGCTTCCCGCCGGCGAAGATTCAGTGAGCAATTCATCCCCGCGCTCACCGTAAATGCCGATCGCCGACGCGCATACCATCACCTGGGGCCTGCGGGAGAGAGTCGAAAGCGCGGTGACAATGTTGTGTGTTCCTCGCACGCGGCTGTCGAGAATCTTGCGCTTGGCTTCGAGTGTCCAGCGCTGCGCCACCGGCTCGCCGGCCAAGTGAACAATTGCATCGGCTTTCACAAGGCTCTGCGCAGGTGGTTCGGCCGCAGTGACATTCCACTCGGTGCGCGAGAGCGGCCGCACTTGGTGACCGTTCTGCTGCAGGACTTCGGCCAGCCGCCGGCCGATAAAACCGGTTGCGCCCGTGATCGTGACGTTCATCGCCCTGCTCCCCGCTTCATGGCGTTTGCGGAAATCCGTCAGTAGGTACAATGTTACAGGGTTTCATTGGCACCAGACACCTGGTACCACACCCGAGTATGCGCGCCTGGAATCGAGTCAAATTACTGTGGGGATATGTTGCGCGGCGCTCGCGGCTTAGCGCGCAGCCGGTCGAGTACATCGTCGAGACCACGGCCAAATGCAATCTCTACTGCCCAATGTGCCCGCGCGAAACCCACAAGCAGCCGAAAGAAGATATGACCGACGAGGTCATCAACCGGCTGGTCGAGGAATCGGGCCGCGCGGCCGAACACATGATGCTGATCGGCTTAGGCGAACCCTTCATGGACGCTAAAATTTTCGATCGCATCGAGTACTGCGCCCACCACAACATCTCCACGCTGCTCTCGACTAACGGCACTTTTCTTGACGAGCGCACGTCGGCGCGCCTGCTCGATTCATCGCTTGAACACATTACTTTGAGTTTCGATGGGTCGACCAAAGAAAGCTTCGAGTACTACCGCAAGGGTGCGCGTTTCGAAAAAGTTCGCGACAACTTCGTTCGTTTCTCGCGGATGAAACACGAGCGTGGCGCAAAGATGCAGGTGGTGGTCCAGATGGTGCGCATGGAGCGCAACGGGGGCGAGGTCGAAGACTTCGTGCGCTTCTGGTCGCAAGTCCCGGGTGTCGATCAGGTTCGCATCAAAGAAGACGAGACCAACCTGATGCGGCCGGACGCGGGTCACGCCTCGAGCGAATGGAAATATCCCTGCCATTACCTGTGGCGCGGGCCGATGTACGTGAAACAATCGGGCGATGTGTATCCTTGCTGCCAGAGCTACATGCTGGACGGCAAGCCCGTGGGACACATCGGTGAGCAGCCGCTAGAGGCCATCTGGAACTCCGCCGAGATGCAGCGCATGCGCAAACTGCATGTGAGCGGCCGCGCGGGTGAAATCGACATCTGCTCGCGATGCTGCACCACGATTCCGCATCCGCTGCTGGTGGCCGGCAGCCTGATATTTCATGGCCGGACCGTGCGGCGCCTGCTTCCAATCATCGAGCGCCTGACTTATTTTTCGAAATTGCCCAGGCGTCTGTTGAGGCCGCCCACTCCGCAGCTCGCTGCCGCGGAACTGGTGCAGATCAGCGCGGCAACAGGAGACCAAGGCCGGGGTTCAGGAAATTTGTAACGCCACGAACTTTGTAGCGGAAGGAACTTGTGGTGGTTGCTAATCGCGGCCGTTAGCTGAGCGCTACCACCACGAGCGTGGCATCGTCTTGCGTGCGCCCGCCCGCGTAGTGAGTGACGGCTTGCATGATGCGGTCCTTCAGCTCCGCGGCGCTACGATCGCGCAGCACTGAGGCCAGGCCGATCAACCGTTCTTCGCCGAATTCTTCATCCTGAATGTTGGAAGCCTCGGTCACGCCATCGGTAAACAGCAGCAGCCGGTCGCCCGCGCGAATTTCAATTTCGCCCTGCTCGTAATTCCATTCCGGAAATACACCCAGCACGGCGCCGCCGGCCTCGAGCCTGACGACTTCGCCCGATTCGCGCACCAGGGCGGGGGCAGAGTGCCCGGCGTTAGCGTAATGGAGCCTGCCGGCCACACGGTCCAGAGTGCAATAGAAGAAAGTCACGAATTTGCCGGGAGTGGTGTTCCGCGCCACACTGCGGTTGAGCTTGATCATCAGGTCGCGAGGCGTGGCGGAATCCGGCGCCAGAGCGCGAACCGATGCCTGCACATTGGACATCAACAACGCCGCGGAAACGCCTTTACCCACCACATCGGCGATGCATAAACCGAGCTTGCCTGCTCCAAAATCGAGAACATCGAAATAATCGCCGCTCGGCGGCCGCGCCGGCTGCAACGTGCTCGAGATTTCGATACCGGGCAATTGCGGGATGCTCTGAGGAAGCAGCGCTGCTCCAACGGCGCGTGCATCCTCGACCTCTTCTTTTTCAATTCGGATTTCGTTTCGCTTCTGGCGGCCCCAGCGAATCTGGCTGCGCAGGGTCTGCAGCAGACGTGGATTTTCCCACGGTTTCAGCACGAAATCGCGTACGCCCCGGCGCATGGCTTCGACAGCCAGCTCGATCGACCCCCAGGCCGTCATTGCCACCACGGGCAGCGTCTGATCGATGGCCTGAATTCGCGTCAGCAGATCCAGACCCTCTTCGCCCGACGTGGTATCGCGCGTGTAATTCAGATCCATCAACAGCAGATCGTAGCTATTGGATTTAAGCTTTTCCAGCACGCCGGCCGGCGAATTCACGGCCTCAATCTGGTAACCCTCACTCTTGAGCAGCAGGCGGAGAGCTTCGAGAACGTCCGGCTGATCGTCGGCGATAAGCGTTCGCGGCGCTTTAGATTCCGGCATCACCATGTCCCCTATTACGCACGTGCGGGGCCGCGCATTCCCAAATCGTAAGTGGCTGATAAATAGCAAGAACTGATTTTACACACAGGCGTGGTGCGTCCAGTTCCGAGATCCGTGTTTCCCATAAGCGGACAGCGGGAGCCAGCGCTCGGCACAACGAGTAACTAGAGAAATGCCTCGCGGCCGCCCGCCGATTCCCTTCGATAAGACGCAGCAACCGACGCCGTATCGTAATACTCGGAGAAGCCAGCGATTTTCCCGCTGCGGACGGTGAAGACCTGCACCCAGTCGTCCTCCACGATTTTGCCGGTGGAACGCGCGCGGCCGCGATAGTAGCCCAGCACCACGACTTTCTCGTCGCTGGCGAAAAATTCACGCGGCTCAAAGCTCTCGAGCTCGTCTGCCGCACTCAGCAGCCGGAAAAACTCTTCTGCTCCTTGGCGACCTTTCCGCCGGCCGGCCCAGGGAATTTCCGAGGGTCCCGGCAAATTCCAATCGACGTCTTCGGTCATCATGGCCAGAAGACTCTGCATGTCGCGGCGCCCGTAAAGTTCATACGCCTGCTTGACGAGTTGAATATTGGCTTGTTCGTTCATGTTGGCTCCTGTTCAGAAGATTATACGAGGTGAACGGCGTGACAGTTCTCCTTCAGGGGTCTTCTTATGCGTTCGTAGCGAAAGGCTCTGCGGTTTCAGAGACGTGCGGCTTGTCGATCAGATTCGCAGAATTCGCCTAGACATGCGAAAGCGCCGGTCCCACCCACGTCCCGCGAATCCGGAAAATCAGAGGCGCAAGCGTAAGCGAGCGTTGCAGACGTCGATCATTCCGCGACGTAGAGGCGGATCGCTTCCGCGATAGTTTGACGCGCTTCTGCCTCGGTCTCTCCAGCAGACGCGCATCCCGGCAACTCCGGACACACAGCCGAATAGCGTTGTGTCACTGGATCGTAATCGAGAACGACGCGGAACTTGATGAAACCAGTATCGGCCGGGTGTGTGGAACCATAATGGCATGAAGCGACCGTTCGCCGCGAGCGTCTGGCGTGAGAGTAACTGGCACATCTCACAGTGTCTGGAAATCGACGTTGCCAGTCAGGCGCCACCGAAGACGAGGCGCTCGAAAATCTAAGAGAAGCCCTTGAACTTCACTTCGAACTGCCGCAAGCAACGCGCCCACCGAAGGTGCGTGCCGTCGAGGTCGAGGTCGGGGCGGCTTAAGCCGCTGCCCTACCGCGAAGTCAAGCGCCGGCTCGAAGCCGCTGGTTTTAGGGAAGTGAGGCAGAAGGGCAGCCATGTTCGCGCGATCATCAGGTGCGACACTTGACACGGCGATCGTGCCCCGAAAGAGCGAGATCCCGGTGGACACGCTGCGCAGCATTCTTAACCAGGCTCACATCGCTCCGGAGGAATGGGACAAGCTCGCTGACAGATCACTCAACTTGCCCGGCGCAGCTCTTCCCGCACCACCCGCCGCACAATTGCTTCCAGCGGCTCCTCGGACCGCTCGGTGTACGCTCGTAACGCCTGGTTGATCAGGTTCTGGTAACTTCCGCCTCCCGCATCACCGACCTGCTTGCGGAACCAGTCCAAAACGTCATGGTCCAGCCGGATTGTGATGCGCGACTTGCCGCGTGGAACCTTGATCACCGCTCTGCGCTTACCTTTCGAGAAATCGTATTGCTTCTTCACGCGCGTTCCATACTGTACTGCAGACGTCCGTGGCCCGTGGCTTGCCGTGCCGAAATCAGCCGCGTCCGCTCGCCGCGCCACGTGTAGACCACCACCAGGAGCCGCCCCTGACGCATCCAGCCCCATGGGGATCCACCTTTCTTCACCCTCTGACGACAGATCACGGAT
>QHXW01000574.1 GCA_003223115.1 Acidobacteriota bacterium
TCGAGCATGCCGTCCAAGCGCCCCCGCTCACTGATGAACGCATCGAAGGGACGTCCCTCCACGATGTCCTGCTCGACTCGCTGCCGATCCTTCTCCCAAATTCGGAAGCTGTCGCCGCTGACTGCTGTTGTCACAGGTTTGAGTACGGGACCTGTCATCCCTTCTACTGGTGACACAGGGGCAGCCGAATGTCCAGCGAAATCGAACAAACAAAGACGGAAATGTTTTATCGGGACTGGGCCTGCTGCAACTGCTTCCACCGCTGTTGCAGGGCGGAGGTGACCCGCCGCCACTGTTTCAGGTTCTGCTGGAAGACGCGGTACGCGGCGCAGTGCTGCCGCACCACAGCCAGGTCTTGCTTCTTGACATATGACAGCGTCGAACGACCGTGCTCGGAACGGGACAGGTAGTACGCCGGGGCCGTTCGCGGGGAGCCACCGGCGCGCAAGAAACGCTCAATCAACGAAGCGGGAAGCATGGACTGGGGTTGCATGAGTTTAGATTCCAGAGAGCGGCGCTCGGCTTGGAGGGCGCGGATTTGCGACCGCAGTTGGTCGGCAGGATCAGCCACGTATCAGTTGTACCATGGAATCACTGATACAAACTTGACTCTCCTGCCACTTCCCAACGAATTCTTTTTTGGGGTCTTCCTAAAGCATCGAACCACATTGAGTTACCGAACTCTCGACCCTTCAGCCGGGAATCAGAACATTCGAGGCGTCTTACACGCCGCGTGTTGCTGTCAGTTGGCACCGGAATAGCGCTGATAGTTCTCGGAACGGCCATCTTCAGTTTCGGAGTCCCTAAGGCGGGCTCCTCAGATGAGCCGCTGCTCTCGAAAATGACAGCCGACCCAGGCTTGAGCGCGTGGCCCGCGCTCGCGGCGGACGGCAAATGGGTGGCATACGCATCAGACAGAGGCAGCGAAGGCGAGCTTCACGTCTGGCGAGAGCGGCTCGAAGGAGGCGAGCCCGTCCGCCTTACACATGAACCTGCTACTAACACAGAGCCGTCGATCTCCGCCGACGGCGGGCTGGTCGCCTACCGCTCCGAGCGTGAGGGCGGAGGCATCTTCATGGTTCCGTCGGCAGGCGGGGCGGAAAGGCCGTTAGCCGTGCGTGGACGCCGGCCCAGATTCTCGCCAGATGGCAAGTGGCTCGCATACTGGATTGCCCGGTCTGAGTCGGCTAGTGGGCGCGAAGAACTTTACGTGCTGCCGGTCAGTGGTGGGCAGCCTCGCCGAATCGCACCTGACTTTTCAAGCGCAACGTTGCCCAACTGGTCCTCCGATAGTAAGCGGCTCCTATTCCGGGAGACATCCGGCTCGCCGGAAACCATGAACTGGTGGATCGTGGATACGGAGGGTGGACATCCTGTCGCCAGCAATGCGATTGACGTTTTGATTCAGCGCCGAATGATACAGGCGTTGCCTTGGGACTTCCGGCCATACGCCTGACTGGACGACCATGTGTTGTTCTCGGCGCGCCTCGGCGAGGTCACGCATATCTGGCAACTCCGTCTCTCGCCGTCGACGTTCAAAGCTACCGGGGCACTGGAGCGCCTCACCACCGGAACCGCGTTCGTCCTATCCGACAATGGTCAAGCCACCGGGACTCAAGCCCGTTATGGCTTTCGCAAACACTGTCGCAAGTATTAATGTGTGGAGTCTTCCCATAATCGCGAACACGGGTACTGTTACGGGTGAGCCTGCGCCCGTCACTCAGGAATTGTTGACCTGGGTCTCTTATCCTTCGCTCTCGGCCGACGCAACGAAGATGTCGCACATTTTCGTGCGATCCAAAGAAAAGTACCGGCTTTGCCTTCGAGATTTGAAAACCGGGTCGGTAGCAAACGTGTCTCCTACTCCTCCCACCTTCGGCTACGCGAGAGTATCCCCGGATGGATCCCGGGTCGCGTATCGGTACGAGGCAGAGGGCAGAGAGGCAATTTACGTGCTTCCTGGCGAGGTTCGCCAATCGGAAATTCAGGCCTCGCCTCTTTGCGGTGATTGCGGTCGCCCTATGGATTGGTCACCCGACAACCGCAACCTGCTTTTTGGGACTGCCCGAACTCCGTCCTCGATTGCAGTGTTGGATACGCACTCGGGACGGAGGACGGAGTTGTTGACCCATCCCGCACTCAACTTAGAGGCGGCCCGGTTTTCACCATCGGGTGATTGGATCGCATTTTGCGCGCGCGATCCATCCGGTGCAGGGCGGATTTTCATTGCGCCATTCGACACGGCGCTCCTCGAGAGAAGCCGGTCCTGGATCGCGGTGACCGAGAGTTCTACGAAGGATCTGATCCCGGCCTGGTCGCCCGATGGCAATCTGCTGTACCTGCTTTCGGCGCGGGACGGATTTCGTTGTATCTGGGCACAACGCCTGGACCCGGCCGTAAAACGCCCGGGCGGTCGTCCCTTCGCGGTCCGGCATTTTCATCAACTGCGGCATTCATTGCTGCAGACCATCTCGTCACCTCCAGAAGCGGTAGGTCTATCCGTCGCCACATGACCGGTAATATCTGGATCGCGAAATGGCAATGACGTGCGCGGGCAGACCTCAAATGCGAAGTTGCGGACACCGCGGCGAGGGCCTGGATCATCGTGTTCCAAAGAAAAACTGGAGCGGAGGGATTTGAACTCCCCGACCCTCTTGATACGCAGTGTGAGCTGCCATGGGACTTTGAAACTGGCTCGTCGAAACAGGGGAAAGCCCGGGGGTATCAACGCGGTACGCAATCTGCAGCCTGGCTATGCCGGACGGCGCCGTAGAAGCTAACACGAAGCCAGCGAAGTCCTCACCTGACCGAAATTTTGGAGCTGGCGGAGGGATTTGAACCCCCGACCCTCTGATTACAAATCCAAACCGTCGACAGCAGTTGGGGTGGGCTCCTTGGTGCAACGGCGGCAAGGGGATGCATGACGCCGCTCTGCAAGGAAGCGCAGGTATCTGCACTAGCTTGGGATAAGACACGGGGTAAGACAATCGCGCTCCCCCGGTCGACCTCTTGTACAAACGATTACCACGAGGTGTCCATGGCCCCGCCACATCTGTCCATGACGCCTGCGGGAAATGACATAGCCATCACCCGTCTTGAACCAGAGCGGTCCGTGCGAGGGCGAGACCATAGCCCCCCTTCAAACCCGAGCAATAATCCGTTGTTTGGCTACGCACAACTACGCACACAGGAACTTCGCATGCCAATTCGATCCCCAAGTAGCTCAATGAGATAAGAAGGAAATTCGCATTTGTGAGATTCGCATTTGCATTTTTGGCGTTTGGGTGTATGATTCTTGCAGCCAAATGGTAGAAAGAGAGAGACTCTCCAA
>QHXW01000152.1 GCA_003223115.1 Acidobacteriota bacterium
GAGCCTTCCCGGTCACATTTATTTCGTGATGCCGGGCCAAGTGGACGTACAGGTTCCCTGGGAATTCCAGGGTCTGGGCTCGGTTTCGATGAAAGTCAGCGTAGGCGAAACCCAGAGCGCCGTCTACACTGTGCCACTGAACGATTACTCGCCCGCGACTTTTCTTATTTCGGACACGAAGGGCGGGGAGGTAATTGCCGCTCTCGACCGGACAAATCGCATCGTCTCGAGCGCGAACCCGGCCCTGCGAGGGCAGGCGATTTCGCTCTACGTAAACGGCCTAGGCCCGGTAGATCACACTCCGGCCAGCGGCGATCCCACGCCACCGCCGCAGCCTTTCGTGCAAACGCGGCTTCGACCGAGAGTGACGGTAGACGGGGTGGACGCCCAGGTCACTTTCAGCGGCCTGGCGCCGTACAATGTCGGGTTATATCAAATCAACATCGTGATACCTGCTCAGGCGACTGCCGGATTACGGCCAGTGGTAATCACTATCAATGGTATAGATTCCCAATCCGTAAATTTACCGGTACAGTAAACATTTAGGTAGCCTTATTCGCATGAAGAAATCTGCTCTTCGTTATGTCGGGCTCCCCCTGCTTACCTGCGCTCTAGGCATGGCCCGGACCATTCCGGACCGTTACATTGTGGAACTCGTGGCGGCGCCGGCTGCGGCTCGGGTTACGGCGCGCGGGAGACAGGCGCAGCGGCTCGAGCTGGCCGGAAGGCGCTCGGAGGTACGCGCGGAGCAGTTGAGAACACGCGCGGCCATCGAACAGGAAGGCGGCGAGGTCCTGGCAACTTTGGACACCGTTGGCAATGCCATGATTGTGCGGATGCCGGCGCTCGAAGCCTCGAAACTCTTTGGTGTGCAGGGCGTGAGCCGCGTTCATCCTGAGAGAGAATTCAAGCTGCTGCTGGACCGCGCCGTGGTGGTGCACAAAATCGTGGACGCGTGGAACGATATCGGCCTGGATCGGGCGGGACGGGGAATCAAGATCGGCATGATCGATACGGGAATTGACATCACGCATCCGGCATTTCAGGATTCCTCGCTTCCCATTCCGACGGGATTTCCGAAGGTGGGCCAGGATACGGACACGGCTTACACCAACAACAAAGTGATTGTGGCGCGGAGCTATGTCAATCTTCTCTCCGGGTCCGACCCGGACAAATCCGCGAAGGACGACCAGGGACACGGCACTGCTACGGCGATGGCGGCAGCGGGCGTACAGAATTCAGGTCCGCTGGCCACCATTCGCGGCGTGGCGCCCAAGGCGTATCTGGGCAGCTATAAAGTTTTCGGGTCACCGGGCGTCAACGATACGGCCACGGAGGGCGCGATTCTCAAAGCCATCGACGACGCAGTGGCCGATGGTATGGACGTGATCAACATGAGCCTGGGCGATGCGCTGGCGGAGTCTCTGGCACAGGATTTTGAGGTACAGGCCCTGCAGAACGCCGCCGCGCTGGGCGTCATTGTGGTGGTATCGGCCGGGAACACGGGACCGGACCTGCACACCATCGGGTCACCGGCCAGCGCGCCGGCGGCAATTACGGTGGGGGCGTCCTTTAACGACCGGGAATTCGGCGGATCAGTGAATGCGGACGGCAAGAGTTATTTTGCGATTCCGGGCTCATCGCAAGCACCCCCGCATCCCATCTCGGCTTCGCTCACAGACACCGCGGCTCTCGAGAGCGACGGGCTCGCCTGCTCCGCTTTCCCATCCGGCAGCCTGCAGGGAAAAATCGCCCTCATTCTGCGCGGCACATGCTTTTTCGTGGATAAGCTCAATAACGTTCAAGCGGCGGGCGCGGTGGCAGCGCTCATTTACACCGATGCCGCGAGGCCTGACCCGATCCCGATGGATGTCCAATCGGCCACGCTACCGGCGATTATGGTGAGTTATCCGGATGGCGTGGATATCAAGCACCGCCTGGTGGCCAACGCGCAGATGAACACCACGCTCGACTTCACCATCGCGGCGCGGTCCGTCAGTTCCGACCGATTGGCGGATTTCACGGCCAAAGGGCCGAACGTAGGTGACTCCATCAAACCTGACCTGGTGGCTGTCGGAACCTATGTGTACACCGCGGCTCAGAAAACTAATTCCAAAGGCGATCTCTACAGGGCTGACGGGTATGCCGTGGTGGACGGAACCAGTTTCTCGTCGCCGATTGTTGCCGGAGCCGCGGCCTTGCTCAAGTCGGCGCGTCCGGGCCTCAAAGTGGCTGAGTACCGTTCGTTGATCATCAACTCGGCTAAATCCATTTCGTTGAAATCCGGTCTCGCAGCGCGTGTGCAGGAGGCGGGCGCAGGAAGCCTCAACATGCTTGCCGCGCTGCATGCCACGTCCGCCGAGGCGCCGACGTCGATTTCTTTCGGGATTGCGACGGCGGACGTGCACGAGTCGAGCACCCTGACCATCACCAACGTAGGTTCGACAGCTGAGACTTTCACATTGTGGAGCACCACGCGAGGTGCGCCGCTGGGATTTGTAGCGCCGGACAGCCGCACGGCCGAGACGATCGAGATTTCCGGTAAGACTCCGGCGGTCACGTTGTCCACGAACCTCATCACTCTGAATCCCGGCGCCTCGACCGGCGTAACCGTGGCTCTGACCGGATTCGGTTTGCCTCCGGGCTCCTACGACAGCTTCATCCACATTCTGGGCGCAAAGTCGGGTGTGGAGTCGCGCGTGCCGGTCTGGTATGGCGTGGCATCCGGTGTGCCGGCCAACATCACGATTCTAAACGTGAAGGACAAGCCCTCACCCGGCAGCCTCAATCCGGACGCGGCGTTCTTCCGCGTGACGGATGCGGGTGGTATTACAGTCCCTGACGCCAGCCCCAAAGCCACAGTGGTATCAGGCGGAGGCTCGGTGCACGACATTACCGTTATGGACGGCACATTTCCTGGCGTGTTCGGGCTGAGTGTGACACTCGGCCGCACAGCCGGGTCGAATGTGTTTCGCATTCAGGCGGGGGATGTCACCAAAGAAGTGACGATCGTCAGCGTCAGCCAGTAGAACCCCCGATTCGACACGGCTCCTGCTGAAATTGAGAGGATACCGCACTTCAGAAGCGCCCTGAATCGGACACGCCACCACCCTACCGCCTATAATGTCCAACTAGGGAGGGACTTTCCTTTCTGAATGCAGGATTTCAAGAAGAAATTGCAGGATGAGATCGCCGCGCTCGAGTACGAGCTGCGTAATGAGCTTCCGAGGGAAATCCTGAAAGCGCGGGCGCACGGTGATCTGAGCGAGAATGCTGAATACCATGCAGCCAAAGAACGGCAGGGTTTCGTCAACGCGCGCTTGAACCAGTTAAAACACCGGCTGGCAGAAATGTCCATGGTGGATTTCTCCAAGATTCCGCATGGCCGCGTGGGGCTGGGCTCGCGCGTGGTGGTACTGGATGTGAAAAAGGACGAGCGGATTACATATAGTCTGGTGACGACCGAGGAGACCGACGCCTCAAAAGGTAAGATCTCGACCACTTCACCCATCGGGCGGGGATTGCTGGGCAAGGAGGTAGGTGACATAGTAAAAGTACAGATTCCCGGAGGCTCACGGGAGTTTGAAGTACTAGAGTTCAAGACCATCCACGACATAACCGACGAGATATGACTGTCACGCGCCTGATCGGCAGGACCTCCGGCAAAATCATCAACCTGATTGTGGGCGCGCTCGCGCTGTCGCGCATCCATCCGAATGTCCTTACGTTTCTGGGTTTGGTCATCAATACCTGGGCGGCCTTTCTGTTCGCGGCGGGCCGGTTTCGGGCAGCAGGCCTGGTGGTGATTCTGGCAGGCGTATTCGACATGGTGGACGGCCGGGTGGCGCGCGAAACCAACCGGGTGACGCGTTTCGGCGGCTTCTTCGATTCGGTGATCGACCGCTACTCAGATCTGGCGCTGTTCATGGGTCTGCTGGTTTACTACGCATCCATCAATCGCTTCTTCTATATCGTGCTCACCGCTATCGTCATGACCGGATCGGTAATGGTGAGTTACACGCGCGCACGCGCCGAGTGCACGATCCCGAAGTGCAAGGTGGGGTTTCTCGAACGCCCGGAACGCGTGGTGCTGATCATCATCGGTGCGCTGTTCGATCGCATGGCGCCGGTATTGTGGGTTATCGCGATGCTCTCGAATCTGACAGTGGTTCACCGCATGATCTACACCTGGCAGGAAGCCAAGCGCCTGGAAGAAGCGCAATTGCGGTCCGTGCCACAGACCGAACCCACGCGGGCGATGAAGGCCTGACAAACGGGCCGGCTAATCACTCCGCAGGAAACAAGAAAAAATCTGTGGCTGCGTGCACGACAGGCGAAAACGCCTGTCCCACAAAGCAGAAGGAAGGTCTGCGACGGCGGTCCTACCGACAGGCAGGAATGCAGCAGAAATGCCTATTCCACAACAAAACTAGTCTTCCAGAATCACCTGAGCCATGCCCAGTTGCGCGGTATGGGTGATGGAGAGCGAAATGAGCTTCACGCCAAGCTGGCCAGCGATGCGGGCGGCTTCACCGTGGAGTTTGAGTGTCGGCCGGCCCGTGGGGAGATTCGCGACCTCGAAATCCTGCCAGCGGACGCCCCGCTTCCAGCCGGTGCCGATGGCCTTCATGCCTGCTTCCTTGGCGGCGAAGCGGCCCGCGTAACGCTCGAACCGGTTGGTTTTGCGCTCGACATAAGCGATTTCGCCCGGCGTGTAGATGCGGTCGATGAAACGGCGCCCGTACCGGCCGATGGCTGCGCGGATGCGGTCCACTTCGGCAAGATCCACTCCCATACCGACGATCATTTCAGTTCTGCTCCGGAGGTGGTAATGGTCAGCCGGCCGTGCTTGACGCCCTTGGTGCTGATGAGCGCATCAGCGATTTTTTGTACGACCGCGGCCTTTCCGCGTACCACCAGCACTTCGAGGCAGTTATCGTGATCCAGATGTACGTGCAAGGTGGAGAGGATGGATTTGTGGAAGTCATGCTGGAGGTCCGTCAGTTTTTCACTCAGCATCCGGACGTGGTGGTTATACACCAGAGTCACGGTACCCACTACGCTCGCGTCCGGCGACTCCCAGGTCTTTTGCACCAGTTCATCGCGGATGAGGTCGCGGAATGCTTCAGAACGGTTGGTGTACCCGCGCTTGCTGATCAAACGGTCAAATTTCTCCAATAGCTCAGAATCTATGGCTACGCCGATTCGGCTGAGGCCGCTCATTCGTACAGAGATTATAGAAGACGGAGGAGCCCGAGTGTCAGGCGCCGGGCGGGAGGCAGAGGTGGCGGCATTCGGGCGGTGGCACGATTTTAACGATCGTGCTACTTTGGAGATCAATTCTGATGCACATCCCGGACGGATTCCTGTCAACGCCGGTTTGGGCCACGCTGGACCTGGCGGTGGTGCCCGCGGTGGGCTATTTCGCGCGGCGTGCGCAAGGCCTGGAACAATCCAAAGTGCCGCTATTGGGCGTCATGGGCGCCTTTGTGTTTGCCGCGCAGATGATCAACTTTCCGGTGGGCGTCGGGACCAGCGGGCATCTGATTGGAGCTGCGCTGCTGGCGTACACGCTGGGTCCGGCTGCCGCGAGTGTGGTGCTTACGGCGATCCTGGTAGTTCAGGCGCTGGTTTTTCAGGACGGGGGAACTCTGGCGCTGGGCGCCAACGTGCTGAACATGGCCGTGATCGGTTTGCTGGCGGGATACCTGCCCTACCAGATCTGGGGCGGCGGCCGCTGGCGCAGACCCGCGATTTTTCTGGGCGCCATGTTGTCCGTGATGGTCAGCGCGCTTCTGGCGCTGAGCGAATTGCTGGTTTCAGGAGTTGCTATGCCTGCCACGGCGCTGCGCGTTTCCATTGGCCTCTTCATGATTTACGGGTTGCTGGAAGGAGCGATTACCGTAGCGGTGCTGGGAGCGCTCGAATCCATGAATGTGGGCTTTCTCAGGGTTCCGGAGGCGAGCGTTTCCCATCGGTTCAAGTGGGTGGGACTCGCGGCCATACTGCTAGCCACGTTCGGCGCGCTGATCGCATCGGCTTACCCGGACGGAATTCAGAGGCTCACTAGTGAGATAGGCATCGGATCGCACGGGCGGTTACGCATCTCGACGCCGCTGGCAAATTATGAAGCCGCGTTTTTCCAATCCGGCTGGTTGCGTAAGGCTGCCGCGGGCGTTGCGGGCGTGGTGGTGATTTACGGCGTCTGCGCGCTGGGTGGGCGCATCCTCGGCAGGCAAAGAGGCAAGTAGTGCATCACGTCGTCCTCGATCGCTGGGGTTGCGGCTTGAGCCCCGTACACCGCCGCGATCCCAGAGCAAAAATGCTGGCCGCGCTCATCTTTCTGGTGGCACTGGCGACTTCCCACCAGTCCTACCTGGCTGTGAGCGCTGTCTATTTCGCATTGCTGGTGACAGCTATTTTTGCGGCGGGACTCCCGCCGGCCGCGGTGTTGAGACGCGCCGCGCTGGTGCTTCCATTTTCGCTGGTATTCGCCGCCATGAGCGTAGCATCCGGGGACACCACGCGCGCCATTTCACTCGTGGTGAAAAGTTACCTGTCGGCGTTAGTCGTATTAGTTCTGGTTTCAACCACGCCCTTGCCTCAACTACTAGGGGGCCTCGAGCGCACGGCCGTTCCGCGATTCCTTCTGTTGGTGGTGCAGTTTCTGTATCGCTATCTGTTCGTGATTTCGGAAGAAGCTCAGCACATGCGCGCGGCGGCGGCAGCGAAAGGCGGTTCCATGGGGCGGGTGATTTCCAGGCGTCGGCATTTCGGAGCGGCTGCCGGGGCGGTTGGTGTCCTGTTCGCGCGCTCCTACGCTCGAGCCGAGGCAATTCATCTGGCGATGCTGGCTCGTGGATTTGCGGGCCATTTTCGACCGCTCGCGAAAAGCTCGTTCCGAAAGCTGGACGCCGCGTTTCTGGCCGGCGCTGTAGCAGCCATTGTATTGCTGCGGGCAGCGATTGAGGCTTGGACCTGATGGACGCACTCATAGACGTCCGCAGTCTCTGTTTTCGATACGACGATGGGACCGTCGCGCTCGATGGTGTGGATTTCCAGCTCTATCCCGGCGAGACCGTGGCGATTTTCGGCGCAAACGGATCGGGAAAGACGACGTTCGTGCTGCACCTGAACGGCCTGCTGATGGGCGGCGGCGCGATTACGATTTGCGGCAACGCTGTGAACAAGCAGAATCTCTCACGGGTGCGAGAAAAGGTAGGCGTGGTCTTTCAGGATTCTGAAATGCAGCTCTTTATGCCCACGGTGCTCGAAGACGTGGCGTTCGGGCCGCTCAATCTCGGACTCAGCCGTGAGGAAGCTTCAGAACGCGCGCTCGAAGCTCTGAAGCAGGTCGGCATGTCTGGTTGCGCCGCGAGAGCACCGTATCATCTCAGCGCCGGCGAAAAGAAACGGGTTGCGGTGGCCGGAATCCTGGCAATGCGCCCGGAGATCCTGGTGTTAGACGAGCCCACTACGTTCCTGGATCCTCCGGGGCAGCGATCGTTGATCGAACTGTTCGAATCGCTGCCGCAAGCCAAGATCCTGGTGACGCACGACGTGGAGTGCGCCCGCGCTTTGGCTCACAGGGCCGTGTTTTTCGAGAAGGGGCGCATCCGCGGCGAGGGCTCAGTCGAGGACATCGTTGCGCGTTTCAATTGGGATCGAACCGTGATCAGACGCCCGACGAGCAGCCGGCACTAACCGTTCTTCAACCGAATCGGCTATCCGGCGGCCCTCGCGGCCTGAGCTTGTTTCTTGCGATGCTCGGCCCACCTCTTCCTTTGGGCCGCCGCGATACGCCGGCGCGCTGACGCACTGAGCGTTCGTCTGCCTCTGGCTTCGCCCGAGGCTTTGGCAGCTGCGCCCGCACGCGTTCCGGAATTGCGTCCGCCCAGTTGTGAGCGGATCTCGCGAATCTTGTCTTCGATCTTCTGTTTTTCCAACTCGTAACCCACTAGCGCCATGGCTAATGTGGTTAGGTCAGATGATCTACCTCTCGGCATGAGTTCTCCCTGGCACAATATATCATAAGTGTTACTAACATGTGTCAAGATAAAAAGCTGACTTCCAATGCGAATCATCATCCAGAGAGTAAAGCAAGCCCGAGTGGAGTCGGAAGGGCGAGTTACCGGCTCTATAGGTTCCGGGCTGGTTGTATTCTTGGGTATCGCTAAGACGGACATGCGTCAGGACGCTGATTACCTGGTGGACAAGCTACTCGGACTGCGGATTTTCTCCGATGAAGCAGGAAAAATGAACCTGAGCATTACCGATGTAAACGGAAGCCTGCTGATTGTATCCAACTTTACCTTATACGGAGATTGCCGGAAGGGCCGGAGACCGAGTTTCGACTTAGCCGCCGAGCCCGAGCAGGCAAACAACTTGTATCAGTACTTTGTCGAACGGTCGCGAATGGCTTCCACTCCCGTTGAAACCGGTATCTTTCGAGCCTCAATGAGCGTTTACCTTGTAAATGACGGCCCCGTAACCTTATCATGTGATTCTGCTCAACGATGAGTTCGATTATTGAAACCTACGGCTATGCCCGGGCCGGTTTTCTGGGCAACCCCAGCGATGGCTATTTCGGGAAAACGATTTCGTTTTCAATTCTGGATTTCCGCGCCCGGGTGCTACTCTATCCCAGCGCACGCCTGGAAATCAAGCCTTCCAAGGCCGACCTGCCGATATTCGAGAATCTCGAGGATCTGCACAGGACCACGCGCTGGCGAGGCTATTACGGAGGCATCCGCATCATTCAAGCCCTGTTGGTGCGGTTTATGGAATACTGCCGCGAGCAGGGAATCGCGCTCAACGACCGCAATTTCACCGTCGAATATGAGTCCAACATTCCCCAACGGCTCGGCCTCGGCGGCTCGAGCGCCATCATAACCGCTGCTCTGCGAGCTGCCTGCCAGTATTTTCAGGTCGAGATTCCGCTGCCCATACAGGCCAATCTCGCGCTTGAAACCGAGACCAGGGAACTCGGTGTGCCTGCAGGTTTGCAGGACCGCGTGATCCAGGCGTATGAGGGCCTGGTATACATGGATTTCTCCAAGCAGATCATGGAAAAGCAGGGCTGCGGTGGTTACGAGCGGATGGATCCGGGCTTACTTCCAAACGTCTACATTGCGTATCGAACCAGCCTCAGTGAAGGCACCGAGGTGTTCCATAACAACGTTCGGGAGCGATGGAAAGCAAGGGACCCTGAGGTAATCCAAGCGATGAAGACTTGGGCCAGTTATGCCGAACAGGGTAAGCAAGCCTTGTTATCCCGTGATTATGAGACTTTGGATCGGCTGATTAATGCCAATTTCGATCTTCGCGCCAAGATTTACCGCTTGAGTCAAGGCAATCTGGAGATGATCCAGACCGCTCGGAGCCAGGGAGCAACCGCCAAATTCGCCGGTTCTGGCGGCGCTATTGTCGGTACTTACAAGGACCAGGCTATGTTTCAATCACTCGAAGCCGAGATGCGAAAAATAGGTGTGGCCGCCTTCAAGCCGACGGTTACTCGACCGTCGGCAACTGTCTAACCGCCTGTGTCGTCCTCAATGCCGTCCCGCGGCTTGCAGCCAGGAACACTATCCCTCGATCTAAGCATTTCGGCAACTTCTTAGGGCCGATTCAGATACTTCCTATACAGTTGTTTATGCTTGTTATCCAGCTCCAGCGACTTGCCTTTGATGAATACCTGTTTTACTTCGGTACGTGTTTCGAGCGGATCTCCGTCAGTAATCATTATGTCCGCCCACTTACCTTCTTCAATGGAGCCGAGCTTGTCGGCGACGCCCCAAATCTGGGCGGGGTTCAAGGTCACGGATTTCAAAGCGTCGGCGTACGGCAAACCGAATGCCACCGCCGCGGCGGCCTGATACGGCAGATTCCGTGAAGAAGAAGTATTGAAGCTGCCAAAGGCGATTTTCACGCCGGCTTTCACCAGTTCGGCAGGTTGTGTGAACAGCCGATCGTAAGGATCGTCCTCTTCCACCGGTAGCTCGAGCGTGGGACCCAGGATGACTGGAATGTTCTTGGCCTTGAGTTCATCTTTGACTTTCCAGGCCTCCTCGCCGTGGCCCAGGATCATGCGAACTTTCTCTTTATCCGCGAAGCGGATGGCTTCACGGATGAGCTTCTCGCGGGTCGCCTCAATCAGCAGGGGAACCTTGCCGTCCAGCACGGGGAGCATGGCTTCATATTTGAGGTCTTGGGCCAGACCCGGCTCTTTGGCTACTCTGGCTTTCTGGTAACGGCGGGCACTTTCGAAAAACTCTTCGAGTTCCCGGATGCGCTGCTCGTAATTCTGCTTGGCCTCCGAATAGGGCGTCGCGTTCTGGCGGAAAAAGCGGAGGCGTGGACTTTCGACAATGGGAAAATTGAGCACCATAGAGGCATCCGGCTCGACTTCCATGTCTTCCCAGGTCCATCCGTCGAGGTGAATCAGTGCGCCTTGGCCGGCGAGCATGGCGCCCTGCGGCAAGGTCACCACGCTTGTAATCCCGTTGGCGCGGGTGACGGGGATGTGTTCGCTGGCGGGGTTAACGGCGATGATGGCGCGTAGCTCGGGATTCAGATTTCCAAGCTCACTGACGTCTGATGTCTCGCGCACAGCGCCGATCTCGCTCAAACCCATCTCGGTGGCCGAATCGATCATGCCGGGGTACACGTGCAGCCCCTTGAGTTCGATGATGCGCACACCTTTCGGGGCCGCCAAATGCGACCCGATGCCCGCGATCCTGCCGTTGCGAACCAGCACATCGGCATTCGGGATGTCGTCGCTCGAAACCGGATGAACGGTGGCGCCTCGCAACAGGAAGCTGTCGTCGCCGGCCCCCACCAGCGGGAGGGCACACATCAAGACGCACGCGATTTCAAGAAAGAAACGCGCGGGTATGGACCACAGTCTCCTCATTGCGGCCTCCGCTGGTCTTGTGGTTTTGAATCCTGCTCTTTATCTGGCCGCGGCTTCTTTTTCTGCTCCTGCGCTTCTTTTTCGAGCAACTCTTTGCGGCGCGCTTCGCGGGCGGGCCGCTCTGCGATATCGCGATCGCGATCGAAATATACATCGCCATCAACCATGACCGTCAGCACTTTGGCGTAATTCGAGAGCGGATGCTTGTCATAGATGGTCAGATCCGCATCTTTGCCCGGCTCGATGGAACCCACGCGCTTATCGATGGCCAATTGTCTCGCGGGATTGATGGTCACTAGCGCCAGGGCTTCGGTCTCATCCAGGCCGCCATACTTCATGGCTTTGGCCGCTTCGGTGTTCAAATGACGATCGAGCTCGGCCGAGTCGGAGTTGAGTGAAACCAGCACTCCTTTGCGCACCATGATGGCGGCGTTGTAGGGGATGGCGTCGTAGGCTTCGACTTTGTACGCCCACCAGTCGCTGAAAGTGGAAGCGCCGGCACCGTGTTCGGCGATTTCCTTGGCTACCTTGTATCCTTCGAGCACGTGCTGCAGCGTACGGATCTTGAAGCCGAACTCGTCAGCTACGCGCAGCAGCATGAGGATCTCATCCTGGCGATAGCAATGCGCGTGCACGAAACGTTTTCCTTCCAGCACCTCAACCAGCGGTTCGAGTTTCAGATCGCGTGCCGGCGGCACGGCCCGTTCGCCGCGGGCCACTTTTTCGCGATATTCGCGCCAGGCTGCCTCGTAATTGCGCGCCTGGGTGAAAGCGTCCCGAATGACGTCCTCTACTCCCATGCGCGTGGCCGGATAGCGCAGGCTGGCGGTGTTGCCGAACGGATTCGGCCCACTGCCCTGGCGCTTGGGATTTTCGCCCAAAGCGAACTTGATGCCCGGCATGGCGCCCTCGAAGATCATTTCTTTCGCGGATTTGCCCCAACGCATCTTCATCACGGTGCACTTGCCGCCTATGGCATTGGCGCTACCGTGCAATACGTTGGCTGTCGTGACGCCCCCAGCCAGGGCGCGATAGATCTCGACATCCTCCGGGTTGATCACATCTTCAATGCCCACCATGGAAGAGACCGATGTGCTGCCTTCGTTGATGCTCTCGGCGGCGATGTGCGAATGGCAATCGATGATTCCGGGAATCACGTAGTCGCCGGTCGCGTCGATCACCTTGGCGTCCGCGGGCGCCGTGATGTTTTCACCGACCTCGGCGATCTTGCCGTCACGCACCAGCACTGAGCCGTGGGTTATTGTTCCTTTAGTGACGGTGAGGACGGTCGCGTTGCGGATCAGAGTGGTGGAAGCCGCCCGGGCGGGAATCGGCCTCACGGCCAGCAGCGATCCCGCGGCAAGACACAAGATCATCCAGTGAAGTCTCATTCTGTTTTCTCCGTTCCGGACCCGGCGGGTGGCTCTTCTGGGATGGGTTCGTACTTGGCTCCGTCCACAAAGATGTATTTCACTTTTGTATGTTCTTCGAAGATCGGGCCGTCGGTGACCACGAGGTTGGCGATTTTGCCTTTGTCGATGCTTCCCAGCCGGTCCGCGACATCGTAGATTTCGGCGGCCGAAAGCGTGAATGCCCGGATCGCCTCATCGGCCGGGAGACCGGCATCCAAAGCACGCTTGACCGCTTTGCGGATATCCTGGGGCCGGGTATTGTCTGAGTAAAACGCGAAATGGACGCCGCTCTTGGAGAGTGCTGCCGGCGTTTTCGGCGCATGCGCACGAAGTTCGAGCACGCGCAGAGTCTCTTTGTCGTCGGGATTGGCGTCCTGAGCGCGCTCGGGCCATTTGAGACTGACCAGAACAGGAATGTTGAATCGTTTGATCTGATCCACTGCCCGCCAGGCCTCATGGACGCCATAAAGCACCGCGGGATGTTTGAGTTCTTGCGCGAACCTCAGCATGCGGTCGATTTCGACCTCACGGGTTGCGGGCAGTAGCACGCGCGGCGATTCGAGCACGCCTTCAAGCGCCCGATCGTAGGCCGGGCGCCGGAGTCCGGCCGGGTTCTGGTACATATCTCTGGTGAGCCTGTAGTGATCGGCGTCGAGGTAGATCTGACGGATGTACGCAATGACACCCATCAGCGAGCCTGGGAAGCTGGTGAAGCGGCCGGTGGTCAACGACACGTACTCTCCCGCCGGCGAGACCACAACCATCTGGCCCGGGCGGTCGCCCGCGAGATCGATCACCGCACCCTGGCCGGCGAAGATGCCGTGCGTCGGAAAGGTCACCGCAGTGGTGAAGCCCGCGCTGCGCGCCGCTTCAATGCGTTTGTCGGAGAGGCTCAGCAGGTCGGCGGCACGGAGCCAACTGGTGTTGGAGGGGCGGTCTTCGGGACCCCGCGCGACTGCAGCGGGGGGTGACGCCGGCGTAGCGGGCGGGCCGGGTGCGGGCGGTGCGCCGCCCCGCCCCTGCGCCCCGGGTGTGGCGGGCGCGGCTTCAGGAATGCCCCAGGTGCTAAGCGCATCCGTCAAGCCTGGGTAAACGGTCAGCGCTTTGCCCTCGATGACCCACGCGCCGGCGGGCACGCTGAGGTTTTCGCCCACGGCTTCGATCAGGCCATCGCGCAGGATCACGGTGGAGTGCTCGAGAGTAGGCCCACTCACCCGAACAACGCGGGCATCCCGGATGGCAAAAGCCGAGGGACCCTCGCCCGGCAGTGTGGCGAGTGTAAGAAAACTGATGACAAGAATCCTGGCATTCATCGGCGACTCGTTATACTGGTACTTTCCAAAAACAAATGGTTACAGGCAACCGAATTCGCTACCGCGACGCGGGCGTCAACATCGACGAAGCGGAGCGTGCGGTCGGCGCCATCAAGAAGATGGCCCAGCGCACGTTCAGCAGCAACGTACTGACACAGATCGGCACTTTCGGCGCTTGTTATGCTCTCGCTGGGTGGAAAAAGCCGGTGCTCGTCAGCTCGGTCGATGGTGTGGGCACCAAACTCAAGATTGCTTTCCTGACCGGACGCCATGACACAATCGGTCAGGATCTGGTCAATCATTGCGTCAACGACATCGCCGTTCAAGGCGCCACACCCCTGTTCTTCCTGGACTACTTCGCGGTCGCCAAACTCGACGCCGAAGTGGCCGCAAGCGTCGTATCAGGTATCGCGCGAGGCTGCCGTGAAAACGGCTGCTCTCTGATCGGGGGCGAGACCGCGGAGATGCCGGGCCTTTATGCCCCGGGCGAATACGACCTGGCAGGAACCATCGTGGGCGCCGCCGAGAGGAGTGATCTTATCACGGGGAGGAAGATCCGCGCGGGAGATGCCTTGCTGGCGCTGCCTTCGACGGGACTGCACACCAACGGCTATTCACTGGCCCGCAAGCTGCTGTTCGAGGTGGCCGGTTATCAACCCAATACCTGGCGGCACGAGCTGGGGACAACGATTGCTGAGGAGCTCCTGAAAGTGCACCGCAGCTATTTGAAACCGATCCGAGCGCTGGCCGGCTCCGGACTGCTCAAAGGCGCGGCTCACATTACCGGTGGAGGCATTACCGACAACGCTCCCCGCATGCTTCCGCCGGCTCTGGGGGTCTCAATCGATGTTTCCGCCTGGCCTGTTCCGCCAATTTTCGAGCTGCTGCGCAAGATCGGCAACATGCCGGAGGACGATTGGCGGCGGACGCTAAATCTGGGCATTGGGATGATCCTGGTGGTGGCCGAAAAGGATGAAATGCGGGCCGAGCGAGTGCTTAAGAAAATGGGCGAGATCAGCTATCGGATCGGACGCGTAATCCGTTCCAAACGCGGCGGACCGCGCCTTGAATATCGATGAAGCGGCTTGGCATTCTGCTTTCCGGACGGGGATCGAACTTTGAAGCCATCGCCGATCAAGTGGCCTCCGGAAGCCTCAAAGCCGCCATTGCCGTGGTCATCAGCAACCGGTCGGAAGCGCGCGGCCTGGCCGTGGCCCGCGAGCGCGGCTTGAAGGCGGTCTCGATTCCCTCAAAGGGACTGGATCGAGAGGTTTACGACCGGTTGGTTATCGAGGAACTGAATCGCAGCGCTGTCGACCTCGTCTGTCTCGCAGGTTTCATGCGTCTGCTGAGCGCTTCATTCGTGCGCGCCTTCCCACAGAGGGTGCTGAATATTCACCCTTCCCTTTTACCGGCATTTCCAGGGCTCGATGCCCAGAAACAGGCGCTCGAACACGGCGTCAAGATCACAGGATGCACGGTGCACTTTGTAGATGAGTATCTGGATGCCGGCCCGATTATCCTGCAGGCCGCGGTACCGTTGAAAGACGGCGACACGGTGGAGTCGCTTTCAGCCCGCATTCTCCAGGAAGAACACCGAATTTACAGCGAGGCCATACGGATGGTGTTAAGTGACTCGTTCCGCATTGAGGGCAGACGAGTTATGGTCGAACCTCAGCATCGCTAGCTGCTAGCGCTCCACTGCTTCGTCCTCAAAATGCCGATATTCCGGGTGGCTCAGTTGTTCGGGCAGAGGCTTAAGCCACTTTATCCAAGTTATTTTTTTCTTGAGGATGGACGCGGTTGATCTCGATCAAAAAATACTTGACTGCCGGGCGCGATGCGGACGTGCTAATGGAAGTGCTCCGTGTACTGCTCCGTGGCTTGAAAGCTCAATCGATGATCGGGTATCAGCGGGATTACAGCAAATTACAGACCGAAATCGACGGGTTAGAGAAGAGGGTCGAGCATCTTTCGGCGAGCGAGATCCTGGTCTCCGCGGGCGCCATGGCAAAGGCCATCGAGGAGTACAGCGAACGAACATCACGGCACATCAGCGCGCTCACCCACGAGTTGCAAAGGATGCTCACTAATGATGACCACTGCAACAGTGGCCACTCTTTCTTTGGGAAGCGACCGGCACTCGCAGCGCGCACGAAATCGAGCAGCAAATCGCGAGTGCCGCCGTGATCGAGTACGTTCGGGTGATCAGATCGAAGCTCACTGATTGTCTGGAGAGCTTGCGCATCGAGAGCCTGGAATAGAACGAGCAGATGACTCAAAAAGTGACTGATTTGAGCCAGGAGTTACGCAAACTCCGGAGCGCCGACGATCATACGACACCACCGGCAGAGCCACTACCACCCAACGACTCGGTGAGTATCGCCGATCGCGAGTAGGCGGAGCGCGCGCTGGCGGAGGCCATGGAGAGTGGGAACGAGTGGTTTGCAATCATCTTCTCGATCGATCGCGTAAAGCTGATCAATGCTCGATTCGGCTATGCGACCGGCGATAAAGTGCTGCTGCTTGTGCGGAATCACTTGAAGCAATCTCTGTCCGCCGTGGTGCGCATCGGCAACCGTTCGGTGTTGTTGCCCATTAGTGCGACTTCCATCGTCTTTCCGGTGGCGAAAATGCATTCTCACCCTGAATGCATCCGCAGGATCGACGAGTTCATCTCCGGTCCATCATGCGGGTAACGGTTCGGGTATCGCGTCACACATCTTCGCTCCCGGAGCAGCGAACCGTATTGTCGCCAACTCGACCCGGCGCGATTTTGCTCACAATTTGAGTAAAAACTGGCGCTCGACATGCTCCGATATTCGCGGAGGTCGAAATGGCTCAAAACCAAAAATGCGCGCATCCGAGTCGGTGTCCTGCCGCGGGCGATAGCAAATATTGCAGCCCTACTGCGAAGCTGCAAGAACTTTGACTGAACTTTCCTGTAATTGCGGCCATGCTGCCTGCGAGTTGTCGGAGGTGCACGAAGAGCCGGCAGCAGACTGAAACCGTACCCAGCCTAGCCCGTCACTTCGAGCCGTACCCATCCCGCGAGCGTGGCGGGCTGGTTGTTCAGGAAAACAATTTTTCTGGTCTTGGGGAACGGAAGTCCTGAGCTCAGAGCGTTTGTGTATAACGAAAGATTTTTCAGAATCTGGCGATACTCCTGGTTTTGCGTGTCGAGCCAAGCGGATTTGCCCAGCAGCCCGCCGCCCCAGCCAATGGGGAGCAGTCAAGCGCTACTCTCACGGGCTTCCGCCAGCCGGGCTTCCAAGTCTTCCAGATTTTTCGTGAACAGTTCGAGCCCGGTATGTGCAGCGTAGCGCTTATGGAGAGACAAAACCTCGGCTGCATGCTGATTAGCCGATTCAAACATCTGCGCCTGGCTCAAGGGTTCACGCCATCCTAGCGCACGGCGGATTTCCTGCTGATCCAAATCATTCTTGGCTTCCCAGTGCCCTTCAAAGGTACTGCCGGGCGCAGCCATCTCGGCGAACCATGGTGTGCTTTCCTCGGGCCGACGTCCCTCTGCCGCGCCGCGCGGGCTCTGCTTCCAACCCAGGGTATACTGATCGTTGCCGCGCCGGACAAGAGTGGAAACCCGCAGCAGATATATTTTGAATCGAGAATGATCGACAGGCTGTGAATCGGCTACGGCGAAGCGCCGGGTACGGCTCGAACCTGCTGCGCCCAACAGATGGTCCTCCGCGCTTTCTCCCGGTCTACGCGATGGGCGCTCGCTCTGAGACCTCATCGCCAGATCGCGAAGGGTCGCATCTTTGAGACGGGCGAACAGCAGGCCGGTACGCAATGCGCCTTTGACTGCGGATCCCGGCAGATAAGGCCCCGAGACGCCTGAGGCGAACGTGGGGATGTTCAGGCTCTCGCCAGCGGCACGGTTCCAAAAGCCCGAATAAGCGGCGTTCTCGAACGGGATCCGCCGGCCGGCAAAATTCTGCGCGAAGCCTCCCCACGAAGCGAAATCGAGTTTCGTGGATTTCTTCAATTGACTCAGGTAGCTGTCGAGGCGCGGACCCTTCGAGAGAAGCCGGAAGATGCGCGTCTGGTCGAGAACGTTGACCTGATCCTTCCAAACCATGTAATCGATGGCTGAAAGACTGCGCCCGTCGCCAACCAGCACGGGGGTCAAGCAAGTAACGCGATACTTCATGCGACCGCCTGCCAGGGGATGGGAATAGCGAGCGCGAAGCCTGAGCGATAGACCGGATGCGGAAAGCCGTCGGGAGCCACGTCGGTAGCTGCGCCGCGTACTCCATCGCCGGCCAGCAGTACCGAACCCTCCGCGATCATGTTGACGGTTTTCTTCAGGTCGCCTGAGCGAGCCATGCTTTCAATACGCCCGCAGCGCGCCACCACGCAGTAGTTGCCGCGTTTCCAATCGACTGCATCATTTTCCCCGGGTGTGAACAGAGACAACAGCCAAAATGCCGAGGGCGACGGCGCGACGGCGGGAGACAGCTCAACTGGACCCCCTTGCTCCAGTTGCTGGTCAGGTTCCGCGGGGGGCGCGGGGCGCGAGGAGGCTTCGGGCAGAATCATCTCGGGCAGCAAGCCCTCGATAAATTCCGGTGTTTCTGACCGTCCCCAGCCCAGAGATCGTTCGCCGCCCAGCCCGGAATCCGCAAGCAGTCTCAACGCAGCGCGCACGCGCTCGTCCCAACGCTCCTTTTCCTTCTGGCCGGCAAATGCCACGACCGCCCACAGGCCAGCACCGGGGTGGAACTCGATGCAGGCCGTTGCGTGAGGCTCGACGCCCGCTCCCAAGCGGTCCACCGCGGCGCCGGCACGACTGCTGCTTCGAAAGGGACCCGGCCTGCCCGCCGGAACCAGACACTGGCTAGGTCCATCGATGGCCCAACCTTCTTCATCGAGAAGCTGCCCGCTGAATAGCCGTCCAACCAGGCCAAGCGGGATAAAGCGCGCATTTTTCCAGCGCACCTTCGTGGATGCGGGCGGAGGCCACACGCTGCGCGGCGGAATCACGAAGCCGATCTCATTTTGAAAAGGAAACAGCGAACTGAACCGCACGGCCGGTCCTTCGGGATTTCGGGCGGTCGCCGAAAGCCAGTCTTCCAGAAATCCAAGTATCGACATGGCGCCGGTAATGGCCGAATAGAGAGAGTCGCTGTGGTAGACCGAATCCACATCAT
Source organism: Acidobacteriota bacterium (assembly GCA_003223115.1). Lineage (GTDB taxonomy): Bacteria > Acidobacteriota > Terriglobia > Bryobacterales > Bryobacteraceae > QHXW01. The sequence goes on from QHXW01000152.1 coordinate 18,809, forward strand.
GGCGCTCACCCGAATCCGGGCCAATGCGCCACGGGCCGGTCGGCCGGAGCTTGACTACCAGTCCAGGCTCGGGAGCTCGAGTCATTCCTTGATGAAGGACGGACCGGTTTCGCCGAGACGTTTCTGGAGCGCGGTCGTATCTGCGCCGGCAATCAGCTCTTTGGGCGCAGCGCCGGCCGCGTAGTACTCGCGATTGCGCCAAGTCAGCTTCAGATTACTGAACCGCACGCGGCCGCTGCCGCGCGAACCGCCGCCACCAAGGGCGTCATCCTCGAGCAGGCGCAACGCCTGAACCAGATGTCCCACAAGCGCGCCGTCTTCATCGCACAGAATATCGAGAATGAAGCGCACCCGAAATCGTGCGCCCGCGGGCACGCGCTCGAGAGTTCGCGGATTTGCTTGCGAAGTGATTCGATCGATCGAATTTTCGCTTTTGACTTCCGTCAGCTCATCGTCCATGTTGTCGCGCATCTGCGGCGTAATACTTTCGGGATCGAGCGGCGCGTCGTAAACCGCCAAACGTGCGGGCGTGGCGTTATGGCTTTCAAGCGGCTCACCCACCACGCGATCCATACGACCCGGATTGCGGCCGAAAAGCAGGCAGATCTCATCGTCCGGCCGGTCGCTTTGGTGAATTCGCACCTCCTGGCCCTTGCGGCGGGAAAGAAAGATCAGCTCGGAGGGTACCGCCAGGCCCAAGAATCCCTCGAGAAGCGCGCGAAGTTTTCCGCGCAGCGAGCTTCCCGGGATGTACGGCTGTCCGAACGCGTCTTTTACAACGGGATTATCGGATCCGCCGATTTCGAGCGAACCCTTGCCCGCGCCGATGTGCAGGCCGGTCTCGCAATGCAAATCACCTTCCAGGATCAACTTCCCGATGAGTTTCAATTCTGTCTGCGTGCTGTGAGCGCTCATGATTTGTTCGCGGTGGGACAGGCGTTGGAACCCGGCCGGATTAAAATATCTCGCTCCTATTCGTTATAGGCGATGATCGCCTCAAAAAGATCTTTAAACCGTTCATAGCCCCGGCTGTCGTTCTTGCGTGTTACCTGCAACAGCAGACGCTCCATCTGGTCCAAGCTGCGCAGCGAGTGACGCGCGATGGTATATGCCAGGCGGGCGCGTAACATCACGAATTCATGCTGGCGCTCATTTTCAGGCGCCCGGTAGGCACGGCGCACGGCATTGTAGAGCCGGCGTAACTGGCTCTTGGTGGCCGAATCCATATCTCGCATGCGGCTGACAATGCCGTGGGCCTGGTTATCGAGATATAGGCTATCGCCGATCAACTTGTCGATGTCGATCTCGGGCGGACCTTCGGGGCGTGGGCGCCGGTCATCACCACGGTCTCCGCGCCGACCCTCGTCTCGCGGCCTACCCTCTTCTCTCGGCCGGCCTTCGCGTGGAGGCCTCGACTCGCGACATCTGGTTTCCTGCTCTTGTGGCATTCTGTGTTAAACCTCAGTGGCCAGCCTGGCCCATTCCAGCGCGACCAAACCAGCCGGCCTCAACTTGGGTTGCGTCGCACCTGGTTTCACCGCCGCGGGTGCGGTCTTCCTTCCCATGATTTCACTCACCAGATGAGACCGCAGCTTCTGGAACTCCCGTTCCTTCGATCCGCCGAGCGCGCGTTGAAACTTGCGCTGAAATCGCCCCAAGCGGTTCACGGCTGCGTCGGGTTCCGAAGCTCCAGTGGACATCATCTCTCTTTGGTAAATGCCGCGCAGTTGGCCGATAAAGTGGCGTGAGGACCGGAACTCCTCGAGCATCTGCACAATGGTGTCCTTGATCTCGGCGGCATCACTCAGGCGTTTCCATTCCAGAATGCGGCCCAGCAAGAAGATGCAATCCTTGTCGGCGGATTTCGCCAGTTCGAGATGCCGGCCGGCTTCGAGGTACACCGGCCCCAGCTGCGCCTCCGGCTCCGGGGCCAGGGCCAGCGCCATCGAGATCGTCTTGGCTTCGGCGCCCGGAAAATCCTTCAAATTCTCTTCGGTGAAGCGATGGAAGAGCCGCTGGATTTCGCGGGCGAGCAGAATCAACGCATCCCAGGAGCCATACACGGCAAAATCATCGCCGCCAGAATAAAGTATGGTCACCTTCCGCCAGAACTCCGGCATGGAGCACAAGACCTCGAGCTCGCCGGCAAAAAATTGTTTGTAAAGCACCGAGACCTGAACGTGTTCCTCAATAGTTTGCACCCGGCGCAAACGAATGGCGAAGTGATCCACATCACCACGCAACACACCCCAGCAGGGTTTGCCCTGCGCCCGGTGCGCCAGAGTCTCGAGCCCTGCCGGAGATGATCCATCGTCACTCGGAGCGGCGTGGCGCGCCAGCGTAATGGCGTCCAATGAAAGGTTCGAAGAAACCGACCAGCTGTGCTTTCCCGAGCCCGGCTTCACCAATGCGGGTTCGGCCGGCGACCACCCGATTAAGGAGGCCTCGCGAACCTCCAGACCGAGCGCAGTGGCGAAGTAATAGTCAGCCGCCGTTTGCTGATCTCTTACGGAAGGATTGAACGGCTCGAAGGCTCGTGGCCCGGCTCCCTCGAGCGGCGTGTTGCGCTTGCGCTGCAGATCTTCGGTCAGCCGTTTACGCACTACGCTCCAGTCTCCGAGGTTTTCGGTGATGCCCCAGAGCAGCTTCAAATGGCCGTCGCTCAGTTCGCGCATCTGGCGTGCGGCGGCAATCAGGAACTCCTCCGCGGCTGCTCGCGAGGCGCCCGGCAAAACCAGCAGGAACTGTCCGCCGCCACTCGAGCCCAACAGGATCTTTGCGAGCCCCAACTCAGCCAGCAGGACGCGTGGGAGCACTTCGGAGATGAGCGTCAGCCATTGCGATCGCCCGGCAAACAAATCCTCAGCGGCCGGTCCGGTTGTCCCGTGAGACACCAGGAACGGTTCGACACCCAGGATTTTGCCCTGCAGAAGGATCTGTTCGGACATTTGCGTTCAGGAACCCAGTGGAAATGGCCTAGTCTACCACAGGTGATTGCGGGGCTTTCAGCCACTCATGATCCGCGACGACCGCGATCGGGCCACGGCTGTTTATTGGCCCGATCAGCCGGACGACAGATCGTCGCATCCCAAATCACGACGGTCGGCTCTCCGGCATAGAATGGCTCCATGCCTGGCTCATCACTTCGCCTGTTGTTGTCTGCGCAACAGATCCAAGAGCGCGTTCAGAAAATGGGAGAGCAAATCGATGCCGACTATCCCGACGGAACGCTGCACCTGGTCTGCATCCTCAAAGGAGGCTGCTTTTTTCTCGCCGACCTGGCGCGGGCCATCCGCCGGGACGTGCTGATCGACTTCATCGGTATTTCCAGTTACGGCAAAGGAAAGATCACTTCCGGGGCAGTCAAGCTCACCAAGGATCTGGACAGTACCGTGGATGGCGCCGATATCCTGCTGGTCGAGGACATCGTGGACAGCGGCGTTACGCTGAACTATCTGGTGAATGTTCTTCAACAGCGCAAGCCCCGGTCCGTGCGTATTGCGGCTCTGCTCGACAAACCCGACCGCCGTGTCCGGGCGGTCAAAGCGGCTTACATCGGTTTCGAGATTCCGGACGAGTTCGTGGTGGGATATGGACTGGATTTTGGCGAAAGATACCGGAATCTGAAAGATATCTGCGTGCTGGAGGAGGGCCACGCGGCCTGATCAGGAGCCCACCAGCGCCGTCTGAAACCGCGGGTTGACCGCCATGGAGCCGGTGTTATCATCTAAGTGAGATCGAGACGGTTTCCAGGTTGGAGGATTTTGCAAAATGGGTCCCCTAGGTTGGCAGGAAATGGTCGTCATCTTTCTCCTGGCGCTTATCCTTTTCGGACCGAAGAAACTTCCGGAACTGGGCAAGAATCTGGCGAAAGGGCTGGCCGAATTCCGCCGCGCTTCAAACGAATTGAAAGCCACGTTTGATCGCGAGATGAAAAGCCTGGAGCGGGAACACGAATCGTTGAAGCAAGCCACCAGCAGTTACACCAACGAAACATACAATTACGATTATTCTTCATACGACTCCGGCTCTTACGGGTACGGGTCGCACGATTCCACCGCGAACAATGCAGTAACCACCGCAAGCGCATCCGCACTTCAGGGCGCTGAATCAACGCCGGCGGCATTACCGGAAGGCACCGTGGCAAACGGGAGTCTTCCTGGGGCCGCAGCCGAAAATTCCATTCCAGCACCGGTTGAACCGAAAGCTGCTGAAACACATCCTGAGCTGAATGGAACATCGACTGAGCATCAAATATTGAAGAGCTAAAATGGCTTCACCTGAAGATCCCAAAGGAGCTCGGGCTCCCGGTGGAGCGGATGTGTCTGCGCCTGAAGAGGCGAATCCGGAACACCGGCCCGGCGAAACGCAGCAGGAAACGCGCGTCAGTTATAACCCTGTGACCGACGCGTCGCACGCCTACGACGGACCATACACGTACGGGGAGACCAGCTCGTCTGTCGAGACTCCTCCGGCGCCCACCACAACAGGGCAGCCAACGGAATCCGCCTCGACGGCGGTGACCACGCCTGGGGCCGCGACCGGAGGCGGCCGGGGAGGTTCTCCACCGCCTCCACCCTCGGGCGGAGATGGCGGAGACGGCGGTGACGACGAAGAGGGGATGCTCCGCATGTCTTTCCTGGAGCATTTGGAGGAACTGCGCAAGCGCATTCTGATGGCCCTGGCGGGCGTGGGCGTGGCGTTCGCCGTCAGCCTGACGTTCAGCGACAAGGTGTGGGCCATTGTCGCCGCTCCAGCCGTGGATGCGCTGCGGCAATTGGGCTACAAAGGGCCAAATGGCGGCCCTCCCGGCCTGACGCAGATTACCCCGATGGAAGTGTTCAACGTGGTTTGGGTGAAACTGCCCATACTGTCGGCGATATTCCTGTCCTCGCCCTGGATTCTCTACCAGGTCTGGGCATTTATCGCGCCGGGACTTTACAAACTCGAGCGCAAGTGGGCGGCGCCATTTGTAATCGGCTCAGCCGGCCTGTTCATCATCGGTGGACTCTTCGGCTATTTTGTCGCCTTCCGGTTCGGCTTGACGTTCTTACTGGGCCTGGGACGCGCCAATTACATCACACCGATGGTTTCGGTGACCGAGTATTTCGACTTGTTTGTCAACGTGATGCTGGGCATCGGCCTCATCTTCGAACTGCCGGTTCTCATCTTTTTCCTGACGTTGTTACATGTCGTCAGCCCGCGATTTCTGATCGGTCACAGCCGATACGCCATTCTGGGCATCGTGATCCTGGCGGCGGTGGTGACACCCACGCCGGACGTGTTCAACCTCATGCTGTTCGCCGTGCCTATGTGCGGGCTGTTCTATCTGGGCATCTTCGGCAGCTACTTACTTCAGTTACATCGCGAGAACCGGCGGTTCCCGTGGAGAAAAATATTGCCCTGGAGCGCGGCCATCCTGCTGTTGATTGCCGCCACGCTCTATATCGCGATCACGAGGTTTGGATATCATCTGGCGCCGCACGTGCCTTTTCTGACTCGTTAGCAGACCAATTGACGGAGGCCGGCCGGAATTGTGTGGTGCTGAAGCCCCCGTGCAACTCGATTTTTCAGGCACGATTCGGCTGGAATCGAGACATGGATGTTGTAACATCGGGCCATGTCCATTCCGCGTTCTACCAGCGCAGGGGCACAGTGAATATCAATCGGGTGATTCGCGACCTCTACGAGGAGAAGACGCGGCTGGATCATGTGATCGCCTCTCTTGAGGAGGTGCAGCGGATCGCTGTCGCCAAGCAAGACCAGACTCCGCGGAAGAAACGCGGTAGAAAGTCAATGGATGGTCAGGCGCGGCAGGAGGTATCCGAGCGCATGAAGAAATATTGGGCTGCGCGGCGCGCCGGGCGTGCCTGAGAACTGAAGTCCAATTTCCAGTCCTACCCTCATTCGGTGGCCACAGGACCTTCACCGCGCGAAAGCTCCATTAGGATTTTCTCGCGTCGCCGGGTGGCGGCTCTGACCGCGGACTCCATGGCGATCCAGTAGAACACCGCGCCCAGCACCGCCGCGAAGGTCAGGATCAGATAAAAAATCACGTTGCTGTTAAACACATAGCGAGCCCAGAAGGCCAGAAAAACCGGCAGCAGCGCCAAGGGATAAAAAACGAAGATGAGGGCCTGCAGACGGCTTGCCGCGCCGCCCTGCGACACGCGCTCCGGATTCATGGCCCGCGGAAAATGCACTGAGCTGAGATTGCCGATGCCGAGAAGGTACGAACCCACGATGGCCGTCACCGCGAAGGCTTCCACAATTTTCGCCGGCGCGATCGCGATATGTACCACGAGGCAGGCGGCAGTCACGGCAAGCATTTCGAAAAGAATGAAAAACGTGGCGGCCAGATTTTTTGCGGCGAGCGATTTTCCGACCGAAACCGGCATCGAGAAATATACCTGGGCCGAGGCGCGGTCGAACCCAAAGGCGTTGAGGTAAGAAACTTGGCCAAGTAGCGTCAGTGCGTAGACGCTGACCACAGTCAGAAAATTATCGGCCAGCACGGAGCTGCCCCGGCCCATCACGATCGGCAACCAGACCACCAGTCCGAACGAGAAACCCATGATGAACACCAGCCGAAAACGGGGAGTCCGGCTGAGCGAGCGCAGTTCCTTCTCCACCATGACCGCGACCGGGTCCGGCAGAAATATTGATGGGATGCGATACATTGCATCCATCCACCACCGGCCGCGCCCGTTAGCTCCGGCGCGTGCACTGGCCGCGGCTTGTGCATCGTGACGCAAGCTACGCTCAAATTGCCAGCGGCCGAAGACCCAGGCGGCAGCAGTCCAGCAGCAAAGCGCCCCCGCGGGCGCAACCACGCTTACACCCAGCACGAGTTCCGACACAGCGCCCCAGGGCCAGAGTGCGGCAGGCGATTCGGCAAATCTCCGCCACCAGGGTCCAATGGGCGCTCTTGAGACCAACAAGAGTTGCGGAACGGCGGCGCCAGTAGCCAGCGCGAGCATCAGGATTTCCCGCAAGCAGCGGTGGGTCAGCATGCGTTCCAACAAGCTCCGTAAACCCGCCGACAGAAGCAGATTGAAAAGGACGAACACGAAATACGGCGCAGCCAGACGCGGCGTGGCGCGAAAACCGCCATAGAGTGGATTGCGGAACAGCCCGACGAGGCTCCCCGCCAGAATCAGAAGCATCTCGGCACAGGTCGTGATGCGCAGCAGGATCTCGATGAAGAAAAGGCTACGGTGTGGAACGGGATAAGCCAGCAACTTCTTCAAATCGAGTGAAGCGCCAAAGCTGGCCGAAACGATCGGCGCGAACTGCCAATAAAGAAATACGAAAAACAAACCGGCGGGGAGCCCGCGACGCAGTGCCTCACTGGTGTTGACCGAAGACGCGAATTCTTCTGCCATGAGCGCCAGAAACGTCCAGAAGCCATACCAGACGGCCGCGGTGATCAAGGAAAAGATAGCCCCGCGCCGCCTGGAATCCAGACGAAAGCTGCGCATGCTGAGCCATTGCGCGCGGAGAATGGCTTCTATCATTGCACGCGGTTCCGCACATCCGGCTGCCACTTCACAGCCAGTCCAGCCTTTCAAAGGCTCCCTCGGCGCCCACCACACGCACGAACACGTCCTCGAGCGTTTCCGACCCGGAACGGAGATCCTGCATGGCGCCTTCGCGTACGAGCTTCCCCTCGTGAATGATGGCCACGCGGTCGCAAAGCCTTTCCACGACTTCCAGCACGTGCGATGTCAGAAAGATGGTTGCGCCGTGCCGCACCTGGTCGATCAGAATGTCCTTCATGAGCCGGGCCCCCACGGCATCCACACCTTCAAACGGCTCATCCATGAGAAACAGCTCCGGACGATGAATGAGTGAAGCCGCCATGGCGACGCGCTTACGCATGCCTTTCGAGTACTCGGCGATCAGCTTGCGTGGCTCGTGCAGCTCAAATAGTTCGAGAAGTTCGCCAGCGCGCGCCTTCGCCACAATGCGCGTGAGACCGTACATCCGGCCCACGAACTCCAAGAATTCCGCCCCTGTTAATCGATCGAAAAGCAGCGACTCGTCGGGCACCAGTCCGATGCGCTTCTTGATTTCCAGTTCCTCATCCGGCATGCGGAGACCGAGCAACTCGATCTCGCCGGACGACGGTGGAATGAGCCCTGTGAGCATGCGAATGGTAGTGGACTTCCCCGCCCCGTTGGGACCAAGAAACCCGAAAAAACAGCCGTGCGGAACAGTAAGTGTCAGACCGTCAACTGCTGCTTTGGTTCCGTAGACCTTGCGCAGGTTGCGGACGCTGATGGCCGGCGCGGATTCGTTCATGAAAATCTCATGGTAGGACAGGCGACGTTGCGTGTCCATTTTTCCCTGCAGAACTAATTGCCGGCAAGCCCGAATAAGTAGCGCAGCGCGGGCAAGTGTTAGTCTTAGCAACATGCGCTTTGCCATCCTGCTGGTTTCGCTGTCGCTTGCATTCGCTCAAAAGAATGAACCACAAAAGACAACTTTCGAAGGCGAGCCAGCGTTGGTGCTGTCGAACGGAGCACTGGAGTTGACGGTATTGCCTAAGGGCAGTACGTTCGCGCGCTTGATCATGACGAATGACGCGGAAAAAATGAGCCCTCTGTGGGACCCCATTCGCATGGCGCGTGAGGCCGGCGAGAAGGACATCTTTCAATCATCACTCGGCCATTTCGTCTGCGTGGACGGTTTCGGCTCCGTGTCATCCGAGGAAGAAGCCGCAGGCTTGCCTGGGCACGGAGAGGCACACGAGCGGCCATTTGAAATGAAGTTCTACGGAAAAGAAGGCCGCACTACGACTCTGACACTCGCCACCAAACTGCCTCTGACCGGGGAGATGTTTGCGCGCACCGTGCGCATGGTGGACGGTGAAAATGTCATCTACGTCCAAAGTGAGCTCGAGAGCTTGCTGGCTTTCGATCGCCCGGCGTTCTGGGCCGAGCATGCAACCATCGGGTCACCGTTTCTCGAGCCTGGCGTGACCGTCGTCGACATGTCGGCGCACCGCGCCAAGACGCGGCCGTACCAGGCTGAAAAAGGCGGGCTGCCCCACAGACTACCCTCGGATAAGGAATTCACCTGGCCCGAAGCGCCGGGACTACGTGTGCGCAAGATCGATCTGCGAGCTGCGCCGGCCGACCCCAATTCCGGAGACCACACGACTTGCCTGATGGATTCGGCGCGCACCCTGGTGTTCGTCACGGCGCTCCACCCTGAAAAACATCTGCTGCTCGGCTATCTGTTCAAGCCGCAGGAATTTCCATGGACCCAAAACTGGGAATATTATCCATTGAATAAGAAGCTCGCCCGCGGCCTCGAGTTCTCCACTCAACCATTCGATGTGCCGCGGCGCGAAGTGGTGCAGTTGAACTCTATGTTCGGAACGCCGGTGTTTCGATGGCTGCCGGCCCGCACAAAAATCGAATCGCGATTCCTGATGTTCTGGACGCGTACGCCCGAAGGCATGCGCAAAATTGACGATGTGCGGCTTCAGAACGGAAAAATTACCATTGAAGACCACAGGGCGCGCAAGCAGGTGACGCTGGACGCATCATTGCCTATTTAGGCGTAGATCACACCCCGCATTGACAGGCAAAGACTGCGCGCGGCACACGTCCCTGGCCGGTGGCGCAGACTTGCTCTGCCTCTCCATCCCGCTCGCCTGTGGCCTCGCGTTGGTATATACTCCTGAACTCTATGAAACAATCCTCGTACTCTGCCTCTTCGCCGCGGCTCTTTGCGCCGCGTCGAATACGGAAGCGTTACGCATCACTCGAACATGGATGTGTACGACCACGCAGTGAAGCGCGATTTGATGGAACCGCTGCGGTGATTGCGTCCGTGGTGTATGGCGCCGCGAACCGGGCGGAGATGCTGCCGCGCAAAGCGCTGCCGCCGCCGCTGAAAAAGAGATAGATTACGGAACTTCGCAAACGTAAACTTGTGTGTGACCCGTGCGGTCACTGGCGAAGGCCACGCGCTTTTCATCAGGAGAAAACGATGGGTGCGGGTGCGTCCACTGCGGACCATAGACCGAGTCCGTGGGCATTTCCATCCAGCTCAGCGCTCGATCGCGGCTCGCGCCGGCAGCGGCGGCCATGAACTCTTCGGCTAGCGCATAGCGTGACATGCGCCACTGGGTACCCTGGCTGCTCGCCTCAGAAAGACAAAGTAGGCGCCGGGCTCCAGTTTTGACCTCGATCAAATGCAAGCCTACGTCAGGATCATTCGTGTCGCACAACACGTGGGTACCGGCGCGGGTCGGAGTGATGTGCCAGGCATTGAATTCGGTGATGGTGCGAATCTCGCGAGTGGTCCAATCCATGCTGCACAGCGCTCGCGGCCACACAGTGAACACCAGGTTTCCCGTGCGTCCGAGAAAAGTTTCGTGCACCACGAACTCGTCGTTGCCATGCTCGTATAAGCACTCGAGGCCCGTACCGTCACGCCGGACACGGTGGATGCGCGGCGCAGGGTCGCCCGAAAATTCGATCCATTCCGGCTCGAGCGGATGAAATTGCGGGTGGATCACGGTTCGCGGAAACGGGATCACTTTCCAGCCGGAGCCATCCGTTCGGCCCGCGACCAACCCATGCTGGGAGCTCTGTTTGATCGCGGCAGTCATCCATTCACCTGAACCGCCGAGTGAACACTCGCCCAGTTGCGCCCCGGCAAACTCAATGATCGACCGCTCCTCTAAAGTTTCGCGCCGGATTTCCCAGATACTTCCGCCGCGCACAAAGAAAACGTGCCGGCCATCCGGGTGTATCGCGGGTGAGAACGGGTGTATGGCCGGGCCTTCGGTCAATTGCCGGATTTGGCCGTGGGGATATGTCGCGATCTCGAATAACTGCGCCGAGCCGGTGCGATAAGAAATAAAAATCAGAGTCTCACCGTCCGGAGTGAAGGAGCTCTGCAAAAAGTAGGTCGGGTGATTGATGGATGCGTGGGAGGTCAACTGGTGAATTGTGGCGCGGGTCGCACGATCCCGGTACGTCGAATGTTCCGGCTGGTAACACGTGCCTTTGCCGGACATCATTGCTTCGAAGCCTTCCGAAAAATGAGGATGTGCTGGCGCGGAAGCGTTTCGAGATCTTTATCCAGGCGGAAACCTTCCGGCTCAACTTCGGCCCGCACTTCGGTGATGCTCATCTTGTGCTCGGGCCGGATCGGAATATCGGGATCCTCTTTCCGGTATTCGAGCAACACCAGGCGGCCGTCGGGTTTCAGCGATTCGCGAATTTTTCGCAGCATCTTTTCGGGTTCGGAAAACTCGTGATACACATCCACCAGCAGCACCACGTCCATCTGAGCGACAGGCAGCTTCGGATCATCCTCTACGCCGAGCACGGGTTCGACGTTGGTGAAATGCCGGTCTGCCATATTTTTCCTCAGCGCCTCGAGCATTTGACGCTGAATGTCATTCGCGAAGACTTTTCCTGAAGCGCCCACCCGCCCGGCGATCCTCCAGGTGAAATATCCGACTCCGGCGCCGATATCCGCCACGGCACTCCCTGCCGCGATCCCGATCGCATCAAGCGCCGCATCGGGCGCTTCCTCCGATTCACGTTCGGGCCGCACCAGCCAATCCGCGCCACTGGCACCCATGACCGACGCGATGCGCCGCCCAGTGACGGGGTGGACCTGTTCGGCGCAGAGTAGCGACAAGAAACAGAAGAGCAGGCCAAGAAGGCGCAACATTCTTCTCATAGTGACACAGGCACAACGGCGCTGCGGTTCAGGAAATGCTTTGTGACCGGGCAGCCAGTCGTTTACCATTGGAACAGGAATGCGCTTTACCGAATCCGTTCTGGCTTACCGCCGCTCTCGAATTCTGGTTGTCTCAGCGGCGATGATAGCTGCCATCGCGATCCTCGATTGGAAACTCGCGAAGGACATGTCGTTCGGCTTTCTCTATTTTTTCCCTATCTTTCTCGCGGCAAGCTGCCTGAGGCAATGGCAAATCGCGGTTGTGGCCGCGGTTTGTGCGATTCTCCGCGAAGTAGTCGGACCCTTTGATCTGCGCTATCTGCCCTCGCGCCTGTTCCTGGCTTGGGGTTCTTTCACCGCCGCGGGATGGCTGGTGCGCGGTGTGCTGGCAAACTGGCAGAAGGTTCGAGAACAACTCTTCGAGATTCAGACGCGAGACCGGCTGCTGCGAGATTCCGAGGAACAGCTCCGTGTGCTGATCGAGACCAGCTCAGCGGCGATTCTGACATTGAATAAGAATGGCATTGTCATTCAGGCGAATGAAGCTGCGGGCCGCATGTTGGGGCTGGATGAGAGTGCCCTTGTTGGTCAGAATATCGGCGCATACCTACCGGCGTTAGCCCGGGTGCCATCTGATCAAAGCGCCCCAGTATTTCGTACCACCATGGAGTGCGAAGGCAGTAGAGTGAATGGTGAAAAGTTTACCGCGAATGTGTGTTTCTCGACGTATAACTTTGCGGACGAATCGCGGTTAACAGCGGTGATTGCCGAAACCGAGCCGGCCGTTAACGAGATGCCCGCGTCCCCCGCGGAAAGCTCTGTACCGTTAACTAACCTGGAGCAGATGGTGTTGCGGGGTATTTTCGAAGGAAACAGCAACAAGGAGATCGCCGCCAAACTGGACACCTCGGAAAGCGCCGTCAAGAGCACTATCCAGCGGCTGTTCACCAAACTCGGGGCGCGCACCCGCAGCCAGCTCGTGCGAATTGCTATCGAGCGGCTGGGCAATGAGTTGCAGGCGGTGCCGGGGTCCAAAGCGGCGGCGGCAGATCAAAAGATACTCTCGAAGTAACAGCAGCATCCAAAGATGCCTTGCGCAATCCGACGTTCCGAGCGAAATTGGTTCCATCAGCATTGGTTCTGCTCCTTAAGTTCAAGGGCCGCTGAGAAAGCGGCCCTAAAAACCCTCCCGAAAAAGCAAAAAAGGTGCCCGTTGGTGTGGCGGGGCCTGTCCGCACGCCACAGAGTACTCCCCTCTTGGCTGCGGCTCACCAGCAGGCCAGCTATGCCGTTAGAATGGAGGTCCGTGTTCGGGATCCCATGGGCATCCGGTATGACTCGAGTAGGGCAGGGCGCCAGGCCCGTTCTCGGTTGTGACACGAAGCGGAACCCTTGGTGGGACGGGCTCAAACGGACCACGGGCTAAAGGAGATCGAAAACCGATGACACCGGCCCGAAGCACTACCGCTCTAGAAGGCCGGCCATCCCGCGGATGGCAGGGTGATTACCTTTTCCTTCTACGCCACCTGATCCAGAAGGATTTTAAGATTCGGTACCGGAACATGTCGCTCGGCGTCTTTTGGTGTCTATTGAACCCGCTGGTGATGATGGGGGCATTGACGTTCGTATTCACCAAGATTTTTCCCGACAACACAACGCCCGGGTTTCCGGTTTTCGTGCTCTGCGGTCTGGTTCCGTTCAACTTCTTTACACTGGCATGGGCTACGGGAACCAGTTCGCTGACCGAAAACACATCGATCATCAAGCGCGTGCCGGTTCCGCGTGAGATGATTCCCATCGCCGCAGTGCTCGGAAATTGTCTTCACCTGTTAATCCAGATCACACTGCTGCTGGTTTTGGTGCTGGCCTTTGGGAACCCGGTGAATCGCCATTGGGTCTGGCTGCCTATGGTGTGGGGTCTGGAAATTATCTTCGTCTGTGGTCTGGCCTTGATTTTCTCCGCGATCAACATTTTTGTGCGCGACGTCCGGTACCTCGTTGAATCCTGCAACACGCTGCTGTTCTGGGTTGTGCCGATCTTCTATTCGTTCAGCATCATCCCGCAACAATATCGCGAGATCTATCAATTCAATCCTGTTTCAGCACTGGTGCTGGCGCTGCGCAATATCCTTTTGGATGCGGTTGCACCTCCAACGTCGCTGCTGATGAAACTGTCGGCCAGCTCATTGATCGTCCTGGCGCTTGGATTCTTGGTGTTTGGGAAGCTCAAGCGGAAGTTTTACGATTACTTGTAGCCATGGTTGTGGTCGAGTTTGACGCGGTCTCGAAAAGCTATTCGCATAACGTTGGGGGCAAGCTGCTTCGCGGCCATCTCCAAGAACATTTGCGCGGGATGAAGAGGGAAAAGTTTTGGGCGTTGAAAGAAGTTTCATTTCGCCTGCAGCAAGGCGAGACCATGGCCGTGGTGGGCCGTAATGGAGCGGGTAAGAGTACTCTATTAGGACTGGTAGCCGGGCTCTCAGAACCATCCCAAGGTCTTGTAACAGTGAATGGCCGGGTGGCAGCCCTGCTCGAATTGGGCTCGGGTTTCCATCCGGATCTGACGGGCGCTGAGAACCTGCGCCTAAATGCGGCGTTATTGGGCCTGAGCGGAAGGCGCACTAGTGAGCTGTACGAACAGATTGTCGACTTTTCGGGAATCAGAGATTTCATCGACGAAGCGCTGCGTACTTACTCGTCCGGCATGATCATGCGGCTAGGTTTTTCCGTGGCAGTTCACGTCGATCCCGATATTCTGATCGTCGACGAAGTTCTGGCGGTGGGTGATAAGGATTTTCAGGCCAAGTGCTTTGACAAGATTTCAGAATTCAAGCGCTCGGGCAGGACGCTTTTGTTTGTGTCGCATGCCGCGAGCCTGGTAGAACGGCTGTGCGATCGCGCTATCTGGCTGGACCGTGGTGAGGTCATCATGAACGGTCAGGCGCGGGAGGTGGTGGCCGCCTACACGGGTCAGGTAGCGGCATCTGCCTCGCCGCCGAAGATTTGAAAACGCCGGTCAGTTTCCGCCACGCGCGGAGATGCCACAATCCGGCGAAGTTTCGCGAAGCTCGCAATCGGCCAAGCCCCAGTTCTCACCGTTGAAAATCATGGGACGGTTGAGGCGCCGCATCTGGGCCGCCCACGCCGCTACCTCGGCGTAATCAATGAAGGGCAGTCCCTTGGCTGCCAAACGGGCGAAAAGCTGCGCCTGTCCATCCGGCGTCCACCCGGAACCGGTCTGGTGTTCTATGTGATAAATGCGCATTGGGTCAGGCAGGATTTCCTCGCGGAAGCCAGCGTGATGGGCGGTATAGCACAGGACGGAATCCAGATTCATTGAGAACAAATCGAATTCAGGATAACCACGCAAATCAAACCAGTGTTCGCGCGCCATTAGCGTGAAATCGCCGCAACCGTTGGTATGCAGGTAGACAGGTGTGGAATGATTTGTCTGTTGCAACTCGACAGATTCGTCCAGAGGCTCTGAGTTGGTCTTCAACAGTCGACGTGCCTGATCATAGACGTAATCTGCGGTGGTCTCAGATTTGGACCAGCCGCACCAGAACACGCGGAAATTCAAAACTCGCGGATCCCGGAGCGCCGGTAGATCGCCACCCTCGAGCGTGAGACGGAACACCTGCGTTTTGCCAGGCACTATCGATAGTGGAATCTCTAAAAGTTCGAGGCCCTTGACCAAAGCGCGCGCCACCGTGCGTCCGTCGTCGGCTCGCACGAGCAGCTCGAAGGGCTGATCCCTCACTCCCGGACCTGGTTCCACCGCCAGGACAAGGGTCTTGGGGTGCAAGTGTTTGGGACAGCGAACGATCAGTTGGGCTTCCTTGCTGACCCAACGAAACGTTTCCCTGAGACGATGCTCCAGAGGGTACCACTGGGCGCCGGGCCGAATGCCCGAGCCGTGCTCGAAAATATCGCCTTTCCCGACCTTAACCGGCAATTTTCGCGATCGCATATAGCATCGGGCAGCCGCCAACACCGCGCGCAAGACGCCGCCGGCTTCACTGTAGAAGCCGTAGGCTTTCACCAGCTTCAGAGCGAACGATCGAGCGGCTTTGTAGACGCTAAATGTCGGAGCGCTGGCTTCCACATGGTACGCCCCATCGGGAGTGGGCTCAGATGCGGTGCTCCACCCGCACCGGAAAACGCGGAAGTTCATGATGCGCGGATCCTGACGCGCCGGAAGGCCGCCGCCGATAACGCGAAAGCTAAAACGGCGCACTGCTTGTCCGTCGGAAGGGAGGCGCAGTGTGATCCTCGCAGGACCCGCAATGCTCGTGTGAGCCTGTAGGTGTTGGTCCTCGTCCAAAATCTGCAAATCAAATATCTGGCTGCCGACGCCGGGGCCCGGCTCGATTTCGAAATACAGGGAAGGAGGCGGGCTAAACGGAATTCTTACAAGAACTTCAGCGATATTCTCGACCCAGCGAAACACTTCCTGCTCCGAATGATGTTCCACGGCATACCAGCCCCGGCCGAAACTGATGCCTGAATCGGGTGGAGCGATATCGTGCGTTTCGAGAGCACGCAGGCCATTCGCTGTAAGTCTGTGGGTCCCCTCGCGCGCATTGATTCGAATCAAATGGGAGCGGCAGTAGGCCAATTGCTCTTCCACTAAATCATCGGCAGGCACATCGCGCATGACGTCAAAGCGGTCAATCCGATACATTCGGCCCGGATGCAGATGTCCCTCGGCAAAATACTGAACCAGCTCGTCAGAGAACAATATGTCGACGTTCGTGGCCAGGACGAACTTGCCTCGCGCGCGCCGGATGCCCACGTTTTTGGCGATCATTTGATAGAGCGGCAGAACGCTGGCGTACCGGTATCCCTGATGGATTTCTGGCGGCACTTGGATGAAGCGCACAGAACAGGACGCTGGATCGGCTGGACAACGCAGAACCTCCGTCAGAGACGGACGATCTCCCGGCGGGTTCCATTCGACAATAATCAGCTCAGAGGAAAGCCCGTGCTTCTTGCATTGGGCGAGCCAGCCATTCAGAAAAGCCTGCATCCGGCCAAGCTGGTTTCCCCCGTGATCATCATTTCTAGCAGCGACTACAAGAGATAAGTAGCGTGTCGATTCAGTCATCGTCTCAGCGAGGTTCGGCCGTGAGGCAAAGATGCCACCCGAAACGGTGTTCGAGCGCTCGAAAGACGCGGCGCGGCAGCCAGCGAAAGTACCAGACCTGAGTATAGCGGTATTGCACGTAATCCTTGATTTGATAAGAAAAAATGTGATCCACGCGAACATCATTGACACGCCATCCGTGGTCTTCAAGCAGGCGCCGGCCTTCGGACCGCGTGTAGCTGTAGGTCACAGGACAACCAGTCTGCGCCTCGGAATAATCGGCGATGAGTTTTTTGAGTTTCCAGAGCTGCCCTTTGCCATAGGCCAGCAGGATCCACAAAACTTTCCAGGACCGGCGGTGATACACCATGATTTTCACGGTGCTTCCCGATTTCACAAATGTGCCCAGCTCATCGAAAACGCGGCCGGGATTGGGTGTGTGGTGGATGACGCCGAATGAGTAGATGAGATCATAGGGTTCGACGGAGATGAAGGAGCTCAACTGCTCGGCGTTGGCCCTTACAAAACGAATGCGGTCTTGAAGTCCGAACACGTCCGCCCGCTGGCGGGCGATTTCGAGCGATTTGTCTGAAAGGTCAACAGCGGTAACGGTTGCGCCATTTCGCGCGAAATTGATGGTATCGGTCCCGATCCCGCAACCGATTTCCAAGACTTTCTTGCCGCGCCAGCGTTCGAATTCCGCGAAAGCCGGAATGTGTGGCTCAACGAAGTACTTCCGCCATTCGACTTCGTTAAAATATTCCGCGGTGCCGATGGGCTTGGTCGAATGACGGATGTTGCACGGACGAGCATTCCAGTAGGTCTGGACAGCTTCGAGGGGAACGTTGTGGAACTCGTGCGCTTGTTCAACAGCCACTGTGGTCTGACCCTCGTCGCAATCCTGATAGCCGGCCAGTCACGTTGCGACAATACCCGCCTCGGCAGGAGCAGCAATCATGTTGCCGGAAAACTCGCCTGCTTTGGCGGCAATTGGCCGGCCAGTCTCGGAAGCAAATGAATAGATATCGTAGCCGAGTTTACGGAAAAGATCCAGGAGTTGGGTGGAAGAGCTACCCGTGTTCTGCAATGCCGTTTCCGAAGCTTCGAACAGAACAACGGGGCGCAAGTTGCGCAGGAGTTTGAAGGCACCTGATATCAACCGAGTTTCCGCACCCTCGATATCCACCTTAATCAGATCCAGCCGGTTTAACCGTTCTTCCGAGAATAAATCGTCCAGCCTCCGCATGGAAACTGTCTCTTTGCGTAGAGACTGAATAGCACAACTAAAGCTTCCCAGCGTGTTTTGACCGGCATGCTCGTCTT
The DNA here is from genome assembly GCA_003223115.1 of Acidobacteriota bacterium. GTDB lineage: Bacteria > Acidobacteriota > Terriglobia > Bryobacterales > Bryobacteraceae > QHXW01. Next base: position 36,930 of record QHXW01000152.1, read on the forward strand.
CTGCAACGGCTAACTCAGTCTCGCCATTGACATCTGCCAGCGCGACCCGAAGGGGCCGCACGTTGGATATCTTGTTCAATGAAAGGTTCTGCTGGAGCCGCATGAATTCCCGCTCACTCGGCTCGAACGCCCAGACTTGGCCGGATGGCCCCACTAAACGCGACGCAAGCAATGTATACAGCCCGTCGTTCGCGCCTGCGTCTACGAACACCATTCCGGGTTTCAAGGAGCAATTGACGAAAGCTGTCTCATTGGGCTCGTAACAACCGGCGATGAACAGTTGCTTGGACAGATCGTTGCCCAGCCAAAGTTTCAGTTCGAGGCCATGATGCCACTTCATAGGGATGGACGCTTCCGATTTGTGATCGCGGAAATAGGACCAAATCAGCCGGCGGATTTGAAATGCAATATCAGGGTTGTCCCATTCGATGTCAAAGAGCCACCCGGGATAGGTCGTGAGCGGCCGGGCGAACGTTATATCTTTGGCGGCTTGGAGGAGAATGTTTTCCGTCGGATGCCAGATGGAAACATCTTCGCACTGCGCTTCAGGTTCGAGAACCGGCTTGCCTGATGATGCGCTATCGCTGTTACCGGCGGTCGAATGCGTTGTGCGTGCGGATAGATCCGCAGCCTGGGGAAGCACGTTACCTGGCATCTTCGTCATAGTCTAATCGAATACACGCGAGTGGTCTCAGTTACAGCTATCCTGCGCGGTATACGTCAGCGGCTCCTGATGGAGTTGGCGCTGAACAACCATACTATAATCTCATCTTGTGGGTGCCACGTATGGCACTGAAGTGATAGGCTGCTTACGAGGCCGCCTCGCTATCTGCGAAACTCCCGTTCCTAATTTCTTTGAGGTATCGATCCTTGGAACCCTGCCGGAGGGCGGCGGAGTCGAGACATTTGACACGCCGGCGGCTCTCGAAATCAACCGGGCAAGAATGTCTCATCTCAAGTCCCTCAGGCTTCCATTAGAAAACAAGTTCGTTCTAGATGTCGGCTGCGTCGTGGGACACCTGGCGCAATTCTTTGACGACCGCAACTGTCGTGTGGTTTGCGTGGACGGGAGGCCGGAGAACGTGCGCGCGCTCGCTTCTCGTTATCCCGAAGCTTGAAGCCCATGTAGCGAACGTTGAATCTGAGCTTTCCTGGTTCGGACAGTACGATATCGTTTTCAGCTACGGATTTCTATCATCTCGAGAACCCGATTGCGGGCCTCAGGAATATGGGAGCGGCCTGTGAAGAGCTGCTGCTAGAAACTATCGTTTGTGATCATGAGCTGCCACTCGTCCATTTTGGACGATGAGACAAAGACATTCAGCCAGGGACATTCAGCCAGGCGCTCGGTGGAGTCGGATCCCGCCCGTCACCAAGTTTTGTGGTGATGGCGCTGGATCGTTTGGGACTACGTTTTATCTATGCGCCTCGCATTCCGCCAGCATACCTGGACTTCCGGTTTGAATGGCAGAATGCACTGGACTGGCGTCGTGACGGCCACTCGATTCGTTGCGTGTTGGTCGCTTCACGCAACACTGGCGAATGACAACCTCGTCTTACTTAATAGCTGAAGTGGGTCCGCTTTCCGGGGGGCATAGCCCGGGGCATGCATAGGCGTTAAAATAAGAATTGCAATAATTACGGGGCTTCTGATAATAATTACGGGGCTTCTGATAATATCATTTCATGCAGAGAAGCTCAGGCAGCCGTTCCGGAGCGTACTGCCCATCACCATGCACGAGAGCCACGGCATCAAACTGTTCACGAATGACGTAGTGGAATTTTTTGGTTGCCGCCATATCCCTTGCCCGCTCAAAGGTCTGATCGCGTGACGAGTCGTCAATGATCAGTATCTCTGTCTCGTGCTTGCTAATGCCGTAAAATGCCGTAGGGATTCTTTGGATCACGTCCCGAATCGTTCGCTCGGCGTTATAGGCCACAATGAAGCTAAAACGCGTTTTCGACTGATCCGCGCCAGGTCCCGGCAACGGTCTCAAAGCGTAAGGTGATCGCTGGAGGTGGGATCGAATCGGCTTCCCGCCGGCTGTGCATGACACTGCAATCTCGGATACTGTTATCGTTGATTTCGACCCATCAGGTATGGGTAGGTTAGTTAAGACAATGCCTCCATTTGTGTGCCGAGCACATTGTGCTGCGGAGTTGTACAATCCCGCCGTCGCAATAAGGACCGATCTCGCCGCGCACAGTGAACCGCTACCGTCTCGATGGGCACTTCTGAGCGTGTTATCCGACTTGCCGGTACACGCCCATTCGATTCGGAGTTGCTTTTGAGCACGGGTTACGCAACTCCGCTCCCCATCGAACCGGGCGCGGCTTCAGCCCATGCTTGCTCGGAAGATCCAATGGAACTTGCGCGTCGAGCCTGTACCCGAACCGAGCGATCAGATCACCAGCCTGCGAAGTAAACTCGAAAGAATTTGCCTAATCGAACGATTCTCACCATCTTCGCGCTGCCAATTCCGGCCGCCGCTCCTCTGCCATCCGCTCCCGCACCTGCTCCTCGATCCACCCATACGTTCGCGCCAAGCCCTCTTCGAGCGAGACCGCTGGCTCCCATTTCAACACGCTCCGCAAAAGCGTGTTATCGGAATTCCGGCCGCGCACGCCCATTGGCCCGGGCACATGTTTCTTCGAGATTTGCACGCCCGCAACCGCCGCCACCATGTCCGCCAACTGGTTGATGGTCACCATGCGGTCTTGGCCCAGGTTGAGTGGCTGGCGAAAATCCGACCGCATCAGCAGGTCAATCCCTTTCACGCAGTCGTCGATATAACAGAACGACCGGGTCTGCTCGCCATCACCCCAAATCTCGATTTCCGCATTTCCGGTCAGCTTCGCAATCGCCACTTTGCGGCACATGGCGGCTGGAGCCTTCTCGCGCCCGCCATCCCAGGTGCCTAGAGGCCCGAAAATATTGTGGAAACGCACCACTCGCGTCTCGATGCCGTAATCCTCGCGATAATGCGCGCACAATCGCTCGGTCACCAGCTTTTCCCAGCCGTAAGCATCCTGGGGCTGAGCCGGATATGCGTCTTCCTCTTTGAGCGGAACTACGTTGGCTTCGGCTTGTTTGTACTCCGGATAAACGCACGCTGATGAGGTGTAGAGATACCTGCGCACGCCATTGATCCGGGCGGCTTCGAGTGTGTGGAGATTGATCAGCGAATTGTTATAGAGAATCTGCGCGTGATGGTTCGAAATGAAACCCATGCCGCCCATATCGGCGGCCAGCGCAAAAACCTCGTCGATGCCGCGCGTGGCCTGCAGGCAACTGTCCCAGCGCCTTAGGTCGAGCAACTCAAATTCGTCTGCGCTCGATGGACAGTACTCCGGGGGCTTCAGGTCAACGCCGCGCACCCGGTATCCCTGCCGCTTAAAGTGCGCCATCAGGTGATGACCAATGAATCCCCCCGCCCCGGTGACCAGAACTCTTGTGGTGTTCGACATGCGCCTTAATGTCCGCGCGTCTCGGCCTGACACTGGTCTTCTTCGTCGCGAACCATCTGGCCAACGGTAAGGCCCGCGCGTTCCGGACCCTTCCCCAGCGTTAGGTAGTCCGCGACCGCCTGGAATTGCGCTTGCGGCAGAATGCGCCAGCAATCGATCACAGTCTTCGGCCGGCCGTTGATCGAATGCAGGGCCTTCGGCGAAAGATTCCGGAACTCGCTCCAAGCGGTGGTAATGGCCAGGACGTCGGCTCGACTCGCGCACTGCTCAAGCGACCCTGCAAAAGTGACTCTGCCCACCAAGACGGCGCGCGCCTTCTCCATGGCCGCCGGATCGTACACCACGATCTCCACTCCCCGCGCCAGGAGTTCCCGCGCAACCAGCAATCCTTGAGATTCCTCAATCACGTCGGTATCTGGCTTATAAGAAAGGCCTGCAATACCGGCGATTCCATTCTCCGGCAGCCGTCCTGCGATAGCATCAGCCAACCGAGGCGCCTGCTGGCGGTTCAGCGCGTCCGTCGCTTCGGCCAAAACCGCACAAACTCCGTGCCGACGAGCCAGCGCTGAGAACGCGATGTTGTCGCGTGGAAAGCACGGACCGCCATAGCCCAAAGCGCCTTTTAGATATTTGCCGCCAATGCGGCTGTCGGCGCCTAAGGCTCGGGTCACGGCCTCGACGTCCGCTCCAGGCAGTTTTTCGCAGACCTGGGCCAGCATATTTGCGTACGAAATTTTTGTGGTGACGAAGGTATTGACCGACAGCTTGGTCAGTTCGGCATTCACAAAGTTCATGCGCGCAATCGTGGGACGGCTCTCACACAAGCTGTAATAGAGGTTCACCAGGATGTCGCCGCTCCTCCGGTCAAATTCGCCGATCAGCACCAGATCCGGGTGCAGCATGTCGTGGATGACGCTGCCCAACGCAATGAATTCGGGGTTATAGCAGAGCCCGAAATCCACGCCGCACTGCTTTCCCGAGACAGATTCGAGCACAGGCAGCAACTCGCCACCCGTAGTGCATGGCATTACGGTGCTCGATAAGACCACCAGGTGGTAACTCTTCTTGCGGCGTAAAGCCCGGCCGATAAATTCGGACGCCGGCAGCACGTGACGCAAAGAGAAAGTCCCATCAGGCTCCGAGGGCGTCGGAACGATAATGAACGTCACGTCGCTCGCGGCGACAGCCTGTTCGCAATCGAGTGTGGCCGAAAGACGCGGGCGGTTCTTCCGGACCAGGTCCTCGAGGCCCGGCTCGCTTACCGGCGCCTTCCCTTGATTGATCGCGCTCACAAAGGCAGGGCTCACATCCACGCCAATCACATTGTGTCCCTTTTCCGCCATGACAGCGGCCATGGGCGCACCCAGCTTTCCCAATCCAATGATGGACAGTTTCATCGACTCACCCCTTGCGCGCTATCGGCATTCGTCAGCCCGTACCAAATGCGCGAGACGTTACCTTCAAACCCGAAGCCGCCTGCTCGCGTCTGAATTCAACGCTCCAGAACCTTCGCACAACACCGCGAACGACGTCGCCGTGATATACCATGAGCCAGAATCTCGTCTTCGAACTCACACCGCTCGACATGTTTGAGTACTTCATCCAGGATCTCATAGGGCAGCGGCGGGTCGACCACCAACTCCCCAGCAATGCGGTGTCGTATGGCGCACTGTGGGGAGGAAGCCGTTGGTCATCAAGAGATCGCGCGGGAATAGCCCATCAGCGCCAGCTCCGCGTGATGGCTAAACGCGCCCCACGGCTTTGGGCGTCCTTCGCCGCTTCGATGATCACAGAAGAATTTCCATCCAGATCACCGGCCGCCGGATTGATCTGTAAGAGGGCAACTTGCAAAACGTAGTCCGGTTACAGACGTTCTATGGGAAGACTTAAGGAGCATTTTACCCGCTTTCTGGGACCCCATCAACTTAAACAACGCGAAAACAACGCGAATCACGGTAAATTTCGTGGGAAATATCGTCAAGCGACGTCCGCCGGCCACAACAATTTCAAGATTCCAGCGCTGTTGAAGCGGCAGTCGCGCGCGTGTTATCTTGCCACCACTATGCGACTACTTATTTGCGGGATTTTTCTTGCATTCGGCCTCAGTGGCGAGGAGAACGTCGATCTTTTCGTGGTGAACCGCATCAAACATGAAGCTTTCGAGAATTCAAAAGTCATCGATAATGCTTTTTATCTCACCGATGTTTACGGCCCGCGCTTAACCGGCTCCCCCGGTCTCCAAGCCGCTGGTGAGTGGGCCCTCAAGCAGCTTGGCCAATGGGGCCTGGCTGATGCGAAGCTCGAAAAATGGGGGCCGTTCGGGCGGAGCTGGTATTGCGTGCGTTTCAGCGCGCACATGAAGGAACCGCAGTACTCGCCCCTGATTGGATTCGCGCGGCCGTGGTCGCCCGGCACCAATGGTCCTCTATCCGGCGAACCGGTCCTGGCGCCGATCCGGACGGAAGCCGATATGGAAAAGTACAAGGGAAAGCTGAAAGGCAAAATCGTGCTGCTCGAGGAGCCGCGACCCTCCGAGCCCGTCACCACGGTGCTCATGCGCCGCCTGTCTGATGTCGAGCTCGCGGCCGAGGCTTTGGCGCCGGATCCCTCCCCGTCGTCGCCCTTCGCTTCACCGATTCCGCGGCGTGCTACGCAGGGCCCGGCTCCCTATCCGGGCTATATTCCCGGCAAGCCGTTTGACCGCGAGAAGGCACAGCATTGGCGTAATCGAGTGAACAAATTCTTGCGCGATGAAGGCGCATTGCTCACCCTGATTCCCGGGTATGGCACAGACGGCGGCACGATATTCGCGACCGCGGCCGGTTCACGCGAATTGAAGGATGAAGTGCCGCCGCCTTCGGTCGCCCTGACACGTGAGCACTACGACCGCATCGGGCGCTTGCTGGAAAAGAAAACTCCCGTCACGCTCGAGTTCGATATCGACAACCGCATGGGCGATGTAGCCAAGGATTCGTTCAATGTCACGGCCGACATTCCGGGGGCCGGCAAAAAAGATGAGTTGGTGATGTTGGGAGGGCACCTGGATTCTTGGACCGGTGGCACTGGCGCCACGGACAACGCGGCAGGCTGCGCCGTCGCCCTGGAAGTTGTGCGCATCATCAAAACGCTGAAACTCGAGATGCCCCGCACCGTGCGTCTGGCCCTTTGGACCGGCGAAGAGCAGGGCCTGCTCGGCTCAAAGGCTTATGTCAAGGAACATTTCGCGGATCGCGAGACCATGACCTTGAAACCCGAACACCGCAAGCTCTCCGGCTATTTCAATCTGGATAACGGCACCGGCAAGATTCGTGGCGTTTACTTGCAAGGCAACGACATGATGCGGCCCATTTTTGAAAGCTGGCTCGCGCCTTTCAAGGATCTGGGCGCGTCGACAATCACCATCCGGAATACCAGCGGCACCGACCATCTATCATTCGACGCCGTTGGACTTCCCGGATTCCAGTTCATCCAGGACCCAGCCGAGTACTCGACACGCACGCATCATTCCAACATGGATGTGTACGATCACCTGCTCGCGTCAGACCTGATGCAGGCCTCGGCAGTCATGGCTTCGATCGTTTACGATACAGCCACGAGGCTCGAGATGTTGCCGCGCAAGGAACTACCGAAACCGGAACCGAAGAAAAAGCCGGTCGAAAGCGGGAAAGAGAGCGAGAGCGGCCCCCAGCTCATAAGCGAGGCCGGGGGCTCCCGTAGTGCACAACGCTAGTGCGGGCTCGGCGAGAGCGTGGCCTTCGCATCGCGCGTTTTCGGCAGCTCATTTATAATTTACGGTCAAAGTGGTACTCCGCGCAATGTCGGTATAGCCGTTTTCGTAGCGAGTTAACCAATTAACCAATCGTAATAGCCTTTAATAGCCTTAGAGGGTTCGCCGGAGGTTATGAGTTACAAGGTAGGTGATGAACCTGTAGCAGTGGACATTGGAGCGGCCTGACGAAGCCGTAGCTCACGAGCGCGTCGAATGCTTAACCTGCTACCGGCACCGGTTGCTCCAGTAACAATTCGAGAAATGCCTGCGTCGCACGATTGAAGCGTTTGCGTTTGCGGTGCACAATCCCGATGGGACGCACCAGTTCCGGGGCATGCAGTGAAATCGAAACCAACCGGCCCTGTGCAATCTCAGCCTGCATGGTCCGCGCCGGCAGAATGCTGATGCCTGAACCGAGCGCTACCGCCTCTTTGATCATTTGAATATTGTCGAACTGCATGGCGAGGTGAATCTCGATTCCCTGTTCGCGAAAAAATCTGTCCAGCTCGCGGCGGATCATCAGGTCCTCGTCGAACCCCACGTAATCCTGGCCGTTGAGGTCCGCCGGCAGCAGCACAGGTTTTCGCGCCAGAGGATGCCAGGGCGGAGAAGCCACCGTCATCTCCTCTTCACGCCAGGGAATTACAGCCAGGTCCTTCGATCCCGACGGATAGCTGACCAGACCAAGATCCGCCTGATCCGCGAGCACCGCTTCGTAAACTTTGTCCGGCCGCAAATAGTCGACGTGGAGCTGTGCGTTTGGAAAACGCGCGGTAAATTCCTCTTGCACACGCGACATCTCAGAAAGTCCGATGGAATAGATCGATGCCACGCGCAGGGCGCCTTCCACCAGGCCCTTCAAGTTCTCGAGCTGCACCTGAAATTGTTCTTCACGCCGCAGCACGTCCCGGCAAAAATCAAAAAGCAGCTTGCCGGCTTGTGTCGGCGCGAGCGGGCGCGTCGAGCGGTCGAATAATGTGAGACCCAACTGGCGCTCCAGTTCTTGAATTTGTTGACTTGCCGCTGACTGGCTGATGCCATTCAGGCTAGCTCCCCGGCTGATGCTCTTCAATTGCGCTATGTCTTTGAAAAGTTTAGTGTTCTCGAACGTCACATGTTTAGATTATCATAAGTGTTTCTAATGTCAACTTCGGGATAAGTTTCTATTGCCTTATAATTCATCTGTTGGTATATTTATTCAAACTCCCAGTGGAGCTGACCCCATGATTGACCCCACACCGCGTAGCGGTCTACCTGCACCTCAAGGGCTTTACGACCCCGCGAATGAGCGCGATTCCTGCGGCATCGGTTTCGTAGCCAACATCAAAGGCCAGAAATCGCACGAGATCATTCTCAAAGGCATACAAGTTCTCATCAACCTGACGCACCGCGGCGCATGCGGCTGCGATCCGGAAACCGGAGACGGCGCAGGCGTGCTCATCCAAATTCCGCACAAGTTTTTTGCGCGTGAATGCGCCAAAATCGGTTTCACAATTCCGGAACCGGGAGAATACGGCGTGGGCATGGTCTTCCTGCCGGTGGAGAAGCACCTGCGGCTGCAATGCGAAGTCATTCTCGAGCGCATCGCCCGGGAAGAGGGTTTGACGGTTCTGGGTTGGCGCGATACGCCGATCGATGGTTCCGCTATCGGCCGCGTGGCACGCAACTCGCAGCCTTACATCGAGCAGATCTTCATCCGCCGCGCGGCGCAGATGAGCGAGGACGCGCTCGAGCGCAAGCTGTACGTGATCCGCAAGCGGGCCGAAATCGAAATTTCGAACTCCGATATTCCCGACAAAGATTTCTTCTACGTGCCGTCGCTGTCGTGCCGCACCATCGTGTACAAGGGCCTGTTGCTGGCGCCGCAGATTCCCAAGTTCTACGAGGAGCTTTCTGATCCCGATGTGATGAGCGCGCTCTGCCTGGTGCACCAGCGCTTTTCCACTAATACGTTTCCGAGTTGGCCGCTGGCGCATCCGTACCGCTACATTGCGCACAACGGCGAGATCAACACGCTCAAGGGCAACGTGAACTGGATGTACGCGCGCCAGTCGATCCTGTCCTCACCGCTGTTCGGCGAAGACATCAAGAAGCTGTTTCCCATTGTGACGCCGGGCGGCAGTGACTCGGCCACTTTCGACAACGTCCTCGAGCTGCTCTACCTCGCCGGCCGTGAAATTCCGCATGCCATGGCCATACTGATCCCAGAAGCCTGGGCTTCGAACGAGCACATGAACCCAGAAAAGAAGGCGTTCTACGAATATCACGCCTCTCTCATGGAACCGTGGGACGGGCCCGCGGCCATTGCCTTTACCGACGGCCTTGTGATCGGCGCAACGCTCGACCGTAATGGTCTGCGTCCCGCCCGCTATCTGGTGACGCATGACGACCTGGTGGTCATGGCGTCTGAAACCGGCGTGCTGCCCATCAAGCCGGAGGACGTTCGCATGAAAGGCCGGTTGCAGCCGGGAAAGATGTTCCTGGTGGACACGGTGGCGGGCGAAATTGTCCCGGACAAAGAACTCAAGCGGCGCCTCTACACCCGCCGCCCCTACACGCAGTGGCTCAAGGAAAATCAGATCCATTTGAAAGACTTGCCCGAGCCGCCGCGCGTCTATGGCTACGATCCCGAAAGCATCCTGATGCGGCAGCGGGCTTTCGGATATACCGATGAAGACCTGCGCATCCTGATGGCTCCCATGGCGGCCAAGGGCGAAGAGCCGGTAGGTTCAATGGGGATCGACACGCCGCTGGCCTGTCTATCTGATAAGCCGCAGCCGCTGTTCAATTACTTCAAGCAGCTTTTCGCTCAGGTCACTAACCCGCCCATCGATCCCATTCGCGAAGAGATGGTGATGTCACTCATCAGCTACATCGGCACGGAGCGCAACATCCTCGACGAAACCCCCGAGCACTGCCACACTTTGCGCTTGCCGGATCCCATCCTGACCAATCGTGATCTCGAGCGGTTGCGCCGCGTCTCGCAGGGAGATCTGCTCTGCACCACTCTGCCCGCGCTATTTCGCGCCGAAGGCGGAGAGAAAGAACTCGAGCGTTCGCTCGACGGTCTCTGCCGGCGTGCATCGCTGGCCATCAAGAATGGCTACAGCATGATCATCCTGTCGGACCGGGGCATCGATGATCAGTACGCGCCCATTCCGAGTTTGCTGGCTCTCACGGCGGTGCACAACCACTTGATCCGTGAAAAGACGCGGACGCAGGTAGCGCTGATGATCGAGTCCGGCGAGCCCCGCGAAGTGATGCATTTCTGCCTGCTCATCGGCTACGGCGCTAGCGCCGTGAATCCCTACCTGGCGATTGAAACGCTCGAAGACATGGCCAACAAAGGTTTACTGCCGGAAGGCGTGACCTTCGAAAAAGCGCTCAAGAATTACACCAAGTCCATCAATAAAGGGCTGCTCAAGGTTGCCTCCAAGATGGGCATCTCGACGCTTCAGAGTTACCGCGGCGCCCAAGTGTTTGAAGCCATTGGATTGAACAAGGCGCTGGTCGACAAATATTTCACCGGCACGGCTTCCCGTATAGAAGGCGTCGGCCTGGATGTGCTGGCGGAAGAGGCGCGGCGGAAACACGAACACGCTGTCCGGCCGGTGACGGAATTCGAACCTGAGCTGGCGGTCGGAGGAAATTACCAGTACCGCGTGCGAGGCGAATACCACCTGTTCAATCCGCTCACGGTTGCCAAGCTGCAGCATGCCGTACAGCAGTCCAGTTTCCAGACGTTCCAGGAATACGCCGAGCTGATTGATAAACAAAACAAGCAGCTCTGCACGCTTCGCGGGTTGATGGAGTTCAAGAAAGGGACTCCGGTGCCGCTCGATGAAGTCGAGTCCCCCAAAGATATTGTCAAACGTTTCGCCACCGGCGCCATGTCGTTCGGCTCCATCAGCAAAGAGACTCACGAAACGCTAGCTATAGCCATGAACCGTATTGGCGGCAAATCGAATACCGGCGAAGGCGGTGAAGACGAAGCGCGCTTTCAACGAGACCCGAACGGCGACTCGCGGCGCAGCGCGATCAAGCAGGTGGCCTCCGCGCGCTTTGGCGTGACGACGAACTACCTGGTCAACGCCGATGAGTTGCAGATCAAGATGGCGCAGGGAGCCAAGCCCGGTGAAGGCGGCCAGCTTCCCGGCCACAAAGTGGACGAAGTGATCGCGCGCGTGCGCCACTCCATTCCCGGCGTAGGTCTGATTTCACCGCCGCCGCATCATGACATCTATTCAATCGAAGACCTGGCGCAGTTGATTTACGACTTGAAGAACGCCAGCCCGAAAGCGCGTATCGCAGTGAAGCTCGTGGCCGAGGTCGGCGTGGGCACGGTCGCGGCAGGCGTAGCCAAAGCGCATGCCGATGTGGTGCTCATCAGCGGACATGACGGCGGCACGGGCGCGTCTCCGCTGACATCCTTACAACACTCCGGTATTCCCTGGGAACTGGGCCTGGCCGAAACGCAGCAGGTGTTGGTGCTTAACGATTTGCGCAGCCGCATTACCGTTCAGACTGACGGCAAGCTACAGACCGGCCGCGACGTGGCCATCGCCGCACTGCTTGGCGCCGAGGAATTCGGCTTCTCGACCGCACCTCTGGTGGCGCTGGGTTGCATCATGATGCGCAAGTGTCATCTGAATACCTGCCCCGTCGGCATCGCCACCCAGGATCCTGAGCTCCGGAAAAAATTTCAGGGCCAGCCCGAGCACGCCATCAATTTCTTCTTCTTCATCGCGGAACAATTGCGCCAAGTCATGGCCCAGTTGGGCTTTCGCTGTATGAGCGAAATGATTGGTCGCGTGGACATGCTGGACATGCGAGCGGCTCTCGACCACTGGAAGGCCAGAGGTCTGGATTACTCTTCAATTCTCTATAACCCGCCTGTGCCGGAACGCATTGGGCGGCGCTGCACCGTGCCGCAGGACCATGGTCTGCAGAATGCTCTCGACCACACGTTGATTGATCTGGCGCGCGAGGCGCTCGACAACCAGACGCCGGTCGAAATCAAGCTGCCTATCCACAACGTACACCGCACGGTGGGTACAATGCTCTCGGGCGAAGTGGCACGTCGCTATGGCTCCGGGGGACTGCCGGAAGACACGATCCGCTGTGCATTCACCGGCTCCGCCGGTCAGAGCTTCGGGGCTTTTCTGGCAAAAGGCGTCACGCTGGTGCTCGAAGGCGACGCCAACGATTACACCGGCAAGGGACTTTCGGGCGGCAAGTTAGTCGTATTCCCGCCGCACACTTCGACATTTCTGCCGGAGCAGAATATTCTGATCGGCAACGTGGTTTTGTACGGTGCTACCAGCGGCGAAGCTTATTTCAACGGCGTCGCCGGCGAGCGCTTCGCGGTGCGCAATTCAGGCGCGACGGCGGTAGTCGAAGGCGTGGGCGATCATGGCTGCGAGTACATGACCAGGGGTCTTGTGGTGGTGCTGGGCAAGACCGGGCGCAACTTTGCCGCGGGCATGAGCGGCGGCATTGCCTACGTGCTCGACGATAAAGGCGATTTCTGGGAGAAGCGGGTGAATCCCGCGGGCGTCGACCTCGAACCGGTGATCGACACCGCAGACATCGAACTGCTGCGGAACCTGATCGCAAAGCATTTCGAATACACCGGCAGCCCGCGAGCGGAATGGACCCTTGAGAACTGGAGCCAGATGCTGCCTAGGTTCTTGAAAATTTTCCCGCACGAATTCAAGCGCGTGCTGGGGATCAAACGAGAAGTGAAAAGTCAGGAGTCAGACTTCAAGGCCGTACCTCTAACGCAAACCACCGCCCCAGGGGTTCTTCGTCATGGGTAAAGACACCGGTTTCATGGAATACACGCGGGAAATGCCGCAGCGGCGTCCCGTCACCGAGCGGATCAACGACTGGTTCGAGATCTATCTTGATTTCGCCGAGGACAAGATCCGCACCCAGGGTGCGCGCTGCATGGATTGCGGTGTACCGTTCTGCCACACCGGCTGTCCAGTCAGCAATATCATCCCAGACTGGAACGACCTGATCTACCGCAATCGCTGGCGCGAAGCCATCCGCGTGCTGCACTCGACCAACAACTTTCCCGAATTTACCGGGCGCATCTGCCCCGCCCCGTGCGAAGCTTCCTGCGTATTGGGCATCAACGAGCCGCCCGTGACGATCAAGCAGATTGAAAAAACAATCGTCGAACGGGCATTTCAAGAGGGCTGGATCCGGCCAGAACCGCCGCAGTTGCGCACCGGAAAGCGCGTGGCCGTCATCGGTTCAGGACCAGCGGGGTTGGCCGCGGGCCAGCAGCTCTGCCGCGCCGGCCATTGGGTCACCGTCTTCGAGAAAAGCGATCGCATCGGCGGCCTGCTACGCTACGGAATTCCCAACTTCAAAATGGAGAAGCACCTCGTCGATCGGCGTCTCGAACAGATGATGGCCGAAGGTGTGGAGTTCCGGCCCAATTCGCATGTGGGACATAACGTGCCCACCGAAGATCTGCGCAAAGATTTCGACGCAATCCTGCTTGCGGGCGGCGCCGAGCAGCCACGCGATTTAGGTGTTCCCGGCCGCGAACTCAAGGGCATCCATTACGCCATGGAGTTCCTGCCGCAACAGAACAAAGTCTGCGAGGGCGACACCGTCCCGAACCAGATCCTGGCCAACGGTAAACGCGTGGTCATTATCGGCGGCGGCGACACGGGCGCGGACTGCCTGGGAACCGTTCATCGCCAAAAACCGATTTCCGTGCATCAGTTCGAGCTTTTACCCATGCCGCCGAAGGAACGCTCGCAGTCGACGCCGTGGCCGCTTTGGCCCATGCAGTTGCGCATCGAGGGTGCGCACGAAGAGGGCGGCGTACGGGAGTGGAGTGTCGCGACCGCAGGATTCACCGGCGATGAAAACAGTAATGTGAAACAGCTTCACGGCCTGAGCGTGGGCCCGCCCTCGAAATTCGAACCAATTCCAGGTACCGAATTCGCCATGGATGTGGATCTGGTTCTTCTTGCGATGGGCTTTCTCGGCCCGGTTCGAGGCGGCATGATTGAGCAGTTGGGTGTGACGCTTGACCCGCGCGGCAACGTCGCAACCAATCAGGACTACATGTCAAGCGTGCCTGGGGTGTTTGTTGCCGGCGACATGCGCCGCGGACAATCACTGGTGGTATGGGCGATCAGCGAAGGCCGCAAAGCTGCTCGCGGCGTGGATCAATACCTGATGGGCGAAACCAAGTTGCCCTAGACTAGGGCTCCAGCCCATATCGTTCAATATCCAGGCTTAAGCTTTGTCGATTTCGTCCGCCGCGCGGTTTGCGGATTCTAGCGCCGCTTCCTGACCCCATGTCATGTGGGCTGCATAAGCGCCGGCAAAATGAACCCGGCCGGTCGGTACCTGCACTTCGGGCCAAAACTTCGTGAGCTGTCCGGGCACATAGGTTGTCCGCTCGCATGCCGATGCCCATGGATCATTGGCCCAACTGTGCACCAGGGCGTGCTCGATGTCGGCCGATTTCCCGGGATATAGCTTGTGAAATGCCCCGAGCGCCGCTTCGGCGGACGTTCCGGGCTCAGCCCCGCCCACGAGAATGCCGCGCGGTGTGGTCACTTCTTCGGCCATGCTCCATAATTCCATCAATCTCGGATTCGGCGGCTCCCAGTTGGGACTCACGCCATCCGTCTTCCAGAAACGCGTGCGAGACTGGAAGACCACGCGCGTCCGGGTGTAGTACGGCATCTCCCGGATCACGAACTGCTTCGCCTCAGACCACGAAGGAGTCACCGGCATCTGGCGCAGCATTACCAGTGAGATGCAGCTCACCAGATGGTCGGCATCCATCTTCTTGTCCTCACCAAACTCACGGTACCGCACTCTCACGCCGCTCGCGCCGTGCTCGATACCAGTTACCGGGCAGCCCAGCTGCACGCGCTGGCCCAGACGCGAAGCGAATGCATCGGTCATGCGCTGGTTGCCGCCCTGAATACGAAACAGTTTTTTGCTGACCAGATCCGTGCCGCGCAATTTCTTGATGGCCGCACTCCACACTGTCTGAAGCGCAGAACCGGTGCCTCCGAAGAAACCCAGCGCAGCGGCAGAAGCTCCGTCTCTTTTGAGCAGGTCGCTCACCGACATCTGGTCCAGATCTTTCAGTCCCGGCTGGAACGGCTCATACTCGTTCTCAATTTTGTCCACGTAGCGCTGCATGTAGAGCAACGACAGTTCCCACCACGGACGTTCGGCCAGAAAATCGATCTCGCGCTGGTTGAACGCCAACTGGGCGAGTACGATCCGGCTGTGGAGGTCGTCCTCGGTGTACAGCTTTCCGCCGATGAAGCGCACCAGATGGTCGCGGCGCGGATAGGCGACTGCGGTGAGTTCGAACTCATGCAGATAGCGCCAGTAGGTGTTGTAACCCGGATAGTAAAAGTGCTCGGCGCCGACGTCGGCATAGAGGCCGTCGGCCAGGGGATCGTGGATGGTGCGCACGTGCCCGCCCGCTCTACCGCCGGCCTCGAGCACAACCACATCGTGGCCGCGCTTCGTCAGCTCGTAAGCGCACGAGAGGCCCGCGATGCCGGCGCCTGCCACAATCACCATCTTTTTCGCACCTGCCGCCTGAGCAGGCGCAAGGACCTGGGATTGGAGCGCTCGGCCGGCGGTCAACGCAGCCGCGCCCAGCTTCAACATGTCACGACGATTCACAGAAGTCACGATCCACATAGCATACGCCCTTCTGACCTGATGCCGCTGTCTTCAGTGGTTTCAGCATCCGGTTCTTAGCGTGTCATGTCTGGGGACCCCTTTCAAAGTGCGGAATAACCTGCTGGTGCGAATCGATTGCTAACTAATGGGACTACTTGTTCCGCGCCTGAATGCTTCACAATACGGGCATGGCCTCTCAGGGGGGGCGAAGCTTTGTCTACATCACCGCTGGGCTTGTGGTTGGCGGACTGCTGACCAGCGCCGCGCTATTCCGTATGCGGAAGCCGCGGTCACCCTATCGACAGATCACCGTCGACGCCGGGTCGAGCCTGTCACCCGCGGTTTCGCCGGATGGTGCTCTCATCGCCTACTCTTCTGATCGAGCCGAGCCGGGGAACTTCGACATCTGGGTGCAACCGCTCGATGCCGAAGGCTTGCCGCTCCGTCTGACCGAAACTCCCCGCAGGGATTATGACCCAGTATTTTCTGGTGACGGCAAGTTCCTCTTTTTCGAATCCGAGCGCCAGCCGGCGGGCATTTACAAAGCTCCGGTTACCGGGGGACCGGCCGAACTTGTCGTCGAAGATGGAGTCACGCCCAAAGTTTCCCCCGATGGCCGCATGCTGGCCTTCGGACTCTCCGGCGCAGTTCGAGTAGGACCCCTCGACGGCGGACCCGCGCGCACCATCGCTCCCGCACTTCAAAACAGTTTTGCGCCGGTGTGGTCTCCGGACGGAGGGGAGATCCTCTTCGCCGGGAAGACTGACTCAGCATCCGAGCAGGACTGGTGGATTGCTTCGGGCTCTTCCGACCAGCCGCGCAAGACGGGACTTCTCCCGTTGCTCAAGAAACACGGCTTCAATTACGCCGTCGCCGAGGCTTGGCTACCCGGTGATGAAATCGTGTTCAACGGCATGGTGTCCGATCGAATGACGCTGTGGCGTTTGGGGCTGGCTCCGGATCATCAGCAGCTCACGCATATACCCGTGCAGGCCACCGATGCCGCCGAGGGTGATGCCCACGCGTCGTTCTCAGCAGGACGGCTGACCTTTGAGCGGACTCGGGTGTTTCTCATTTTCTGGAGCCTGCCGGTTACCCATGGACGCGTCACCGGAGAGCTGGAGCGCATGACATCCACGCAAAATCAGAAGGGCTCTGCTTCGTTTTCGCGTGACGGCAAGAAGCTGCTCTATAGCGCCGAAGACGCCAACGTGTCCGCGCTGGTTATGCGAGATATGGACAGCGGTCAGGAAAAACGCGTCCGGCCGGACACGTTATTTTCCATCCTCAGGCCCGACAGCCTCGAATACGTTTACGCGCAAGGCACTAAACCTAATCTGAAGCTTTATACCAGCTCGTTATGGGGATGGTTTTCGCACCAGATCTGCGAAGCGTGCGCCATGCCTCGAGCCTTCTCACCAGACGCACGGTCGATTCTGCTTTGGGCCGATGCGGATTCGAACGATCACGTGGATGTCATGGATCTTGAAACCAAGAAGGTCCGCACTGTGCTTGCGCTTCCCGCCGCTCTCAAAACCAGCGGCCATTTGTATGCGCCGGAATTCGCACCGGACGGCGCCTGGATCAGCTTCGTGTTGAAATCGCGGGAGAACGCTTTTCGAACCTGGATCGCCCCACTTCACGGCAATCGGCCAACGGAACAGCAGGAATGGACCGCCGTTAACGCCGAATCGGATTCGTTCCAGATTCCCTTCTGGGCGCCGGACGGTAACCTGATTTACATCCTCACGGCGCATAGTGGCGGGAATTTGAATTGGCTGGAGGCGCAACGGCTGGACTCCCGCACCAAACGGCCTCAGGGACAGCGATTCCCGGTGTACGAGTTCCATGAGCCCAGAGTGCCCATGATGGACCCCACCTGGAACCGCGTCACGGCGTTGAAGGACCGGATTGTCCTTGAACTCGGCGACATCAGCACCAACGTTTGGGTGAACCGAAATCCAGAGGCGCAATAAACCGGCTCGGGAACCTTCGCCTTGCCCGCTACTGCTTCGTATCCAGCGGGTGCTTCGATTTCTCGTAAAACTCGTTCTGCAGGCGCAGGCTCACCTGGTCGCTTTTCACCGCGCGGATCACGCCGGCAATTCCCTCCGCCCAGGCTTTCATATCGAACTCGCCCAGCATCGTATTCGCCTCAGCGGCATCGCCCGCATAATGCTCGGGAAATTTGGCGTACCACCAGATTCCGGTATACACGCCCGCGGGCAAATCCTGGCGCTTCTGGTCCGCGCCCGACTCGCTCGCGACGCGGTCCATGTGGACCAGGTCCGGCCGTGAAACCATAACATGCGACGTTTCGGCTTCCCCGGCGTGTGAGTCAAAAGACGATTTCATCGGCGGCCGGCCAGGAGGGCTACCCGCCGGCTGATAAATGTAGATCACGTAATCGTGCGGAGCGGCCATCTGCTCTTGAGAGAAAAACGGCAACAGATGATTGTTGCCGCCGTGACCGTTGGCGATGATGATCTTCTTACATCCGTTCCGCGCCATTTCGGCAGTGGTTTCCCGCAGGAGCTGTTGCTGAAGCTGCGCGCTGTAAGCCATTGTGCCCGGCTCATGTTTCGCCTCGAAAATCTGGCCGAAGTAATATTCGGGAAAAACGATCGCATACTCCAGCTCCGCGCCATGCACTGACGCATAACGGACGTTAATGAGATCGGTTCCCAAAGGCAGATGCGGCCCGTGCTTCTCTAGAATTCCAAAAGGCAGCACGCAGGTGCCTTGCGATTTTTCAAGGGCCTTGACGAAATCTCCAGCGGTGAGCTCTTCCCACTTGACCGGCAGTGATTGTGCACAGGCCTGCGCGGCGGAAACCAGCCCGAAAACGGCTACGCGCGAAATCAACAAATTGAGCATACGTCACTGGTATCGAATCCGCACGGAACAAGTCAAGAAGCCTCGGCGTTAAATACCGAATTCAGATTCCGTGCGTCACGTTGAAACCACGCCGCGCTACAATCGTCTAATCCGGGAGGATTCATATGACCGCTCCGTCTATTGCACTGGCATTCCGAGGTTTCGAGGTGCTTGAACGAACCCCGAGCCTTCTGCGCGGCATTCTAAAAGGTGTCAGCAAGGACGATCTCGATTGGCAACCGTCGCCGGAGCGGTGGTCCATCAGCATGGTGCTGGCGCACTTGGCAGATGTCGAAGTGAGGGGGTTCGTCAGCCGATTCTGCGCCATCGCGGACCAGGAGAATCCGTTTCTCCCATCCTACGACCAGCTCGAGTTGTTCAAATCCGGCAAAAAATTTGACGGCTTGGCGGAACTGGACAAGTTCGAGAATCTCCGTCGCGATACCTTGGCCATTTTGAGATCGCTGCCGCCAGAAGTTGGAAAGCGGGCGGGTAAACACGAGAAGCTGGGCGTCCTCACCTTTGAACAGTTGCTGAACGAATTTGCTTTTCACGACCTCGGTCACACCCGGCAGATCTTGAGCTCCATCGCTCGCGTGCCTTCTATCCGAACATGGGAGTTTTTCAGAGCTACTACAAGATCAACCCCTGATGTGCCGCCGGAGCCATTGATGCCCGGCCCTGGTTGTCGTATGATGCCCGCTGGCGGCTGTTGTCAGATCTTCAGGAGTGACTCATATGAAACTCTTATCGGCAGTGATGCTGACGGGCTCGGTTCTGAGCATCAGCGCGTTAGCCCAAGTTCCAGGAGCTCCATCGGCGGATCAGATCGTGACCCACTACATCGAAGCCATCGGCGGCAAATCCGCCATCGAAAAAGTGACCAGCCGGGTGATGAAGGGGACCCTCGACAACTCCGACGACGGCTCAACGTCACCAGCCGAAATCTACGCCAAGGCCCCGAACAAGTACCTGGTGGTCATCGAAGTGCCCAATGCCGGCGCATCTCTCTCCGGCTGGAATGGCGAGATGGGGTGGAGCAAAGACCCGGACTCGGGTGTTCACGAAATGGGCAAGCCGGATCTGGCCGCAGCCAGACGGGATTACGAATTCTATCGAGAGCTTAAGCTTCGAGAAATCTTTCCCAAGATGACGGTGAGCGGCAAGACCCGGGTCGATGAACGTGATGCCTATGTCGTAGAGGCTGCCGCCACGGATGGATCCATCGAAAAACTCTACTTCGATGCGCAGTCGGGGCTGCTAGTGCGGCGCGATTTTGAGCGCGTCAATATTGACGATGGCATCATACTGTACGAAGTGGATTACGACGATTACAAGGACGTCGAAGGCATCAGGACACCGTTTACCATCACTCGCAAGACACCCGACTACAGCCTCACGTATCGTTTCAAAGAAGTGAAATACAACGTCCCCATCGACGACGTGAAGTTCAACAAACCTGCAAAGTAACAGACCGAAGTTCCGTGGCTCTCACGCGGTCTGAGATTCTCCCGGTGAAAATCTGGTCCAGATCCCGTACGCGATCACTCCGGCCACTAGCGTCAGAAGCCCGAACCCCACAAATTTCCAGCCCGATGTCGCGAAAATGCATGCCCAGCCGACGAACGCGATGATGCTGGGAAGCGGGTAGAGCCACATGCGAAACGGCAGGATGATTTCGGACCGGTGCTTTCGAAGATATTGCAGCGCGAAAACCTGAGTGAGGAATTGAATCAAAATCCGCGAAGTCAGCAACGCCGAAATTACCTCATCCAGGCTCCACAGACTCCCGATGATGGACAGGATTCCCATTACCAGCAGGGACACATGCGGGAATTTCCCGCTCGGATGCAGGCGCGCGAACGGCTTGAAAAAATGGCCCTCGAGAGCGGCCGCGTACGGAATACGGCTGTAGCCCAGCAGAAGGGCGAATACCGAAGCAAACGCGGTCCACAGGACCACCAGTGTGACCACGACAGCGGCGCGCGTGTCATACAGTTTTTCCATGAACTGTGATGCGATAAAGTTCGAGTGCATGGCCTCGCGCCATGGCACCACCGCGATCATACTGAGATTGGTCAGCGAATAAATAGCGCCGACGGCGATGACCGAATAAATAATGGCGCGCGGAATCACACGTTCCGGGTTTCGCACCTCGCCGCCGACGTAGCAGATGTCGTAGTAACCCAGAAAATCATACATCGCGATCCCCATGGCGTGGCCCAGCCCCATCACGAAGCCCAGAGAAAACTTGAAGGCGTTGGGTGGAAAATCGAAAACCACTCGCGGATTGAAATGGGACAGGCCGCTCGAGATCACCCAAAGAACTGTGATCAGCATCCCGACCCAAAGCACCACCGTCAAGCGCCCGACAGCGTTGATGCGCCGGTATAATAGCAAGATAACCAGCGTGCCTAGGGCCAGGCTGACGAGCCGTGTGCCCGTGGGGCCCATGCCACGCCAGAAATAACCGACGTATTGCGCGAAACCGATGTAGCCCGACGCAATTTCGAGCGGACCGCTGAAAATGAATTGCCAGATGAACAAGAACGGGAGAATTCCGCCGAGCTGCGTCTTGCGGAACGCTTCCCGCAGATATAAATACGTGCCGCCAGTCCCCGGCATTGCTGCTGCGAGTTCGCTCCACACCAAGCCGTCACACAGCGCGAGCACGCCGCCGACCAGCCATCCCAGCATGCATTGCGGGCCGCCCATGGAAGCAATGATCAGCGGGATGGTGATGAATGGCCCGACCCCAACCATGTTGCTCATGTTGAGAGCAGTCGCTTGAAGCAGCCCGAAACCACGGACTAAGCCATATTTTTCCTTGATGTTCTCGTGATTGTTTCCCAAGATTCCAGCCAGTGTACTCAAATCGGCGCGGGGCCGCTTGGAAATGAGAGCGCGGGAACTATTGTTCAGTAGATGATGGTGAAGCCGCCGTCCGGGCGCGCGAACGCGGCCACCAAGCTCCAGACGGGCACACCAGGGCTCTGGCCGCGCTTCGGCTCAGGTTTGCCGCTCTCATCATAAACCTGCCAGGCGAGAGTGCCGCCTTTCTTCCAGCCCATCCCCTCGGTCCAAGCCAGAAGCAACTCACCGCGATTATTGCCCGTGACCACTGGATGTTTCCGGTTGTCAGTTGAGCTCGGCGCCGCAGCCGGCGGCGAAGCTTTACCGGTGCGAGGATCAACTTTGCTGAAGTACACCTGTTTTTCCGTTTCCCAGGCAGCCAGAACACCGGCGCGGCTTTGCGCGAAGGATTCGCTACTCATCACGCAGTAACCCACATTCCAACGCGAAATATCGGAACCTTCGAAAGTTTGGCCGCGGTCGCGGGATGTCAGCAGGTACATGTCGCGATTCACCACCTCGGTGGCCGAGCGGTAAAGCACGTAAAGCGTTCCACGATCATCCGTGAAAGCGTTCAGACCGCAGCAGCTGCAGGCCCCCGTGGCACGTTCCCAAACCGGCCGCTCGCGTTCGAAGGTCTTGCCGTCATCGTTCGAGCGTGCGATCCACACTTTACGGTTCGCTTCGCCCTCGGTACCCGGCGCTGGAGCGTGCCATACAACGTAGACATTGCCTGCAGCGTCCGCCGCGACAGCGCCGCCGCCGTCGAGGCCGCGTGCGACTTGGATCAAATTCCGCTCGGGCTCGAACGCAGTTCGAGCGTCATTGAGCCGCGTATAAAGCATGGGTTCCCGCCCGGGAGGGCCGACGGGACCTGATGCGTGCGATCCGTTCCAGGCCACATGTACGCGGCCATTTCGACCCAAAGCGATGTGCGCGCCGCGAATGTTACCTGCCGCGACGGCGCTCCCAGGCTTCGAGTTCACGCGCACTGCCCGTGAAAATGTGGAACCCCCGTCTTGGGAGAGCACGTAGTAAAGGTCGCCTTTCCCCGGATCGCCGACGTAATAAACCATGTGGACCACGCCCTTCGAGTCCAGGGCCACTTGGGGCTGTATGCCTCCATTGGGTACACGCGTCAGAATTACCTTGGACGCCTTGCCGATTTCGCCTGCATCACAGCAGGCAACGGCCAACAGAACAATGAGCCAACTGCTCCGGTTGAACAAAGAAGCCATATCGCTATGGTAATCGCAGAGACCTCTCGTTCGCCTGCCCGCCGCCTGGCGTCTCAATTTGCCGTGCGCGTGCAGACGATTACGGACGATTACGGGTGGAGCGCGCTAACTTTCGCAGCCTCTGTTACAATCGCCGTAAAGGTCACCATGACCCCAACTCGGGAACTTCCCAAAACTTTACATTCCTTACGTAGCAGTCAATTTTCGGAACAGCGGATTGCCAAACGAACCGTGAAAGACGAGTTGCGGAGCAATCTGATCTGCAAACTCCAGCGCGGTGAAACGCTGTTCCCCGGCATTGTCGGTTACGACGATAGTGTTGTGCCCCAAATTGTGAACGCCATTCTTTCGCGGCATAATTTCATTCTGCTGGGCCTGCGCGGGCAAGCCAAGACGCGCTTGATCCGTTTGCTGACCACGCTGCTCGACCCGATGATGCCGTACGTTGCGGGTTGCGAAATCCACGACAGCCCGTACGCGCCCATTTGCCGCCGATGCCAGAATCTCATCGCGGAACAGGGTGATGAAACTCCTATTGCCTGGCTCGCACAGGACCATCGTTACGTGGAAAAGCTGGCCACGCCCGACGTAACCATCGCGGACATGATTGGCGATATCGATCCCATCAAAGCGGCGCGCCGCGGCCAGGACATCTCCGATGAGCTGACAGTTCATTACGGGCTTGTTCCGCGCGCCAACCGCGGCATTTTCGCCATCAATGAGCTTCCTGATCTGGCCGGCAAAATCCAGGTGGGGTTGTTCAACATCATGCAGGAAGGCGACGTGCAGATCAAAGGGTACCCGGTGCGATTGCCGCTCGACCTGCTGCTGGTGTTTACGGCCAACCCGGAAGATTACACCGCGCGCGGCAAAATCATCACGCCGCTCAAAGACCGCATCGGTAGCGAGATCCGGACGCACTACCCGCAGGTCCTCGCGCAAGGTCTCGAGATCACGGAACAGGAAGCCTGGCTCGAGCGTCCTTCACCGGTGCGCACTCATGTGCCCACCTACATTCGCGAGATCATCGAGCAACTGGCTTTCGTGGCGCGTGAAGACAAGAAAGTCGACAAGCGATCGGGAGTTTCTCAGCGCCTTCCCATCTCCGTCCTGGAAAACGTCGTTTCGAACGCCGAACGCCGCGCGTTGCGTGCCAAGGAACCGGTGGCGGTGCCTCGCGTGCTCGACATTTATGCCGCTCTGCCCTCGATCACTGGCAAGCTGGAACTCGAATATGAGGGTGAGCTCAAGGGCGGTGATGCCGTGGCGCGTGAGTTGATCCGTACGGCCGTCGGCAAGACCTACGACAAGTATTTCGAAGGCGCCAACGTTTCCCAGATTGTGCAATGGTTCGATCTGGGTGGCTCCCTTAAGCTCGACGAGAACGTGGATTCGGCCACCATGGCCCGCCAGTTGGCCTCTATTCAGGGATTGATGGAAAAAATTCGGACCCTGGATGTAGGGCCGGACGAACCGGACGCCGTGGGTGCGGCAGCAGCGGAATTCGTTCTCGAGGGTCTGTATGCGCACCGGCGGATCAGCCGGTCGGAAGAACGAGGCTTCGCCGCCGAAGAGAAGAAACGCGAGCCTGCCGCCGGCCGCGAAGAGGGTGGTCCTCCCCGCGGATACCGCCGCCAGTACAATTAGAGAGAGGCGGGACAAACAGGTTTCGCCTGTCAGCGTGTTTCAAGGCCGCTCTATGAAGTGGATCAAATATTCCCGGTATACCGGCGATGATTTCGGCATTGATGCTGAAGATCTACTCCAGGCGCTTTCGGACTTTCTTCTCGAGAGCGGATTCAACACACAATACGCTCCCTTCGGCGAGTGGAACTCGCATTCACTTGAAGACCTGAAGCGCGCCATCCAGCAGGCCTTGGAAGAAGGCAAGTTATTCCCGGACGACCGGCTGCAGCAGATGATGGAAAAGTTGCAGGCGCTCAGCGAGGAACAGCTTCAACAGTTGCTCGACCGGCTGATGCAGAAATTAGTCGATGAGGGTCACATTACCGTCAACGAGGAAGGCCAGCAGCCTCAGGCTCCCAAGAGCGGCCAAGGCAGCGGCCCCGAGACCAAAGTCAAATTTGAAGTCACTGACAAGTCGCTCGATTTTCTGGGATTCAAGACTTTGAAAGACCTGCTCGGTTCCCTGGGTAAGTCCAGCTTCGGCCGGCATGACACGCGCGATCTGGCCACCGGGATTGAAGCCTCCGGCGCTTCGAAACAGTACGAATTCGGCGACACGTTGAATCTCGATATCAGCGAAACGCTGTTCTCGGCTATCCGACGCGAAGGAGCCAAGGTCCCCCTGGACATGGATTACTCCGACCTTCACGTGCACCAGTGCGAGTACCAGAGTTCCTGCGCAACCGTGTTAATGCTAGATTGCAGCCACAGCATGATTTTGTACGGGGAAGACCGCTTCACGCCGGCCAAGAAAGTGGCTCTGGCGCTAGCTCATCTAATCCGAACCCAGTATCCGGGTGACAGCTTGCGTTGCGTCCTGTTTCACGATTCGGCGGAGGAACTGGCTATTAGCCAGCTCGCCCGCGTGCAAGTAGGTCCCTACTACACCAACACACGCGACGGCCTGATTCTGGCTCAGCGGCTGCTCGCTCAGGAAAAGAAAGACATGCGCCAGATCGTGATGATTACGGACGGAAAGCCGTCTGCTCTGACGCTCGAGGATGGGCGCATGTACCGCAACGCCTTCGGCCTCGACCCTCTGGTGATCAGCCGCACGCTCGAAGAAGTGAATCGCTGCAAAAAGCAGGGCATCCTGATCAACACCTTCATGCTGGCGAGCGATTACGGCCTGGTGAATTTCGTGCAGAAGGTGACCGAGATCTGCCGCGGTAAAGCCTATTTCACCACACCCTACACTCTGGGACAGTATCTTTTGATGGACTACATGAACCGCAAAACGCGGACCATTCACTGATTCGAGCTCACCGGCCTGCTGCGATCAGCCTTCGGCTAAGCTTCACACAACGCGGCAACCAGAGTTCCCTTTGCAGTGGAATGCAACGGATCGCTGGCCATGCAGACTTCAGAAAGTTCAATCGGAAAGTCGGTTGCGCGCAGGGCTTTTTCGAATCGATCCTTGAAGCCGGCCGGCATCGCGGTGCCGCCGCTGAGCACCAGCGGGACCGGTTGCTTGAGCTTCGGCAAGTGCTTGGCGCTCGAGAACGTATCGCGCATACTGGTGACCAGCGATTGAATCAGGTCGTCATAGTAGATGCTTAGTACGCATCACCGGCGACATTGAATGTGGCGAACACCTCTACGTGAACGGAGAAGTGGAAGGGTACATTCACATGCCCGGTTGCCGGCTCACCGTCGGGCCCGAAGCCGGAGTGCACGCTAACGTAATTGCAGCGACGTGGTAATTGAAGGCAAGCTCGAAGGCGACCTGGAAGTGGCGGACAAGCTGGAAATCCGCAGCGCCGCGACCCCTTTTGGGCGACTTGAAAACAGCTCGCATCAGAATCGACGACGGCGGCTGCTTTAAAGGGAACATCGATATCCTCAGTCCTGAGACAGAGGGCGCGACGATGGTAGCGGGACAGGCGCCGGCCCTCCGACAGAAACTGGTGAAATTCCGCTCGTCGATCCCAGCTCTCAGGTAGACGCTCCGTTCGCAGCAAGCGTCTAAGCCCGTTAACAGGAGTCTCTGCGCAAGCCGCTGCTCGCGGGATGCTAGAGTAGCTTCCATGCGAGTTGCTCTGGCCAATCTGAATCGGGCACGGGCCGGCTGCGCTAGCCAGTGAATTCCTTGTTTCTCGGCATCGACGGTGGACAGTCTTCCACCACCACCCTCGTCGGAGATGAAACCGGCCGTGTGCTTGGCGCCGGCCAGGCGGGCCCGTGCAATCACGTGGGCGCGGGTGAGGGCGGGGACAAGCTGCGGTGTGCAGTCGTCGACAGCGTTGCTCATGCATGCCGGGCGGCGAATATTGATCCGGAACACCTGCAATTCGAGGCTGCATGTGTGGGTATGAGCGGTGGACCCGCCGATAAGCAGGCTATCCTCTCGGAAATTCTGCGAGCGCGAAAACTCGTCGTCACTCACGATGCTTTGATTGCATTGTCGGGCGCCACGGGTGGTGAACCCGGAATTGCGACTATCGCAGGCACCGGGTCCATTGCATTTGGACGAAACGCCGCCGGTAAGACGGCTCGGGTTGGCGGCTGGGGATACATCTTTGGAGACGAAGGCAGCGGTTTTGATATCGCACGCCAGGCCTTGCGTGCGGCGCTACGTTCTGAAGAAGGCTGGGGACCGTCAACGGCATTGCGCACAGCTCTGCTGGAGGAAACCGGCGCTACCGGAGCCAACGATCTGCTGCACCGGTTTTACACGCAGGACTGGCCGCGGTCGCGTGTGGCTCAGCTCGCCAGGCTGGTAGATCGCGTAGCACTCGACGGCGACCCCGTGGCCCACGATATTCTCAACTCTGCCGCGCAGCACCTTGCCGCACTCACAGCCTCGGTGCGTGTGCAATTGTTCCCGGAGGGTGAACCCGTGATGATGGCGTACATCGGGGGGGTGTTTCGCAGCCGCATTCTGCTCGAGCGCTATCGTCATCTGATCGAACTGGAGGAAGGCAATCGATGCCGCGAGCCACTCCATAGCCCCGCTGCCGGCGCGCTGCTGGAAGCTTATCGCGAGGCCGGAATTCATCCCGAACTTTCCAAGATCCCGGAGCTCAAGACATGAAGATGGCAATTCTCGTTCTGACGGCTGCGTTGTTGAGCGCCGCCGAACCGGACTGGCGGCACGTGGAGCAATCGGCTGTTGATCTGTTCCAGCAGTACATCCGCATTCAGTCCATCAATCCGCCGGCCAATACCGCGGAAGCCGCGCGGTTTTTCAAGAACATTCTGGATGACGCAGGGATCCCGTCGACGCTTTACCCTAGCGGGCCAAACGGCCAGACCAATCTTGTGGCGCGCATCGAGGGCCGCGATCGCTCGCGAAAACCGCTGCTTCTGATGAACCATTTCGACGTCGTGCCGGTAGACCGCAAAGCCTGGAAAGTGGACCCGTTTGCCGCTGTGATCCTCGATGGCGACATCTGGGGCCGCGGCACGATGGACATGAAAGGCATCGGCATCCAGCAACTCATGGCGCTGGTTACGCTGAAGAAATCCGGCGTCGCTCCGGCGCGGGACATCCTCATGCTCTCAACCGCGGATGAGGAAACCAATGGAAGTTACGGAATCCGCTGGATGATCCAGAATCACTTTTCCGACATCAACGCCGAGTACGTACTTGACGAGGGCGGCTTTGGAACTCAAAGCATTCTTGCGCCCGGCAAGCTGGTGTTCGGCATCGCCGTGGGCGAGAAGCAGACGGTATGGGTGCGCGTGCGTGCTCACGGTACCGCGGCTCACGGGTCGCAGCCCATCCCTGATAACGCCAATGTCACGCTGATCCATGCGCTCGAAAAAGCTATGGTGCTGCCTGCGGCCAAACCTCACCCGGTGGTCGCCGAAATGGTCGATAACATCGGCTCGCCACTGGCCGCCAACAAATATACGACCGCGATTCAGGCCAACACGATTTCGCTGACGACCTTGACCTCCGGCGTCGGGTCACCGGTTAAGGTCAATGTGATCCCCTCGAGTGCCGAAGGAACGCTCGATTGCCGCCTGCTGCCCGGCGTCAATTTCGAAGAATTCGTCTCGGAGATGAAGGCGCGTATCAACGACGAGCGCGTAAGCGTCGAGGTCATCAACCCGCCCGAAGATCCAGGCCCGAGCGCCAGCCGCACTCCTCTGTTTGACGCCATTCGCCGCGCGATTGTGAAATCTCATCCGCAGGCCGTTGTCACGCCTATGCTGGTGCCGCACGGAACCGATTCGAATAAGCTGCGCCAAAAAGGCATGATCGCCTACGGTCTCACTCCCATGGTGCTCGACTTATCGACGGCCGGATCGATGCACAGCGACCAGGAGCACATTCCCATCGCCGAGTTTAGGAAGGGCATTCACATTTTTTACGATGTGCTGACGTCGGATTTTTGACGCAGCCCCGACCCTACAATAAAGAGACAGGCCGCAGTTTGAACGGCCGACCTGAGCATCATTCCATGTCCAAACTAACCATTCACAATCTTGATCTGAAAAACAAACGCGTGTTCATGCGCGTCGATTTCAACGTCCCGCTGGCACCGGGCGACCAGGAAATCACCAGCGACAAGCGCATCAGAGCGTCGCTCCCCAGCATCAACTACGCACTCGAGCACGGCGCAGCCTTGATTCTTGCGTCCCATCTGGGCCGGCCCAAAGGCAAGCCGAATCCCGAAATGAGTCTGAAGCCCGTGGCACGGCGCCTGGAGCAGCTTCTGGGACGACCCGTAAAAATGGCACCGGATTGTATCGGCCCCCAAGTTGAAGCCATGAAACCCGCCACTGGCGAGGTGCTGCTGCTTGAAAATCTTCGCTTCCATCCGGAGGAAGAAAAAAACGATCCCGCTTTCGCGAAGCAGCTTGCCTCGCTCTGCGATCTTTATGTAAACGACGCGTTCGGCTCGGCGCATCGCGCGCACGCCTCTACTGTCGGCATGGTCGCCTTCGTGCCCAAAGCCGCCGCGGGTTTGTTAATGGAGCAGGAGCTGAAGTATCTCACCATGGTCACCAAAAATCCCGCGCACCCTTGCGTGGCTATTCTTGGCGGCGCCAAAGTCTCCGACAAGATCGAGGTGATTTTCAATCTCTCGAAGATCGTCGACAAACTGCTGGTTGGCGGCGCCATGGCCTACACCTTCCTGAAAGCGCAAGGCAGGCCGGTCGGGAAATCGCTGCTGGAGGACGACAAGCTCGACCTGGCGCGTCAGTTGCTCACCTCTACACAGGATAAACTGATGCTCCCGGTCGACCATGTCGTGGCTTCGGAAGTCAAACAAGGCGCCGCGAACCAAGTGGTCGAGGCCATCCCGGATGGCATGATGGGCGTGGACATCGGGACGAAAACAGTGGAGCAGTACTCGAAGGTCATCGCGGGCGCGAAAACCATCATCTGGAATGGACCCATGGGCGTTTTTGAGAAACTGCCGTTCGATAAAGGCACTGTAGCCATCGCCAAAGCTGTGGCACAATCCGGCGCTGTTTCGGTAGTCGGTGGCGGTGATTCCGAGAAGGCCATCAAAGCCGCTGGCGTGGCTGAAAAGATCTCACATATTTCCACCGGCGGCGGCGCCACGCTCGAATTCCTGGCCGGCATCGAGCTTGTGGGCGTGGCCATTCTTCCGGATAAATAATCCCCGGCAAACCGCGTGGTCACGCGCAACCTAGGCGCCAGCCGGTGTGATACATTGCACCGCATGAATGCTTCTCGCTTCATAATTGCCTTCGTTTTCGCGAGTGGCGCGCTCCTGCCGGCGAGCGCTCAGGTCTTCACCTTCACACACGAGCAGATGGTCGAGTACACAGCCCAGAATCCGTTCGGCCGCTTTGAAGATGGACGGCCCAACGTTCCTGACGAGTTGCTCGATAAGTGCAAAGAGCTTTCAGCCGAGGAAGTTTGGAGCGTTTTGCCGGGCGCCAAATTCCCGAATCAGTATGAAGGCAATTGGCACATTCTGCATCCAGAGCACAGGCTTGTGGGCCGCGCTGTCACTGCGCAGTTCATGCCCTATCGTCCGGATGTGGCCGAAGTCGCCGAAGCGCAGGCCAGAGCCAAGGGACTTGGACATAACGGGAACCAGCGCGTAATCGACACGTTAAAACCGGGCGACGTGCTGGTGGTCGATCTGTTCGGAAAAATTGAATCGGGAACTATCGTCGGGGATAATCTGGCCACAGCCATTTACGGCGCCACTAAAGCAGGCCTAGTCGTGGATGGCGCGATACGGGACCTCGACGGCATCTTCGAAATCCCCATGGGCCTGTATTACCGTGGCGTGCATCCCACGCCCATCGGCCAGGTGATGCTCACCGGCTACAACATTCCAATTCGCATCGGCGGCACAACAGTGGTGCCGGGCGACGTCGTGTTCGGCGACCGCGAGGGCGTCTACTTCATTCCCCCGAACCTTGTGAAAAAAATCCTGGATGACGCCGACGTGACGCACATCCACGACGAGTGGACCAAGATGAAGCTCAACAGCGGCAAATACAAATCGAGTGACATTTATCCCAGCCCGCGCGATCCGGCGCTCAAGCAGGAATACGACGAGTATTTGAAGAAACGATTGGGGAAAAAGTGAGAGTATCGCAACAGAGGCGCGACCGTAAGAGAGCGCGCCCAAACAGGTAGTATCCTGGTTAATTCCCATGGAGCTAAAAGCCGTTCCACTCGAGGTGCCTGAAGGCGGAAACATCATCGTGGGTCAGACGCATTTCATCAAGACCGTCGAGGACGTTTACGAAGCGCTGGTAAATACCGTGCCGAACATGAAGTTCGGCATCGCTTTCAATGAGGCGTCGGGACCTTGCCTCACGCGCGTGGATGGCAACGATGACGCGTTGAAAGACGTGGCCACACGCAACGCAACCGCCATCGGCGCCGGCCACGTTTTTGTCGTAGCCATGCGCGAAGGTTATCCCATCAATGTGCTGGGCCGCATCAAGGACGTGCCGGAGGTGTGCTCCATTTTCTGCGCCACGGCGAATCCGGTGAAGGCCATCGTCGCGGAAGATGCGCAGGGACGCGGTGTTCTGGGCGTGATCGACGGCGACCGGCTCAAAGGTATCGAAACCGACGCTGATGCCGCCAGGCGTCGGGATTTTCTGCGTAAGATCGGCTATAAGCGCTGATGATCGCGAACGAGCAACAACTGGACGGCCTGCTTTCTGAACCGTCAGACAATGACGTGCGGGCGATGTCCGAGCTTGAAGGCGACCTGCTGATTCTGGGCGTGGCGGGAAAAATGGGGCCGAGCCTGGCCAAGCGCGCCGTCCGGGCCGCAAAACGCGCGTCGCTCAAGAAGCGCATCATCGGTGTGGCGCGATTTTCCGATCCCGCGATCCGTCAGGAGCTCGAGAAAGCCGGCATCGAAACCATCAGCGCTGATCTGCTTGAATCCGGCTCCGTTGCGAAACTTCCCGATGCGCAAAACGTGCTCTACATGGCGGCGCGCAAGTTCGGATCGACCGGCGCCGAGTATCTCACCTGGGCCATGAACACTCTGCTGCCGGCGCTCGTGGCGGAGCGTTTCGCGGGCTCGCGCATCGTGGCCTTCTCCACCGGCAACGTCTACCCGTTGGTTCCGGTGACACAGAG
The DNA here is from genome assembly GCA_003223115.1 of Acidobacteriota bacterium. Taxonomy (GTDB): domain Bacteria; phylum Acidobacteriota; class Terriglobia; order Bryobacterales; family Bryobacteraceae; genus QHXW01. The sequence continues at coordinate 69,049 of QHXW01000152.1, forward strand.
CGGCGCTACCGAAGCCACCCCGGTCGAGCCCGTCGGCGAGTACGCGCAATCCGTCCTGGGACGTGAGCGCATGTTCGAGTATTTTTCGCGCAAGAACGGAACGCCAGTGATGCTGCTGCGCCTCAACTACGCCATCGATCTGCGTTATGGAGTACTGCTGGACATTGGCCAGAAAGTCTTCGAGCGGCGGCCCATCGATCTCTCGATGGGGCACGTCAACGTCATCTGGCAGGGTGACGCCAATTCCGTTGCGCTGCGTTCGTTCAAGCTCAGCCAGTCTCCACCGGCGGTCCTGAACATCACCGGTCCCGAAACCGTATCAGTACGCTGGCTGGCGCGGCGCTTTGGGGAGCGCTTCGGCATTGAACCCACACTCGAGGGCACAGAAGCCGCCACCGCCCTGCTGAGCAATGCCGGCCGCTGCCACACCATATTTGGATACCCGTCGGTGACGGTGGAGCAGATGATCGACTGGGTGGCAGATTGGATCGCCATGGGCGGCAGTACGCTCGCCAAACCCACGCACTTTGAAACCCGGGACGGACGTTTCTGATGCCACCGCAGGATCGCGGAACCGTGAATCGCCAGGAAACGTGGATCGAAAAGTTGCGCCGCGGAGTCGTGATTCCGGCCCATCCGCTCGCCCTCAATTCCAGCCGTAAGGTGGACGAACGCCGCCAGCGCGCGCTCACACGCTACTATCTGGCTGCCGGCGCCGGTGGGATCGCCGTGGGCGTGCACACCACGCAGTTCGAGATTCGCGATCCCGGTATCTGCCTGTACGAACCGGTGCTCTCTCTGGCGATGGATGAATTGCGAAAGACTGACGACATCCGGATCGCCGGGATCGTCGGTGCAACTCCCCAAGCTATTAAAGAGGCGGAACTCGCTGCGCGCCTGGGATACCACGCGGGCCTGCTGAGCCTGGGAGCGTTCCGAAACGCTGGCATCGATGAACTAATCGATCACTGCCATGCTATTGCGTCTATCTTGCCGATCTTCGGTTTTTACCTGCAGCCTGCCGTGGGCGGCTGCGTGCTGCCCTACCAGTTCTGGCGCCGCTTCGCGGAGATCGAAAATGTCGTGGCCATCAAATTCGCACCGTTCAATCGCTATCAAACTATCGATGTCGTGCGCGCGGTGGCCGAATCTGGCCGAGCCGGCGAAATCTCGCTATACACCGGCAACGACGACAGCATCATCGTGGATTTGCTGACGCAGTTTCAGTTTGCCGGCCGCACGCTGCGCGTTGTAGGAGGCCTGCTGGGACACTGGGCGGTATGGACCCGAACTGCGGTTCAGATGCTCGAGCGTATTCGTCGCGAGCCGGAATGGCCGGGCTGGCTGGCCGAGAGCGTGCGCGTGACCGACTCTAATGCCGCACTTTTCGATGTCGCGCATCAGTTTGCCGGATCTATTGCCGGAATTCATGAAATTCTGCGCCGCCAGGGGTTGCTTGAAGGCCGCTGGTGCCTGAATCCCGCCGAAGACCTGTCACCCGGTCAGATGGAAGAAATCGACCGCGTCTCCTCCAGCTACCCCCACGCCGACGAAGATGTTTTCATCCGCCAGCATGTGGACCAATGGTTGAAGTAACCCCAGCGGAACCGGGCACGTCCTATACTGTTTGTTTGAACCGCGACCGTCAGCGAGCGGAGACTTTGCGACTGAACCGCGACCGAGAGGGAGCGGAGGTCTCGGGCGATCCTGGGCTTTTGAGGTGCGCGATGAAGGTGTTGTCAATCGCGGTATTTCTGGTGAGCTGCGTTCCGCTGCTGGATGCGCAACAGACTGCTGCGCCGGTCGGTCAGCCGCAGCCCACGGTAGCCGATCCGGCTTCCCAGCCCCCCAAGCCCGAAATCCGGCCGGAGGACCGTTGCTCCATCGAAGGCCGCGTCCTGAGCGCCGCGACCGGCGAGCCCCTCAGAAAGGCGCAAATCCAGGCAGCGCTCATGAACTCGCGCAATAATGCGTCGAGCTATGCCACAATCAGCGACGCCGAGGGGCACTTCAGCATCACCAAACTCGAACCCGGCCAGTATCACATCTCGGTTTCACGTAACGGCTACACGAACACGTCATACGGGCAACGCAAAGCAAACGGACCCTCTACGCCCCTGTCTCTGTCGACTGGACAGAACGTCCGCGACGTGGTTTTTCGCCTCACGCCCAATGCTGTAATCTCCGGACGCGTCTTCGACGAAGATGGCGAACCCATGGAACGGGTGAATGTGCAAGTCAGGCTGTATCGATACTTCCGGGGCGAGCGCCAGTTGATGCCGGCTGGAGGCGCCATGACTGACGATCTGGGCGAATATCGGATTTTCGGTCTCGCTGCCGGCCGTTATTTCCTCAGCGCCACCTACCGCAGCGGCTGGTTCAACCCGGCTCAGGACCGTTCTGCCCCTAAGCCCGAGGAGGAAGGCTATGCGCCTACATACTACCCCGGAACCACGGATTCCGCCGGTGCCGCTCCCATTGAAGCCGCTGCCGGAACCCAACTCCGCGGCATAGATTTCACGCTCAAGAGAACCCGTGTCGTGCGCGTGCGTGGGCGCGTGGTCAACACCATCACCAACCGTGTGGCTCGAAACACAATGGTGGTGTTGAGGTCCAGAGGACTGATGGGCGGGTTCGGCGGTGAGCGCGGGACACGCCTCGACAATCGGGGCGAGTTCGACATCCGCGGCGTGGCCCCCGGTGCGTACATTATTACTGCCATGTGGCGCGACGGTGAAAGCAACTACGATGCGCATCAGGCGCTGGACATCGGATCGACCGACGTCGAGAACGTGAGCCTCATCATCACCCCGGGCGTCCGGGTAAACGGCCGGGTCCGGTTCGAGGCCGGAACGGACGCGAACCCCACTCAGGTTCACGTCACACTGATGTCAAGCAACGCTATCACGGGGAACATGGGGAGCAAAGGCGGCCAGCCGAAAAACGACGGGAGCTTTACTTTCGAGAATGTTTCACCCGACACCTACAACGTGAATGTATATGCGCCCCCCGGCCTGTACCTAAAATCCGTTCGCATGGGCGGCCAGGATGCGCTGGAATCGGGCCTGGACCTCTCAGCCGGCGCCGCGGATGCCATCGATGTTTTATTGAGTCCCAATGGCGGTGAGGTCGAGGGCGCTGTAACGAATTCGAAACAGCAGCCCGCCTCGGGCGCCGCCGTCGTGCTGATACCGGACTCCCACCGCGACCAGCGGCAATTCTACAAGAACAGCGCTACCGACCAGAACGGCCATTTCAGTATCAAAGGTATCGCTCCAGGGAACTACAAGCTTTTCGCTTGGGAAGACATCGACCCCGGCGCCGCGGAAGATCCCGAATTCCTGAAACCGTACGAGAATAAGGGCCAGGCGTTCAGCATTGAAGAAAAGAGCCGGCACAATGCCCAACTCGAATTGATTCCGGCGGAAGACACGGCCGATCACAAGCGCGCCGGAAATCAGTAGGCTTATTTCATGTTGCGCGAGTGTTGGATCTGCGCTCTGTTGTTCAGCATTTCGGCCGCGAGCCAGCAGCCGGCAGCCGCGCCTCAGCCAACCGCCGCGCCACAACCCAAGTCTTCGGTACGCATTCCAGAAAACTCCCGCCAGCAGGAGATGGGCAGTATCGAGGGCCGCGTGGTCGGCGCCGCCGGAGAGGCTTTGAAGCGCGTCGATCTGATACTCTCGCGGATCGATTCGACAGAATACACGAGGTACAGCACTACGAGTGACGGGAACGGACATTTTGTGCTGGTGAATCTCGATCCCGGCAAGTACCATTTGAGCGGCCGCCGCCGCGGGTACGTGCATATGACATACGGGGCAAAACATCCGGGCAGGCCCGGGACCACTCTTGCGCTCGATCCCGGTCAGCATCTTTCAGCCATAGTATTTCGTCTGTTTCCGCAATCCGTCATAACCGGCCGCGTGCTCGATCAGGATGGTGACCCCGTCGCATATGCCGGCGTACAACTTCAGAATTACCAGTACGAACGCGGGCAGCGTCGATTGACGGAGACGGCAGGAGAAACTACCAACGATCAGGGCGAGTTCAGATTATTTGGACTGGCGCCGGGCCGGTATTATCTGAGTGTTTCCTGGAACCAGATGATGGGCATGTCCAGCACCTTGGAACAGGCAGCCAGCGCGGATGCCGCGGGCGCGATCAGTTACACACGCACCTACTACCCAGCGGCAACGAATGCGTCCGGCGCGCAGCCGATCGATCTGCAGCCCGGTTCCCAGATTCGGGGCCTGGAAATGATGCTTCTCAAAACCCGAACGTTCGCCGTGCGAGGTCGAGTGATCAGCAGCAAAGCGGATCCGGCTGATCGTCCCGCCGAGATTTATCTGGTTTCTCGCGATGTCTCACGCAATTTCTTTCAGGATTCCAACCGCTCGACAGACTCTCTGGGTAACTTCGAATTCCGTGGCATCACGCCGGGGTCTTACGTACTCGTAGCCCAGCGCTGGGGAAATCCAGCCTGGGGCGGGCGCGCGACTCTCGACGTGGGCAGCGCCAATGTCGAGAATGTCGTCATACCCATCTCACCCAGCGCAGAGATGAGAGGACGTCTCAGCCTGGAAGGTCAAACAGACCCGAATCTGTCGGAGATTCGCGTGTGGTTGGAGCCGGAGAGCAGTGGTTATGCAGCCGGGGCTGTGGGCAGCGTCAAAGACGACGGCAGTCTCGTTTTGTCGAACGTCGTTCCGAATGAGTATCGACTGGGCATTTTTGGAATGCCGGATTACTCCTACATCAAGGCCATACGTCTGAGCGGCCGCAATGTTCTCGATTCCACAATTGACTTCACTGGCGGCGTTGCTGGAAATCTCGACATTGTGCTGGGCGCCGATGCCGGTCAGGCCGAAGGCCTGGTCTTTGATGCAGTAGACCAACCCGTGAGTGGTGCGATCGTCGCGCTGGTGCCGGACACCGCGCATCGCGGCACACGGGGGCGTTATAAGAGTGCGACGACGGACCAGTACGGCAGGTTCGACCTAAAAGGAATTGCTCCCGGCGATTACAAACTGTTCGCGTGGGAGGATATCGAGGACGGGGCCTACGAAGATTCGGAATTCCTGAAGCGCTTCGAGGAGCGTGGCGAGCCCGCCAGCATTCGTGAACGTAGCCATACCAGCTATCAGCTCAAGCTCATTCCCGCCGACGATAAACGCAAGCCAGAATAATTGTGGCGCAAGGCCGTGCGGCTTCTTGTGGGACCGGCGCCTGCCCGCGCTGTATCCGGGCTTTCGCCTTCCCCGATGTACAATTTCACTTCCTATGCCCATCCTGATGAAACCGTCCCTTCTGCTCTTGATCGCCGCCCCGCTGCTCCTCGCCCAACCGCGCTCCATCAGCGATGCCGAGGTCATGAAAGTCCACCGCTCCGCCCTCTTGATTCGCACAACGATGTCACCAGCAAAACTGTCGCGGGTTTTGACATCGGCAAGCGCTCAACCCAAGGCCATACCGATCTCGCGCGGCTGCGAGAGGACGGTGTGGGTGGCGTTTTCTTCGCAGTGTACGTAGGTGCGAATTTCGTTAAGGCCAATCAGTCCGCCCACCGCGCACTCGAGATGATCGACACGGTGCGGCGCGATATCGCCGGCCGCTATCCGGAGGACTTCGCGCTCCGAGCCTCGGCTGCCGGCGTGTGGCAGCGCACAAGCAAGGCCGGATCGCGGCGCTGATGGGAATCGAGGGCGGCCACGCCATCGAAGATAGCTTGGGCCTGCTGCGTGATTTTTACGAGCTGGGAGTGCGCTACATGACGCTCACTCATGTCAACACCAATAACTGGGCGGGCTCGTCCGGCGACATCGACTGTGCGGACATCAAACACCACAACGGCCTCACCGAATTCGGCCGCGACGTCGTCCGCGAAATGAACCAGTTGGGCATGCTCGTGGATGCCTCGCACGTCTCCGACAAGACATTCTGGGATGCGAGCTTGATACCAGCAGCGCCCCAGTGTGCGCTTCGCACTCCTCCTGCCGCGCACTCTCCAGCATTCCGCGCAACATGACTGATGAGATGATCCTCGCCATGGCGAAAAAGGGCGGCGTCATCCAGATCAACTTCGGCTGTGAGATTCTTTCGCACAAATCGGCCGACGCCTCGAAGCGCCTGAACTTCACGGCCCGCTATTCGCGCTATTCAGGAAAAATATAAGAGCAATCCTGAAAAGGAGCACGCCGCAATCCAGGCTCTGGCAAAGGAGGAGGGCTCGAAAATTCCACCGGCTACTCTCAGCGATGTGGTTGCCCACATTGACCACGTAGTGAAAATCGCCGGTATTGAAGCGGTGGGTATCGGCAGCGATTTCGATGGTGTGACCTGCGTCCCCGTCGGCCTCGAGGACGTCTCCAAATTTCTCAACCTCACGCGTGCTCTGCTCGAAAAGGGCTATTCGGCGGTGGACATTCGGAAAATTTACGGCGGTAATACCCTCCGCGTCATGGCAGACGTGGAAAAAACGGCGCATGGAATGTAACCTGCCGCGGCGCCTGGTATCACCTGACACGAAACCTCTGTGCGCGTTTCTGCGCCGAACTGTTACACTGAAACCTCCCGAAAATGTTTGCACAGAGCCTCGATCTTGGCCCCCGCTCCGAATTCATCCGCGACGTCCGTAAAGGGCTGGGCGACACGCGCCAAAAACAGCTCCCTTGCACCTATCTTTACGATGAGATCGGCGCGGCTTTGTTTGAAGCCATCACGCTTCTTCCCGAGTACGGGCTGACCCGTGCGGATGCACGCCTTCTCGAAAACCATGCCTCGGAATTGGCCAGGTGCCTGCCGGATGCTATCGTGGTCGCCGAACTCGGAAGCGGTTCAGGCAGGAAAACGCGCTGGGTGCTGGAAGCTCTGGCGAAACGCCGCCCGCTGGACTACTTCCCCATAGACATCTCGCACTCGGCGCTGGTGAAGTGCCGGGGCGAACTCGGACGCCTCGAGCGGGTCCGCATGACCGAACTCGAACTGTCCTACCTGGACGGTCTTCGCGAAGTGATGGGACGGCGCAAGCGCGGCCAGCGGCTCCTGCTTTTGTTCCTGGGCAGCACCATTGGGAACTTCGAGCACGCCGAGGCACACGAGTTTCTGAAAGCCATCCGTGCCCATCTCGCGCCGGGCGATGCGCTGCTGTTGGGAACGGATCTGGTCAAACCTGTTCCCCAATTGCTGGCGGCTTACAATGATCCCACCGGTGTCACGGCCGCCTTCAACTTGAACCTGTTGGCCCGGATCAATCACGACCTCGGGGGCGAATTCGTGCTCACCAATTTCGAGCATGAGGCCGTCTACAACCCCGCCGAGCGCCGCATTGAAATGTATCTTCGCTCCACATCCAGACAGCGGGCGCGCATTCGTGAAGCGGGCATGACGATCACGTTGAAATCCGGCGAGACCATCTGGACCGAGTCCTCCCACAAGTACCAGCTGCAAGATGTGCGCGAACTCTCCGAACGCACTGGGTTCCGCCTGGAAGCACAATGGGTGGACGAAGAGTGGCCCTTCGCCGAGACCCTGCTCCTCGCCGGCTCATGAGTGCCATTGTGGAGTTTCGCGGTGTCGGCTATAGCGTGCCGCGTACCGAAGGCTCGACCAGCGTTCTTCGCGACCTCAGTTTCACGGTCAATTCCGGCGAGACTCTGGTCTTATTAGGGCGCAGCGGATCGGGAAAGACCACGGCGCTCAAGATGGTCAATCGCCTGCTCGCGCCCACTTCGGGTGAAGTCTTAGTCGAGGGCACATCCACAGCCGCCTGGGATCCCATTCACCTGCGCCGCCGGATCGGTTACGTCATCCAGGAAACGGGCCTGTTTCCGCATTTCACCGTAGCGGAGAACATCGGGCTGGTTCCAAAGCTCGAAGGCTGGGACTCTGTCCGCATCAGCGCACGAGTCCGTGAACTGCTTGAAAGAATCGATCTCGCTCCTGATGAGTTCGCCCACCGCTATCCTCGCGAGCTCTCGGGGGGCCAGCGCCAGCGTGTGGGGGTGGCGCGCGCTCTGGCGGCGGACCCACCGGTGCTGCTATTTGATGAACCCTTTGGCGCGCTCGATCCCGTCACCCGAGTGGATTTGCAGCGCCAGTTCCTTGCACTGCGGCGCACGTTTCAGAAAACTTCGATTTTCGTGACGCACGATGTTCGCGAGGCTCTGATGCTGGCGAACCGTGTCGGTCTGATGCGCGGCGGACGATTGGAGATGCTGGCGTCGCCCGAGGAATTTCTCGAGGCCCGTGGCGATGAAGCCCGCGCCTTCCTTGCGTGTCTCGACTGGAAGCTCGAGAATCATGACAACACGGAGCCTGATGCCTAGCCTCGCCAGTGAAATCGCCTGGTTGACCGCGGAGCATCTCGAACTGGTGCTGATCGCGATGTTGATTGCCATCGGCATCTCCATTCCCACGGGAGTCTGGCTCACCCGCCGTGTATCGCTGAGCCGCTGGGTGGTCGGTTTCGCAAATATTTTGCAGACCATCCCCAGCCTCGCGCTGTTCGGGTTTCTCATCCCGGTGCCTTTCATCGGCGGTATCGGCAAGCGCACGGCCATCGTCGCGCTGGTGCTTTATGCTCTGCTCCCGATTCTGCGGAACACTCTGGCAGGTATCCTGGGTGTTGACCCGGCTGTGCGCGAATCCGCCATCGCCATGGGCATGACTGGCGGTCAGGTTTTGTGGCAGGTAGAAATGCCGCTCGCGGCGCGCACTATTTTGGCAGGTGTTCGCGTGGCCACCATCACCACCATCGGCACCGCCACCATCGCTGCGGCAATCGGCGGCGGCGGGCTGGGCGTATTTATATTCCGTGGCATCGCCTCGGTGGATTCCACGCAGATTCTGGCCGGTGCGATTCCGGCTGCGCTGATTGCCTTGATCGCAGACGAAGGGTTGGGATGGGTCGAACGAAAGCTTTCGCCGGTCTGATCGCCGCTCTCATCGCCTGCGGGTGCTCGAGCTCGCGGCCGCTGATTGTCGGCTCAAAAAATTTCACCGAACAACTCGTGCTGGGCGAGATCGTGGCGCAGCAGCTCGAACGCCGCTTGGGGAAGAAGGTCGAGCGGAAGCTGGATCTTGGCGGCACCCTGCTGGCCCAGCAGGCGCTGACCAGCGGCCAGATCGACGTTTATCCCGAATACACTGGCACGGCGCTTGCAGCGATTCTCAAGCTGCCGCCGCTGCCAGTCGCCTCACGTGTCCTCGGGAAAGTGCGCTCCGAATACCAACGCCGTTGGAATCTCTTATGGCTCGATCCGTTCGGCTTCAACAATTCGTTCGCCATGGTCGTCCGCGGCGATGACGCCCGCCGGGGCAATTTGCGCACGCTCAGCCAGGCAGCGCGTTACAAAACGGACTGGGTCATAGGATTCGGTTACGAGTTTCTCCAGCGTCCCGACGGATTTGCGGGCCTCGTGAAAACTTACGGCCTGCAGGTCAAGGGTTCTCCCAAGACCATGGATCTGGGGTTGCTCTATCAGGCCCTCGGGCAGCGCAAAGTCGATATGGTGGCCGCCAACGCCACCGACGGCATGCTCTCTGCGTTGGACGTGCGTGTGCTCCAGGACAACAAGCACTACTTTCCACCGTACCAGGCCGCGCCGGTTGTGCGAGTTGATTCGCTTGCCGCACACCCGGGCATGCGCCAGGCTCTCGACGAGCTGGCCGGCAAGCTCAACAATGAAACCATGCAGAAGTTAAATTATCAGTTGGATGGGAAACACCGCCCAGTGGCGGCGATTGCGCGCGATTTTCTCGCCGGGTTCTAAGACGGATCGATTCCGCCGTCAGTCCAGGTCGATATCGCGCTTGGGCGGCGTCTTGTCGGGATTTTCTTTGGCTTGCCGCAGAAGTTCGTCGAACTTGGTGTTCAACACTTGGCCACGTGACTTTTCGGCCTCGAACTGTTTGCGGAACACCTCGTCGCGGCGGCCCGCTTCGCCCTTCAATTTCTGCACCGCGGCGGCCAGATCTTCGATGGGAGGCGGCTTCTCATGCACCTTGTGCGAGATGATTGCGCGCGTCTCCGGATCGATCTTCAATGCCGTCTGGCAGCAAGGGCATTCAACCTCGAACAAGCCTTTCGCCATAAAGCCATCCTAGCTCATTCTCACCAGTGGAATAGGCGTCGGCCCGAGGTGTATCCAGGCTTTCGCCTGTCGGTGGTCTTCGCCGGTGGGGAAATCGCTTGCACTTTTACCGATATGCCGCTTCTACCTTTTCTCCATCGTGTACAGGGAAATCGGTCGGCAAAGCTACAGCCGCACCATCCACGACGCCTTCAACAATCTGCGCCCGGCTAATGCTCGAAGACCCAACCCGCACGTTATGCCAATGAATGACATCGCTGTCGAGCACGTATACGCCGACGACGCCGCTCGCATCGCGATGCAATGCCTCTTTGGGGATGGTCAGCGCATTGGGCACGACACTTGACCGGACTTCCGCATTGACGTTGGTTCCTGGCACCAGCTCATGGCCGGGATTCTGAATCGTGCACAGCACTTCGCCTACCTGCCGCGTTCCCAATGCCTGGATCTTCGTCGGCATTTTCTCCACCACGCCTTGCCATTGCTTCCCGGGCATCGCCTCCCAGGTAATAGTGACTGGCAAGTCTCTTGCTACCCGGCCCAGCTCAGGCTCATCCACGTACACGCGCACCCGCAAACGGTCCAACACGCCGACATCAGCCACCGGATCACCGATATTCAGATAACTGCCCAGCCGGATCGGCAGACTGTAGACCACTCCGTCGATGGGAGAACGAATCATGGTGTCAGAGATTTTGCGGCGGGCCAGATCTGCATCGGCTTCGGCTTCCCGCAGCCGGGCTTGGGCCACCGCCCGGTCCGAGCTCCCCACCAGCGCCGCGCGCTTGCGTTCCAAAGCTTCAATCTCGAGCTCTGCCTGCCGCAATTTGCCGTGGGCCGATAACACGTCTTCATGTGTAGCGGCCTGTTTTTCTTCCAGGCGCTTCAGAGCCGAATAATCGCGCTGGGCGGCGCCCCGGTCCAGCCTTGCGCGCTCGAGATTGCTCTCGATGTCGGCCAGTTCCGCTCTTTTTCCTCCACGCTCGATATTGGCCAGCTCGCCTTTGGCTTGCTCCACTCGCGCCTGTGCCGCGCTCGACTGAGATTGCAGCTCGGGCGCATTCAACACCGCCAGAATCGAGCCTTTGGCCACTTTTTGCCCTTCCTTCACGGGAAGTTTGACCACCAGGCCAGCGGTGTCCCCCCGCACTGCAGCGTACTCCAGCGGTTCGATTTTGCCGTTAGTGGGCAGCGTGCTCACCAGCGTCTCCCGCCTGGCTTTGGCGAAGGTCACGGTGGGGGGCTGATTCCGTTTGAGGTACACCCACGATGCCAAGGCTGCAACTGCAATCAGGAAAACGAGAAGGATTTTGCGTTTTTTCAACAGGATCTCCGGCGGGCGCAGAAATCGAACAGCAGTTGCCATTCGGCTCGTTGGATTTCAAGCGCTGCGCGCTCCAGTTCCGAGCCGCGATGATTGCCGGCATCTAGACAGACGTCTATGAAAGTAAAAGGGTTCCATGTTTCCGAGAGTTTCAGGCGCGCGCTCTGATGGGCTGCCGCAATGCTTCGCGCCGCTGCCCGCAGTTGCGGAAAAATCGCGTGCTCACCCACTTGCTTAAACCAGTACGAGGCGTTGCCCGCATCGGGCTCCTGACGATGCACGATGGCGTGCCAGTAACTGCCCTCGGGCGTTTCAATGGATTGCGACGTTTCGTGGGCGTCCTCCCAGCATGAGAAATACAGATACAGGCCGCTGGCCGCGGCTTCGGGCGCAGGCGCGGCCGGGAAGAGCTGCTGAGCAGACTGGCTCTGGATGCGGCGCCGTGCCTCCTTCGAGCAGATTTTACCCTGCGTTAGAGGGATCAGCCGCTGGCCACTTTCGGCCAGCGCGAGAATACTCGCGACCTCGTCACCATAGTCTTTCGGATTCCACTGCATGGGTTCGAGCTTTCGAGATGATCGTCCCGGCCCAGGATCGGCCGCGCCAAAGCCCAAAGCCTATTGTCTAACATAGAGATAGGGCGGGTATAGCACAATGGTGGAAAAAACTGCACTGGTGCTTTCAGCAGGCGGCATGTTCGGCGCTTATCAGGCCGGCGCCTGGAAAATACTGGCGCAGAAATTTCAGCCCGGCATGGTGATCGGCACCTCGGTGGGGGCACTCAACGGATGGGCCATCGCGGGGGGCTGCGAGCCCGATCAACTGGTGCGCTATTGGCTTGATCCAACGGCAGCCGGTTTTCTGAAACCACGCAGCCGCTGGTACCCCTGGTGCAGTTTCTTCGACCCCGCGGAATTCAGGGCGAACGTTCAGAAGCTCAGCTCTCTGTTCACGCCAAAAATTCCATTCGCCGTCGTGATCACTGATGTGCTTCGTCTGCGCTCGAGCCTGTTCCAATCACCGGGCGTGGGCTGGCAGCACTTGGCGGCGGCGTGCGCAATGCCCGTTGGGCTGCCGTCGATGCGCATCCAAGGACGGTGGTATGCCGATGGCGGCCTGCTCAATGTACTCCCATTGTGGGCGGCGGCTGAGATGGGAGCTTCACACATCGTCGCGATTCACGCGCTCCCGCAGGTGCCCTCGCGTATCATACGCAGCCTGGTGAAACTTTTGCGCTGCTTCAGTCGTGAAAGAAACGTGGCGCCGAACCTCTCGCTCACCCTCATCTCGCCCACCACGCCGCTCGGAACCTTGACCGAATCGGTGCTCTGGAAGAGAGATGCCGTCGAGGGCTTCATTCGCAAAGGCCAGGAAGACGCGCGCAATGTTGTCATGGCCGGAGCCGTCAAGGCAGCCAGTGAGCGATCGAACACATCCACGGCAGTCGCGCCGAAGCTCGCCGCGTTTTAGAATAGCGAGAATGCCCCTGTATCGGGTTTATCGCATGAAGGAATCCGCGCGTCAGCACTTCCGCTGGGCGCCCCACGTGTCCGGCAAAGCCGCTGTGAAGCACAGGGACTACGAAGAGGCTGGGCAAATCGACGCTCCCAGCTACTACGCGGCGTGGGCTAAAACGCGCGACTCGGGCCAGCCGCTCGAAGTGGGCGATCTTTTGGAAGCTGACGCCGCCGACTTGCGCATTTGTAAGTACATCGGCTTCGAGGCCGCCGAGTGGGTGGTGCTGGCGCCGGCTCCCAGCCCCGCCGAACCAGTCTCGGGCGCTCAACCAGAGGCTGCGGCGGCTGACACGCAGGCGACCCAGAACGCCGAGGAAATCGGTTATACTTCTGCAGACCAGCACACCGGAGAATAAGAATGCGGGAAGTCCGCCTCGGAGATGTCATCGACGACTTTTGCGTTAAGTGCAAACGCATCATGAACCACTCCGTGGTTTCCGTACTGAATCTCGAACCCGCTAAAGTTCGCTGCCGCACCTGTTATAACGATCACGATTACCGTCACGAGCAGGCCCCGCCTCCCAAAATCAATACTCGCAAGCAAGCGCTGTTCAATGAAGTGCTCTCGAAGTTGCAGCCAGACGTCGCCGCGGCGCCCTCCGAACCAAACACCGAAAAAACCAAGGCATCGCGCAAGAAAAGCTAGTTGGCCCGGACCTTCCGCTTCCTGGCCCAGTGTTTGGAAACGTTCTGTAGGGACCGCCAGCGCCTGGGCAGCCGTGCCAAAATCAAGGCGTGAGCGAACTTCGCTGGCATCCCCTGCTCCGTGAATGGGTGGCGGTAGCGGCCCACCGGCAAGACCGCCCGCAAATGCCGCAGAATTGGTGCCCTTTTGATCCGGGTTCAGGCCGGGTGCCGGGGCACTATGATGTGTTGATCTATCCCAACGATTTCGCGGCATTTCAGTTGGATAGCGAGCCTTTCACGCCCGAAACCGGCCTCTATTCGAAGACCGGCGCACGTGGTTCGTGCGACGTGGTGCTCTACCATCCGCAGCACGCGCTCGCGCCCTCCCAGCTCTCCATCGAGCACTGGCGTAAGGTGGTTGATCTCTGGGCGAAGCGCCATCGGGAACTGGCGGGCAACCCGGATGTTCAGTACGTCTACATTTTCGAAAATACCGGCGTCGCCATTGGCGTCACCATGCCCCATCCTCACGGGCAGATTTATGCTTTCCCGTTCATTCCCCCGTTGATCCAGCGCGAATTGGATTCCGCCGCGGACCATTTTCGCGACCACCGCGAATGCATTTATTGCAGCATTTTGCGGGACGAGATTGCCGAGGGCCGGAGGTTGGTCAGCGAGACCAGCCATTTCGTCGCCTTTGTTCCGTTCTTCGCGCGATGGCCCGGCGAAATCCAGATTTACGCGCGCCGCCACTTCGGACGCACCACCGATCTGACGGACAGCGAAGCCTCGGACCTGGCTCGAATCATCAAGCTGATTCGCATGAAGTATGACCATCTGTTTGGTTTTCCCATGCCGCTGATGATGCTCTTGCGGCAGAGTCCCGCTAAAGGCGATCACCCGTACTTTCACTTTCACGTGGATTTTTACCCCACCCAGCGCAGCGCGACCAAGCTGAAATATTTGGCAGGTGTCGAGAGCGGGGCTGGCACTTTCCTCAATGACACGGTGGCTGAGCAGAAGGCCAAGGAACTCCGGGAAACCGAGCCGCGTAGCTTGCAGGCACCCGGCTTGAAGCACTACCCGGCTTGAAGCACCACCTGGTGCCTCCCCCTGTGCCTCCCCCCTTGCGTGGCCCTGTAGAATGAGGATGGAAGCGTCGCCGTTCACTGGTCGGTATATTTATGAAACTACTTACGTGGTTGGTCGTGTTGGCCCTTGCCGCATCCGGTGTTCGCGCGCAAGATCCACCCGCTAAATCACCGCAGCCCTACATTCGAACTTCCGCTGAGGCAGTGGTCTCGGCCAAACCGGATCGGGCAAAGATCAACATCGGAGTCACCACGCAAGCTCCGGCGGCGCAAGCGGCCGCGGCTCAGAACGCCAAAGAGCTGGATGCCATAATCCGCCAGATCCGCTCAACGCTTGGTTCGGCGGTGGAACTGAAAACTATTGGTTATTCGGTGAATCAGGATTTCCGGTATAAACAAGGAGCGCCTCCCACGATCGCCGGATACACGGCTACGAACATTCTTGAAGTCACGCTGAACGACATCACGCAAGCGGGCAAGCTGATCGACGCTGCCACGCAGTCGGGCGCCAACACGGTTCAAGGATTGCAATTCACGCTCAAGGACGAATCCGCTGTTCAAGCCCAGGCTCTGCGGGAGGCGGCACTCAGAGCGCGCTCGAAAGCTGAAGCCCTGGCGCAAGCGCTTGGTTTGAAAATTGTGTGCGTGATCTCGGCGGAGGAATCCGGCGGCATCATCCGGCCCATGGCAGCGCAAATGATGCGCGCGGAGGGAGCGCCCACACCCGTCGAATCCGGCACCATCGAAGTTCACGGCAACATCACCCTCACGGTTGAAGTGGCGCAGTAATCGCGCGGCAGAACACGCCGATTCGGCCACCAGGCCGTATCGCCAGGGCGTTACTTTTTGTCCGGTTCCTGCTCGAGGGGACGGTAGCCGTTCTCCCGCAGGACCTGGTGAGCCATCGGGAGCGCTTCCGGGAGGACGTAGAAAAATGCGCCGTTCCGTTCGCTTTGAAACAGGACGCCGCCGCGATACTGGTCGGCCTCGACCCCGTAGTCCACGCCCGCGCCAGTGAGCAGTCCTTCCAGACGCAACGCGTCACGCAGGCGCTTGGCGATGTAGACAAGTTCGGCACGGTCGCCGAAAAATGACGGCTCGCGTTTCATTCAGGTGAGACTCCAGGCTGCATGACGCCACAAACTACATCATAGGAGATTTGGGACCGGACTCCTCCGGTCCAGCAATTCAACCAAGTTGATGCCTGTCGAGACACTAAGCCGCGAGCAGGAACTGCACTGGATCGCGCTGAAGCTGGTCCCTGGACTGGGTACCAGAATCGCGTCCAAATTGATCGCACAATTTCGTAGTCCCCAAGCGATTTTCCGGAGTTCGCGAAGTGAATTGCAAGCGGCGGGTATCAGCGGCGCCCTGGCCCAGAGTATAACCAGCGGTTGCACGTTCGAGGACGCCGTGGTGCAGCAGGAAAAAATGCTCGAGATCGTCACTCTCAGCGATCCGCGCGATCCGCCGCTGCTCAAGGAAATTTTCGATCCGCCGATTTTCATCTTCGCGCGCGGGCGCATCGATCTGCGGCAGTCGACCATGTTCGTGGTCGGCACCAGGCGGCCGACACCTTACGGCCTGGCGGCAACCGAACGTCTGTCTGGAGATCTGGCGCGCGCGGGACTCACCATTGCGAGTGGAATGGCGGGGGATCGACACCGCGGCACACAAGGCGGCTCTCGCTGCGGAGGGGGAAACCGTCGCTGTTTTCAGCTGCGGCGTCGATGTCATCTATCCCTCGGACAACCGCGCACTCGCCGCGGAGCTGGCTTCCAAAG
This sequence comes from Acidobacteriota bacterium, assembly GCA_003223115.1. Taxonomy (GTDB): domain Bacteria; phylum Acidobacteriota; class Terriglobia; order Bryobacterales; family Bryobacteraceae; genus QHXW01. The sequence goes on from QHXW01000152.1 coordinate 85,486, forward strand.
GGCTGATCATTTCCGAGTTCACCATGGGCTCCGCCGCATTTCCGCAGAATTTTCCCATACGTAATCACCTCATCAGCGGCATGAGCGCGGGCTTGCTCGTGGTGGAAGGGGCGCAGTACAGCGTTTCGGCAATCACCGCAAAGCTGGCGCTCGACCAGGGCCGTGAAGTATTCGCGATACTCTGCAACTTCACTTCCAAGATGAGTTGGGGTCGAAGTGGGGCGAAAGCCCATTCAAGACGGCAGAAACCGCCTGCTGCATCAAGGACTTAACCCGGATGCAACCGAGGGCGACGCTCAAGCATCGTTATTGGATAGCCAGAGCGAAATCACTCGCAAGCTCCTCGAGAAGCTGAGTCCGGATTGAGGAATTCATGTGGATGCGCTCGTCGAGACCCTGGAAGATTTTTCTCCTTCCGAATTAATTGCAGCTCTGAACTTGAAATGAACGGTTTGGTAAAACAGCTTCCAGGGAAGAACTCTGTTAAAGTGTGGTAGCGCAGCATCGAGTGCGGTGCTAACTTTGGTTAACACCTTGCACCGAGCGGCAGGGCAGCCCTTGCGGCAACCGATCGATCCTCCGAATACCGGACCGCGAGGCTGAAAAGATGTTATGGCAAAGGCTCTCGTAATCGTAGAATCGCCGGCAAAGGCGAAAACTATCAATAAGTATCTGGGAAAACAGTACCTGGTGAAAGCCTCGCTCGGCCATATCAAAGATCTTCCGAAGAAGGATCTGGCTGTCGATGTGGAGCACGGCTTCGAACCCACTTATGTCGTCATTGAGGGCAAGAAGAAGCTCATCAGCGAGCTCAAGCAGGCTGCCAAGAAAGTGGAATCGGTGTATCTGGCGGCTGACCCTGACCGTGAAGGCGAGGCCATCTGCTGTCACCTCCAGGAAGAACTGAGTGGCGACCACCCTAAGAACGGAAAGGGGGGCAAGCAGTCTAAAAAATCCGGACCCGAGTTTTTCAGGGTGATGTTTAACGAAATCACCGCCCGCGGAATCAAGAAAGCCTTCGAGGAACCGGGGCAGGTGGATTTGCACCGCGTTGAAGCGCAGCAGGCCAGACGCGTTCTCGACCGGCTGGTGGGATACAAGATTTCGCCGCTGCTGTGGGACAAAGTGCGCCGGGGATTGTCCGCGGGCCGGGTGCAAACGGTCGCCCTTCGGGTGGTGGTTGAGCGCGAGCGCGAAATCCGCGCGTTCCAAAAACAGGAATATTGGACCATCGATGTCCACCTGGGCGCCAAGAAACCGCCAGCTTTTGATGCGCGGCTGATCAAGCGGGCCGTGGATGGCGGCGAGATGCAGGCCGCTGAGATCACCAACCAGCAGGCCGCGGACGCGTTAGTTGCGACGCTCACGGGCGCCAGCTACACTGTCAAATCGGTTGTAACCAAGGAGAAGAAGCGCAATCCGGTCGCGCCTTTTATCACCTCGACATTGCAGCAGGAAGCAGCCCGCAAACTGCGCTTCAGCGTCAAACGCACCATGATGCTGGCGCAGCGCTTGTATGAAGGCGTTGAACTGGGCAAAGAGGGTGCGGTGGGCCTGATCACCTACATGCGCACGGATTCCACGCGCGTGGCGAGCGAGGCCATCGACGATGTGCGCAAGTTCATCGGCGATAAATGGGGCGCCAATTATCTACCGCAAGCGCCGAATGTTTACAAGTCGAAAAAAGAAGCGCAGGATGCGCACGAAGCGGTTAGGCCCACTTCGGTGATGCACACGCCCGAAGAAATCGAGCGGCACCTTTCTGACGATGAGCTCAAGCTGTACACGCTCATCTGGAAGCGCTTCGTTGCGTCGCAAATGCCGCCGGCGCTGTTCGATCAGACCACCATCGACATTTCCTCCAAAGGGAACGACGGCACCGATTACTTGTTCCGGGCAACCGGTTCGGTGCCGAAATTCGACGGGTACCTGGTCGTCTACGAGGAAGGCAAGGATCAGAAAGACGAAGAAGACGAGGAACTGCGTCATAAACTGCCGCAGGTCGATCAAGGCGAGGCGCTGAAGTTCCGCGGTATCAAACCTGAACAACATTTCACTGAGCCGCCGCCTCGTTTTACCGAGGCCACGCTGGTGAAAAAGCTGGAATCGGACGGTGTGGGCCGGCCCTCCACCTATGCCTCCATCCTCTCCACCATTCAGGAGCGCGAATACGTCCAGAAAGAAGGCGGCAAGTTCAAGCCCACCGAGCTAGGCATGGTGGTCAGCGATCTGCTGCTCGAGAATTTCAGCGACATCTTCGAAGTGAAATACACCGCGCGTATGGAGGAGGAGCTGGACGAAATCGAAGAAGGCAAGCTTGATTGGCGCGATGCCATGTCGGAGTTCTACGGGCGTTTTGAGAAAGACCTCAAGCGCGCCGAAGAGCACATGACGGATATCAAGCGCATGGAGAAGCCCACCGACCTCATTTGCGAGAAGTGCGGCAAGCCGCTGGTCATTAAGTGGGGTAAGCACGGAAGCTTTATCGCCTGCACCGGTTATCCGGAGTGTACCTACACTCGCGAGCTCACCGTGGATCTGCCGGACGTCGATAAGGCAGACCTCACCGAGCAGGGCGATCAGGAATACTGCGAGAACTGCGGCCGGCCCATGGTGCTGAAGAAGGGCCGCTTCGGACAATTTTTCGCCTGCACCGGTCATCCGGATTGCAAGACCACCCGCCCCATTGGAGGGGTCCAACGAAAGTCCGACGTGCCGCTGGATGAAAAGTGCACGCAATGCGGCAGCAATCTGGTGGTGAAGTTCGGCCGTTATGGCGAGTTCACCGCCTGCAGTAATTACCCGACCTGCAAGTACGTCAAGCAGAAGACCGTGGGAGTGAAGTGTCCGGAGTGTTCGGAAGGCGAAGTTGTCGAGCGGCGCTCCAAGCGCGGCAAGACTTTTTACGGCTGCAGCCGCTACCCTGATTGCACTTTCGTCGCCTGGGGCAAGCCGGTACCGGAAAAATGCCCCGAGTGCGGCAATCCTTATCTGGTGGAAAAATGGCTGAAGGCCGGCGCCGTGCTGAGCTGCCCTAAGTCGGAATGCAGCTACAAGAAAACAGTTGAGCCCGAACTCGTGAGCCATTGATGGACCTCAGGGGCCGGGAACCGCGCACCGCGGCTCATCGTCCCCCCGTTTCCGGCCCCCGGCGCCGCACTGTCTCGAACCTGCGCTGGTGGATCGGCAGCCTGCTGTTTGCCTCTACCGTCGTCAACTACATCGATCGCCAGACACTCAGCGTGCTGGCCCCCTACCTAAAAGCCGAACATCACTGGACTAACAGCGACTTCGCGCTGATCGTTATTTCTTTCCGGCTTTCGTACGCCATCGTGCAGTTCGTGGGCGGACGCCTGGTCGATGTACTGGGCACGCGGCGCGGTCTGAGTCTGGCTGTGGCGTGGTACTCGGTCATGGCGATGCTGACGTCGCTCGCGCGCGGCCTGTGGAGCTTCTGCGCGTTCCGTTTCCTGCTGGGAGCGGGTGAAGCGGCAAACTGGCCCGGCGCCACCAAGGCCGTGGCGGAATGGTTTCCCGCCAAAGAACGCGGCATCGCAGTGGCACTGTTCGACAGCGGTTCCGCCATCGGAGGAGCCCTTGCGCCCTCATTAGTCGTATGGCTCTACCACGCGTTCGGAACCTGGCGGCCGGCCTTTCTGATCACGGGCACGCTCGGGTTTCTCTGGCTGCTCGCCTGGTTGGCGACTTACCACAAGCCCGAGGAACATCCCCGGATCAGCGATTCTGAGCTCGCCATGATTCTCGCCACGCGATCCGGCGCCGATCAGGAGTCGCCGCCCGCGCGCACGCCCGTCTCGACCCTGGTGCGGTACCGCCAGACATGGGGCGTGGTGCTCGTCAAGGCCATTCTCGATCCGTATTGGTATATGGTTGCGGATTGGTTTGCCCTTTTCCTCGTCAGCCGAGGGTTCAAGCTGGAGGACACGCTCGTCGGCTTCTGGGTTCCGTTCGTGTGCGCCGATCTCGGGAATTTTGTGGGCGGCGGCTTGTCCAGCTATTTCATTCACCGCGGCTGGACCGTGGGTGCAGCTCGCAGAAGCATCTTCGTAATCTGCGGGCCGCTGATGCTGCTCATGATTCCGGCGGTTTACACCACGCGCCTCTGGCTGCTGATCGCCGAATTCGGGCTCGCGACGCTGGGCTATGCCGCCTGCGCCACGATTTTTCTGACGCTGCCGTCGGATCTATTCGAGAGCGGATCGGTAGCCACGGTTAGCGGTCTCGCCGGCATGGTCACTGGCTTTGTCACCATCGCGGCAACCTATACCATTGGGGCGGTGACCGACCGGTACTCGTTTGCTCCCATCCTACTGGGCGCGAGCGCCGCTCCGGTGCTGGCGATCATCGTTGTGACGCTTCTGGTGAAGAACACCCGGAATTCGGGGAAAGGCGTGCTGCTGCGGATCTGAACCCGGCCTCCGAACGGATCGCGGGGCCACCGGCTTCAACAACGCCAATCCGGTAGAATTGTAGCCGAATACCAGAGAGGTTGGCTTGATTCCGGTCAAGGCTCGCAATTTCGCAACATCGCAACAATTGCTGGAGCGCGCGCGCCGTTCACTTGCCGGCGGCGTGAGCAGCCCGTTCCGCGCTTCTTTTCCGGTTCCGCTCTATTTCGCTGATGGCCGCGGCGCGCACTTAACCGATGCCGATGGCAACGAGTACATCGACTACGTACTGGCCTGGGGTCCCATGATTCTGGGCTATCGGCACCCTGCGCTGGTTGAGGCCATGCGCCGCCAGTCGGAGAAACCCTATTGCCTCGGTGAGGAGCACGAGCTCGAAATCGCAGTGGCCGAAAAGATCCAGCAGCTCGTGCCCTGTGCCGAACGTGTCGCCTTTTGTTCCAGCGGCAGCGAGGCCGTGCAGCTCGCGTTGCGCCTTGCGCGCGCATACACACGCCGCAATCTCATCCTGAAATTCGAAGGCCACTATCACGGCTGGATGGATTCCACTCTGGTGAGTCACCATGCGGAGCGCAGCGCGCTGGGCCCGATCGAGCGTCCCAATACCGTCCTGCATTCGGCTGGGCAGGTTCCCAACACCGTCGAGAATGTGGTGGTGGCACCGTGGAACCGGTTGGACATTCTGGATCGGATCTTCTCGGAGCGCCGTGCTGAAATAGCCGCGCTGATTATGGAACCAGTGCAGTGTAATAGCGGCTGCCTGATGCCTGGGGACGGTTACCTGGCCGCTGTGCGCGACCTTTGCCGGCGTCACGGAACCTTGCTGATCTTCGATGAAGTGATCACGGGCTTTCGCATGGGGGTTTCGGGTGCACAGGGTTTCTATGGCGTGATTCCGGATCTCGCCACTTTTGGCAAAGCTGTGGCGGGCGGGCTTCCGCTCAGCGTGGTCGCAGGCAGCAGCGGCATCCTGGAGCAGATGTTCGGCGGTGGTGTGGCGTTCGGCGGAACCTTCAATGGCAATCCGATTTCTCTCGGGGCGGCGCAGGCCACGTTGAACGAACTGTCTCACGACGATGGCGCAGCGCTCAAACAGGCCAACCGGCTGGGCCGCAAGTTGACGGATGGTCTCGCAGTCCGCGCGAAACAAGAAGGCATTTCACTCAAAGTCACCGGTTTCGGAGCGGCGTTGTCGCTGCATTTCACCAAACGCAACGAATTGCGCGATTACCGCGACACGCTCGACGACGATCGCGCGCTGCTCGAACGTGTGCTTTTGGCGGCGCTCGAAGAGGGGCTGCACCTGGTGCCCGACGGCAGAATGTATGTCTCGGCTGCGCACACCGAGTCCGATATCGACCAGACGCTTGCGGCGTTCGAACGCGTGTTCGCGCGCGGGCAGTGAACTCGCCAGTCTCGTGGAATAGGCATTCCAGCCTGTGGTGGGAAAAGGACTTAAGCCTGTCGTCTCGGTTAGCACACCCACTCAGCGCTCAATCCCAACAGTGCCCGTATAATGGTGCACGGCATATAGGCCGACGTGGAGCGGAACCATGACCGATCGAGTAATTCGTCCGAGCATGAAACAGGTCAAGACGTGGTACTTTGTGGCGGTGCTGGTGATTGCCGCGGCGGTGGTTGTCCATGTGAATTACCTGATGCCTCGCGAAGATCCGGCGTGGGTGAATAAGCCGTGGTTGCCGGCGGTCGCGGCGCTGTTTCTCCTCGTGCCCATTCGACGCCACATCCGCAGGCAATCCGTGAAAATGACCATCGCAGGCGACAAGCTGCGATACGAAGCGGGCTTGCTCTCTAAAACCACGCGCAATATCCAGCTCTCGAAAATTCAGGACGTCCGGGTAGACCAGTCCTTTGGACAGCGAATCCTGGGCGTAGGCGACATTTCGATTGAGACCTCCGGCGAATCCAGCCGCCTGGAGATGGACAATATCGACCAGCCGCAGGCTACTGCGGAAGAAATTATCGCCGCATCTCAAGAACACGGCAGCGCCCAGGCTGGTGGTGCCAAACCTTAACGAGCGCCGTCGGCGACGACGGAGCCACACAGTTGTCTATTAACCGGCGAAGCCGCCATTTCGCTCCTGTTAAAATTGTCTTTTGGCCCTTTCCATGGAAAACAAAGAGATTGCGCGCGTGCTCTGGGAGACCGCCGATCTGATGGAGATCGCGGGCGAGGACTCCTTTCGAATCCGCAGTTATCGCAACAGCGCGACATCCATCGAAGGTTACCCCGAACGCATCATCGACATTCTCAAGGATGAGAACCGCAAGGTCACCGAAATTCCCGGCATCGGCAAACGGCTGGCATCGGTGCTGCAGGAGATTGTGGACCGAGGTTCTTGCGAGCGGCGCGACGAGCTGCTGAAAAAATTTCCGCCCACGGCACTCGAATTTCTCAAGATCCAGGGCTTGGGGCCCAAAGGCATTGCGCTCATCTTCGAGCATCACCAGATCACGACCATGGACGAATTGGAGCAACTCTGCAAGGACGAGAAGCTTCGGTTGCTGCCGCGCATGGGCGCCAAGCTCGAAGAGAAAGTGTTGCGCTCAATTGCCCAGTACAAAATGCGCACGGGCCGGTTCCTGTTGAGTTTTGCGCACGAGGCGGCCGAGGAATTGAAGAAATATCTGGCCGAAACGGGCGGTGTAGAGGAAATTACCGCCGCTGGGAGCCTGCGGCGCGGTAAGGAAACCGTGGGCGACCTCGACCTGCTTGTCACGGGGCCGAATGCCACGGAAGTGCTCGAACGTTTTGTGGCTTATCCGCGCGTGCACGAAATCCTGGGGCGTGGGGCCAACAAAGCTAGCGCCAAAGTGGGCCGCGAGGGTTTGCAGGTGGACGTGCGGGCGCTGCCGCGGGAGAGTTACGGCGCCGCAATGCAATATTTCACGGGCAGTAAAGAACACAACGTGGCAGTGCGCACGCGGGCGGTGAAGATGGGTTTCAAGCTCAGCGAATACGGCCTGTTCCGCGCCGACAACGACACGCGGGTGGCGGGCGAAAGCGAGCAGGAAGTGTACGACGCCCTGGGATTGGCCTGGATTCCTCCCGAGCTGCGCGAAAACAGCGGTGAAATCGAGGCTGCCGGGGAAGGCCGTCTGCCGGAGCTGATCGAACTGAAGCACATCCGCGGCGACATCCACATGCACACTACCGAAACCGACGGTCGGGCGTCTTTGGAAGAGATGGCCGAAGCGGCAAAAAACCTAGGCTACGAATATGTCGCCATTACGGACCACTCGAAAGCCATCGCCATGGCCAACGGCCTGGATGAGACCCGCGCTGTGGCGTTCGCCCGGCAGGTTCGCGAGTTGAACCGGCAAGATCGGGGTATCCGTATTTTCTCCGGCCTCGAGTGCGACATCCTGAAGGATGGCGCGTTGGACCTGGCGAACGACGCCCTGGCGGAACTGGACCTAGTGATCGGCAGCGTGCACAGCCACATGAACCTGGAACCGGCGGAGATGACGGACCGTCTCCTGCGCGCGCTCGAGTGCCCTTCTTTGCGGGTGTTGGGGCATCCCACCGGACGTCTGCTCATGCAGCGCGAGCCGTTCTCATTCGATTTCGATCGTGTGGTGATGGAGGCCGTCAAGCGCGGCGTCCATTTTGAAATCAACGCCAGTCCAGAGCGGCTGGACCTGAACGGAAACCTGGTGCGGAGCGCTAAACAGCGCGGCGCGAAGTTTACAGTCTCCACCGACGCGCATCACCCCAAACATCTGCACAATATGTGGTACGGTGTGGTCACGGCCCGGCGCGGCTGGCTGGGTCCGGCTGATGTATTGAATACACTGCCCGCGGAGCGGTTTCGAAACGCCATTCGTCACAACTGATTCAATATGAGATATCTGATTACGATCCTGATTTTATTTTGCGCGGTGCTTCAAGCCGCGCAGCCGGTGATCCCCATTGAGAAGTTTTCTCTCAAGAACGGCCTGCGCGTAGTAATGTCGCGCGACAACGCCGTGCCGGTGGTCACCGTCTACCTGATGTTCGACGTGGGCTCGCGCGCCGAGGAAAAAGGACGCACGGGCTTCGCCCACCTGTTCGAGCACATGATGTTCGAGGGCTCGACCAACGCGCCTAAGGGAACCCATTTTAAGCTGGTGCAGGCCAACGGCGGCACGCTCAACGGTTCGACGCACCCCGACTACACTAATTACTTTGAAGTGCTCCCCTCCAACAAGCTGGCCGTCGCTCTGTGGCTGGAAAGCGATCGTATGCGCAGCCTGGCGATCACGGCGGAGAACCTGGCCAACCAGAAAGAGGCCGTCAAGCAGGAGCGTCGCTTGAGCTTCGATAACCGGCCCTACTCGACTGCGATTGTGGACGTTTGGCCTCAACTGGCATTTGAGAACTGGCAGAGCTCGCACTCGCTCATTGGATCGTTCGAAGATTTGAACGCCGCTACGCTCAAGGATGTCGAGAGCTTTTTCAAGACGTACTACGCGCCGAATAACGCAGTGCTAGTGATTGTAGGCGACATCAAGGTTCCCGAAGCCAAGAAGCTGGTCGAAACGTACTTCGGCGACATCCCCTCGCAACGCAAGCCGAAACCTGCGGACCTTACTGAGCCCGAGCAGCCCAAGCCGCGCAGCCAGGTCTACCACGACCAGCACGCACGCGTTCCTGGAGTGGTGATCGGCTACCGAGGTCCCCTCCGACATTCGCCGGATTACTATGCCATCGGCATGCTTGATGTGCTGCTGACCGGCGGCCCGAGCTCGCGTTTCCAGTTGGACCTGGTGAAAGGCAAGCAGAGCGTGATTCAGTATCAGGCGGAGCTGGGGTGGCCCTTTGCTTCGATCAGTGATTACAAAAATCCGGGCGATTACGCCATGTTCCTGCTGTATAAACCGAACTTCACGTCCAAGCAAATCGTGGACCAGGCGCAGGAAGAGATCGCCAAAATCCAAAACGACGGCGTGGATATCATGGAACTAGAGCGCGCGCGGACGCTGCTGCGATCGGAACGGATTACCTCGCTGCAAAGCTCGTTCCAGCGCGCATCGCTCCTGGCGGGGTACGAGGTGCTGGACGGCAATCCCGAATACGTCAACACGGAACTGGAACGGTTCCTGACGGTGACCTCGGAGCAGATTCAGGCGGCGGCGAAGAAATATCTAACGCCCGAGCGGCGGTCGGTTCTCGATATCCTACCCGGGCCCGCGCCGCAGGCGCCTTCGCCCAAGGAGAGCAAGTAATGTTGAAGAAAGGCCTGGTATTTCTTTTCGCAGGTTTAATCACGATGGCACAAACGATCGATCGCACCAAGCCGCCTGAAACTCCGCCGATTCCCAGCTACAAGATGCCGCCGGCGCACGAGACCAAGCTCGACAACGGTTTGCGCGTGGTGCTGGTCGAAGATCCTCGCTTTCCTCTGGTGACTGCGCGGCTCAGCTTTCAGGCTGGTTCTAAATTTGACCCGAAGGACCTGCCCGGCCTATCCGAAACAACCGCGGCCCTGCTCACCCAGGGAACCAAGACGCGCTCGTTCCGCGAAATCGCCGAAGAGCTGGCCACCATCGGCGCCAGCCTGAATGGCAACTCATCCCCGGACGTCCTCACAATTGCGGGCAGCGTGCTCGCCGAGAACACGCCGAAGTTCCTGGACCTGCTGGCCGACGTCGCACTGAACCCGAGCTTCCCGGAAGACGAAGTACAACTGCGCAAACAAAATCGCAAGCAAGCCTTGCTGGCGCAGCGCTCGCAATCTTCATTTCTGGCGCGCGAAAAATTCGACGAAGTGGTGTTCGGAGATCACCCCTATTCCCACCTCGGGCCTTCGATGGAAGCGATTGACCGAATGGATCAGGCGGCAATCAGAAATTTTCGGGATGTCCATGTGATTCCCAATCATGCTGTGCTGATCCTGCTGGGCAGATTGCCGACTCGGCCGGAGATATTGAAGATGGTGAGTGACCGCTTTGGTTCCTGGCAACAGAAACCCGTTCCGCAACCGCCCGCCGCACGTTTTCCGGAGAGCAAGCGGCAACTGGTATTGGTTGACCGGCCCGGTTCCGTGCAGGCGGATATTCACATCGGCCGCCTGTCAGCGACACGTACTGATCCCGGTTATTATCCGCTGCTGGTGGGCAACGCCATTTTGGGCGGGGGCGCCAACTCACGGTTGTTTAATGATGTTCGCGAAAAACGCGGATTCGCTTACGACGCCCACAGCGAACTCGATCGCCGTAAGGATACGGGTGTAGCTGCCGCCGTGACGCAGGTTCGCAACGAGGTTGTGGAACCGGCGCTCGAAGCCGTGTTTTCAAATCTGGTTGAGATGGGAAAAACGCCCGTTACCGCGGTCGAGCTGAGCGATGCCAAAAACTATATCAGCGGCGTGTTCGTGATGAGCCTGGAAACCCAGGCCGGCGTGGCCGACCAGATAGATCTGGTGAAGACCATGGGGTTGCCCAACGACTATCTGGAGGCGTTCACACAGCACGTGCGCTCGGTGGAACCGGACCAGATCCAGGCAGCGGTGAAGAAATATTTTGCGCCGGATCAGGCGACCATCGTAGTGGTCGGTGATGCGTCCAAAATCCAAAAACCGCTCGAGAAGTTCGGGAGTGTGACGGTCGAAAAAGCCAAGTGATGAAGATCGTCTCGTCGCGGGTGCGCTACTGCTCGAAGCTGTTCACCGTTACTGAGGACCACGCCAAGGACGCACGCGGCTTCGAGATCAAGCGTTCCATCGTGCGTCACGCCGGATCCGCGGTGATGCTGGCGGCCGATGAGCGCAAGCAGATTCTCCTGGTGCGCCAATACCGGCTGGCCGTCGACGGAAATCTGTGGGAACTGCCCGCTGGGCGTCTCGATCCCGGCGAAAATCCATTGCAGGCAGCCAAGCGCGAACTGGTGGAAGAGACCGGCTATCGTGCGCGACGTTGGAAGAAGTTGATTTCTTTTTATCCCAGCCCGGGCTACGTTTCCGAGAAGATGACGATTTTTCTTGCCACGGACCTGACCGCGGGCGAAGCGCAACCCATGGACGATGAGCAGATCGAGTGCCGCTGGTTTCGGACGAAGGAAATTGAAGGAATGATCCGCGCCAATCGGATCCGCGACTCGAAAACCATCATCGGATATTTTGTCTGGCGGAGATGGTTCATGTAGCGCTCTGGCTTTCCTGACTCCGGTGAGTGGGACATATCCGGGCTTTCGATCCGTCGAGTAGAATAGGCATTCGTGCTGTTTCGCTCCGCTTCTTCTCCGGTCTTTGTATCCTGCCTCCCGTCTTCTGGTCTGTGACTTCCGTCAAGCCGTTTAATTCCAACATCGGTTGTCTTCCCAAAACTGCGCGGGAAGCCGGTAGTCGGCTGCGGTCGAAGTCACAGGCTGTTCAATCCGGCTCCGCCGGAGGCATGGCTGCGGCTGCGGTCGAAGTCACAGGGTATTCAATCCGGCACCGCCGGAGGCATGGCTGTCTTCTGTCTCCTGCCTCCTGCCTCCCTACTCTCCTGTGCTGCCACGTGCTGCCACGTGCTGCCACCGGCTTAGTCACACCTTGCGCCATCCGCTCCTCGCGCCTCTGGCTGCCATCGCCACCGGGATTCTGCTTTCGCGACTGGTACGGTTTGACACTCGACGAGCTGGCCCACGGCGTACGTCATTCTGGCTCTCATCGCACTCTGGCGTCATGCGCGCCGGCTTGCGGCTGCGTGCTCTCTGATTGCGCTGTTGGCAGCAGGCGTAATGGTCGCCGTGATACGCCATCCAGGGCGCACGACCGAACTCGAGGCTGATGGACCCATGATTATTTCCGGCTGCGTGGTCGAGCCGTCCGCAATCTCCGCCGATCGCGATCAGTTCACTCTGGAATTGGAACCGGGCGCGCGTATGCATGTGAGCCTGTTTGTCCGCGAAGGCGAGCTGCCGCCGGTTCTGCGTTACGGTCAACGAGTTGAATTCGACGCGCGGGTACGCCGCTCGCACAACTTCAATAACCCAGCCGCTTTCGATTACGTGCATTATCTATCTTATCTAGCGCGGCAAAACATTGATTGGACGGCGTCCGGCCGCCATTCGCAACCTGCCGGGCGGTTGCGGCTCACCATTCCTGGGCGCGATTTACCGGCTCCGCACCGCTGCGCTCTCGAGGCTCGAATCTCTCTACGCTGGTAATCCTTACGACATTGGAATGATGCAGGCAGTGCAGATCGGCGAATCGTCCAAGCTCGACAAAGTGTGGAGAGAGGAGTGCCGCTCTACGGGCACCTTCCACGCGCTGGTGATTTCGGGCGCCCACGTGGCGGTACTCGCCGGTTTTTTCTTCTTTCTGCTGCGCTTGTGTTTCGTCCCGAAAGGTCCCGCGCTGTTTCTGACCGTGCTCGGGAGCTGGCTGTATGCGCTGGCGACGGGATGGCAGGCGCCGGTGGTGCGCTCGGCCGTCGGCTTCACGCTGTTTACGATCGGACGATTTTTATCGCGAGGCCCGCTTGATGAACCTGTTGGCCGCGGTGGCGATTGGATTTCTGGTGCTGGATCCGGAACAGCTGCTCGATGCGAGCTTCCAGCTTTCATTTCTGGCTGTCGCATTCATCGGAGCCTTCGCCGTTCCTCTGATCGAGCGGACGTCCGGCCTACGGGCCGCTGATCTCGGCGATCCGAATCGTGACCTGCACCTCGCTGCCGGATTGGCGCAGTTTCGGATCGAAATACGGCTCCTGGCCGAAACCATGTAATTGTGGACGCGGTGGCCCGGAAAGCTCTGCGCCTTCCCGGTGAGCTATGCCGTGCGTGCCGGCCTCTATTTCTACGAACTCATCCTGACTTCGGCCATGATTCAGATCGGTCTGGCGCTGCCCATGGCCATGTACTTCATCGCGTGTCGTTCTCGGAATTGTCCGCCAATGCGATCATTGTGCCACTACGGGACTTGTGGTGCCGGTGGGATTTATAGCCGTGTTCACCAACAGCCTGCCCGAGCGGCAGGCAGGGTGGCTGCTGGGGCTTTCGCAATCCGCTGCGGCATGGCACGCACACTGGGAGCCCAATTGGCGCGTGCCTGATCCGCCGGTGTGGCTGGCTATCGGAATCTCAGCCGCGTTGGTCGCGACGGCCCTACTGGGCAGGCTTTCGGGACGGAAACTGTGGCACGTGCCGCGCGTCATTGCAATCTCCTCGCTCGCGGCGCTGCTGGTGCTGATGGTATGGCACCCATTCCCGCCCGATGTATCACACGGCACCCTCGAGATGACCGCGATTGATGTGGGCCAGGGACAGTATTTTTCTGGCGCTGCCTGATGGCAAGCTAATGTTTATGGATGGCGGCTGCATTGCGTCATTGGGCGGCCGTCGCACAAAAACCAGGCTGGACATCGGCGAGGACGTGGTCTCGCCGTACCCGTGCAGCCGTTCCATCCGCTCCCTGGACGTGGTGCCCCTCTCGCATGCGCATGAGGACCATATCGGAGGTCTGGCCGCGATCCTTGGAAACTTTCACGTCAAACAGCTATGGACCGGCGCGACGCCGGAGAGTCCGGAGTGGGAGCGGTTGCGGCAAAGGGCCGTGGAGTGCGGGGCCGGAATTGTCCCGCTTGCCGAAGAAAACCAGCTCCAGTATGGCGGCGCGGCTTTTGAAACCTTGGCACCGGCGCTCGACTACATTCCGGATTCAATTCAATGCCGCGCAATAACGACTCGCTGGTGTTGAGAGTGTCATTCGGAGAGTGTTCTTTGATTCTGAGCGGAGATATGGAGCGGCAAATCGAATCGGAGCTCGTGGGGCGAAACCGTGTGGCAGACGGGCTCAAAGTGGCACACCACGGCAGCAAGACTTCGACCACTGCCCCATTTCTGGATGCGGTGCACCCTGCGTTTGCCGTAATCTCGGCCGGTTTTGAGAATCTCTACGGCCACCCGCATCGGGACATTATCGAGAGGCTCAACGAAAGAAAAATCGGAATCCTGCAGACTGACCAGATAGGCCTGATTACCATCCGGACCGACGGCCATAGGTTGGTGGTCGAGACGCGCGGAGTTGCTCCCGCTCCCTGACGATCGGGAGTCTGGCGTGGGGTTGCCGCGGGTTGCCGTTCCCAGCCGGGTTAGTGGTCGCCTTCTTCGCCTGCGCGTTCGGCCTCTGCCGCCGCGAGGGGACCGGCTTGTCTGGCTTCCGCCACCACGTTCTCGGCCTCTTCCAGCCGCGACCGAGGCACCTGAACCTGGAATTCGAGTGACGGAATTGCCGGGGTGCCAACTACAATGGATGGAATGTCGTTGGCTTCAAGCAGGCCGTGAATTGCATTGGCCTCCATCTCCGCATCATGGGCGGTCGAGCTAAACAGCGTCACCATATCCAAGTCGTGCGAAGGATCGACTTCGAAATCTTCCAGTTCCTGCGGCATAAACCTCACTCGCGACTGAGCACCGTCGCTACTAACCACGAACAATTCACGATCGTTCGAAGGCGGTGTAACTCTAGGATATCGCAGTGCCGATACAGTAGAATAGAAAAGAAAGCCAGGCACTCTGGAGGGATTCAATGGCAGAGAACGATGAAGGCGGTAAGCTGGGGTGGTTTTTGGCCGGCGCGGTTGTAGGTAGCGCCGTGGCGCTTTTGTACGCCCCTAAATCTGGAAGAGAAACACGCGATTTTATTAATCGCAAGACCGAGCAAGGTAAGGAAGCCTTGTCGGAAACCGGCAAAGAAGTATACGAGAAAGGCCGGGAGATTTACGACCGAGGCAAGCAGATCGCCGACGACGCGGCCGACCTGTTCGAGCGTGGCCGCAAGCTCGTGCGTGGCTGATTCGCCACCTGAAATTCTGGACGGCATGTCACGCCTGAAACTGGGCGATTTCGAAATCACCCTGGTGCAGGCGGGCTTCTACTGGTGGGACGGCGGCGCAATGTTCGGCGTCGTCCCCCGCACTCTTTGGAGCAAAAAGTTCGAGCCGGATGAGGAAAACCGCGTCCGGCTGGCCTTCAACTGCTACATCATCCAAACTGGCGGCCACACTATCCTGGTGGAAACCGGCGCAGGCGATAAGCCTGGCCAAAAGGCGCGCGAGCGCATGAAACTCCCCGCCGTTACGCCCCCGATGACGGAAATAATCCGCCGCCACTCTGTCGATCCTGAAAGCGTGGATATCGTCATCAACACGCACCTCCACTTCGACCACTGCGGCGGGAACACCATCCTGACCGATACCGCGGTGCGGCCCGCTTTTCCCCAGGCGCGCTATTACACGCGGCGCGGCGAATGGGAGCACGCGCATGAACGCCATCTCCGCGACAAAGTGAGCTACATCGATGCGAATCATGATCCGCTGATCGAATCAGGACACATGCAGTTGATTGACGAAGATCTGGAAGTGGTCCCCGGAGTTCGCGTGACCCTGGCCCCAGGTCACAATCGGGACATGATGGTGGTGACCGCGGCATCGGCGGGAGAGACCTTTTGTTTCTTTTCGGACTTGATTCCCACGGCGGCCCACGTGACCCCTTCCTGGGTGGCGGCTTTCGATCTCTACCCCCTTGAATCGATTGCCAACAAAATCTCGTGGATGAAGAGAGCGGCCTTCGGCGGGTGGATTTGTGGCTTTGCGCACGACCCGCGAATCGCTTTCGCGCGCATCGAATCTAATCAAGAGAAGGGATTTACCGCTGTAGACTTGACTGCCGTCAACCCCGTGTCGTCCGTCCCTATTGAACATTGATATGACTTCTATTCCGCAACCGCTCTCAGGATTTCGCAATGAACCCATGGCGGATTTTTCCGTGCCCGCCAATCGCCGCGCCATCGAGGCGGCCCTTCAGAAAGTCCGCTCGGAGTTCGGGCACGAGTATGACCTGCTCATTGGCGGAGATCGTGTCAAGACCACGGACAAGCTGCGTTCGATCAATCCGTCGCGGCCCTCGGAAGTCGTGGGCATCCATCAAAAAGCTACGCCGGAACTGGCGTCGCGCGCCGTCGAGTCAACTTACGCATATTTTCCGGAGTGGGCTGCCACCAGCCAGGAAAGCCGCGTGCGGAAACTTCTGGCCGCCGCGCAGCTCTTGCGCGAGCACAAGTACGAGTTTGATGCGTGGCTAGTCTGCGAAGCCGGAAAAACCTGGCCGGAAGCCGAGGCGGATGTTTCTGAAGCCATCGACTTTTGCGAATACTATGCCCGCGAAATGCTGCGTCTGAGCGGACCGCAGCCGGTGGTGCAGATGCCCGGTGAAAGAGATGAGCTTCGTTATCTTCCGCTGGGGGTGGGCATTATCATTCCGCCCTGGAATTTTCCACTCGCCATCGTGGTGGGCATGACTGTCGCCGCGCTGGTCACCGGGAACACGGTCGTCATCAAGCCATCGAGCGAGACCCCGACTGTAGCGGCAAAATTCGCAGAATTGCTGCTGGAAGCGGGTTTTCCGACCCGTTCCTTTAGCTTTCTGCCAGGCAGCGGCTCTGCCGTTGGTGATCTGCTGGTTTCTCACCCCAAGACGCGCTTCATTGCCTTTACGGGCTCGCGCGAGGTGGGGCTACGCATCAACGAGTTGGCGGCCAAAACCCAGCCCGGACAGAAGTGGATAAAACGCGTGGTCGCCGAAATGGGCGGCAAGGACGCCATCATCGTGGATGGCGATGCGGATGTGGATAAGGCTGTCGACGGCGTTCTGGTGTCGGCTTTCGGATACCAGGGGCAGAAATGCTCCGCCTGCTCGCGGGCCATCGTCGACGCGCGTGTTTACGATCAGTTTCTAGACAAGCTAAAGAAGAAAACCGAGACTCTCACAGTCGGTCCCTCGGACGATCCCAGCAACTTCATGGGGCCGGTGATCAGCGAGAATGCGCGCAAAACCATCCTGCAGTACATCGAAGTCGGCTCGAAGGAAGGAAAAGCCGTGACCGGAGGCGGAGCGGCGCCTGGCGATGGATTCTTCGTGAAGCCGACAATCATTGCGGACGTGGATTCGACGGCCCGCATTTTTCAGGAGGAAATCTTCGGGCCCGTGCTGGCCGTGACCAAGGCCAGGAATTTCGAGCACGCGCTGGAGTTGGCCAACGATTCTCAATACGGTCTCACGGGCGCCATTTTCTCGAACGACGCCGAGCACATCCGGCGCGCGCGCGAAGAGTTCTTCGTGGGCAATCTGTACGTGAACCGGAAGTGCACGGGCGCCATAGTGGGAGCGCATCCCTTCGGCGGATTCAACATGTCCGGTACGGATTCCAAGGCCGGTGGTCCCGACTACCTGCTGCTGTTTCTGCAAGCTAAATCCATCGCCGAGCGCGCGGGCTAGCGGTGGCCTTAGCTTTCGCCGGTCTGCTGCTTCCGTGGGGCCGGCGTCGCGACCCGCGTCGTATCCGGGCTTTCGCCGGTCTTCTGCATGAGGTGAATCGTCACGCCGCCGCGCCCGGTGATCGTGTGTAAGCCTCCCGGAACCGGGCTTTGGCCCTGAAGATCAGTACGCGCAGATAATCCTGGTCCCCAAAAAATTCAAACACAACTCGGCCGGCTCACGCTCATCCAGGAAAATAGCTCGCAACAATCTGCGGTCGCGATTAGCCAGCTCGGAAAGCACCTTCCGCACCAGAAGTTTGCGCTGTTCGTTGACGAGCGGCGCGTCCAGCTCCTGGCTGATGTCGAACGGCTCGCACTCTTCAACGTCCGCGGATTCGTAGCGGCGCTCATTGCGCCTGAGCTCAATGGCCACATAATGGCAGACGCCGCTGACGAAGGCGCCGAACTTGCGGGGTTTTCAATGCTGTCTTTTTCTCGAACGGCTCGCAATACGCGGCAAAGGGTCTCCTGCCGAATATCCTCCAGCAACTGCTGGGAATAAACGCGCCGGCGCAATTTTAAATAGATTAATTCGCCGAAATAAGCCGCGAAATGCCTCTCGACTTCTGGGTTCCCTTCGCGCAATAACTGCAGATATTCGCGGTCAAACGCTCGAAAATCCAAGCGGCACGCCCTTTATATCAGGGCAATTATAACCCGGTGGACACGATTTTGTAAGTGTGTTAATTTGGCTGGTGCCCCGATGCGAAGGGGACCAAGAAGTCACAAGCACAGGGTCAAATCCTTTTGACGCGGCACAGGCTTTAACGCCTGTTAAGGGCCGGGGCGTGTCCAACGCTCCGGCCCTGTTGCATGGCAGGATGAGCCCCACACCGTTGATGTTCTTTATATGTTCTTTGGATTCAATTTTGAGTATGTTCCTCAGGAACAGCTCAAGGGTGAGCCAAAATCCATGCGAGTAGAGCGGGAAGAATCCTTGGATGCGACCGGCAACCCAATCACCGCAATACGGTACGTCCAACAAGTGACTGAGTATCGTAAGGATGGCAAGGAGGCCGAACATCGCACCTATCGCCCCGACGGGACGCTGTCCTATCGCGACTTGTACGAATATGAGGAAGATGGCCGCCTGGCTAAGGTGACGACCCTGGACGATACCGGCACCCCAGTGCGTGTCCAAACGGTATACCGAACCGGGCCGGGAATGGAAGAAGTGGTCGACGTCGGCCCAGATGGCCGAGAACGATCACGTACCATGAACAGGCGAGATGAGGCTGGCCGTCCACTGGAATCGACGGTAACCGAGATGAACCACATACAGGCTCACCTGGCTCTGCTATGACGATCAGGGCCGCCCGGTTGAAGCGCGGTTAACCTTGGACCCCCCTACACAGCCCGCCCATCGGTGACGACGCGCCGATGAGCATGCGTCTTGACATGGCTTATCACCCCGGGAACCGGGCTGTGACGACCTGGTACGGACCAGACGGGACCATTCTCAATATCATCCTACAAAAGGCAATTGACGCTGAGCGCTCTCGGCAATTGCGAGACCTGTCTGGTGTTCCAACTGCTGTGCACTTCACCCAATGGGTGACAAATGCCATTGCTGCAAATATTTGCGGCTGAAGAGGAACGCTCATATGGCGGGCTCTTAACCGCCGTTTTTGGGATCATGGAGACAAGCGAGGACGAAGCCGGACAGGCATTCTCGCAGGTGCTGCCCACGCAGGGCGGCACACCTCAAGCGATTACGATGGAGCGGATTGATTCGCGAGATTCAAAAGGGAATTGGAGCCAGAAAACGATTCTTGCGTGCAATCCAGAAAGCCAAGACCACCAACCCAGAGCAGTGGTCCATCGAACGATCACCTATCCCTGATTGTTGTGAGCAGGCGAAAGTCTGCCGGCAGACCGCCTGCTGCTGATTCCCCTCGCCGAGACCCGCGAGCACGGCATTAAGCCGTGGTCTTCTTGGCTTCGTGAATCTGCTGCAGGCTCCAGACGCGCACCTTCTCGCCTTTCACCGCCGCGATGGCTTCGGCAGCCGCACGGGCTCCGCTCAAGGTGGTAATACAAGGGACCCTAAATAAAATTGCACTGCGACGGATGACCTTTTCGTCTGAAAAAGAAAGTGCGCCGGTCGCCGTGTAAATAATCAACTGGATGGAGCCCGCCTTGAGCAGATCCACGGCATTGGGCCGGCCTTCGTTTACCTTAAACACCACCTTGCAGCGCAAGCCCGCAGCCTCGAGCGCCGCGGCCGTGCCCCGCGTGGCCACCAGGTTGAAGCCCATCTCGGCGAAGCGACGCGCCACTTGAACCGCGTCCGGCCTGTAACGGTCGTTCACGCTGATAAAAACCGTGCCTTTCTCGGGCAACGGAGTCCCGGCGCTCAATTGCGCTTTCGCAAACGCTTCTCCGAAGTTTTCCCCAACACCCATCACTTCTCCGGTCGAACGCATCTCGGGCCCCAGCGCCGGATCCACGTCCGGAAATTTGTTGAACGGGAATACCGGTGATTTGACGAAGCTCTGCGGAACGGGCAGCCGGCCGGAGGCCACGCCGTGAGTCAGGTGCGTTAAGTCCTGTAATTTGCGGCCCAGCATCAGGGCCACGGCCACTTTGGGCAGCGGGACGCCGGTGGCTTTGCTCACGTAGGGCACCGTCCGCGAAGCTCGCGGATTCACCTCGAGCACATACACCGTGCCTTCTTTGATGGCATACTGCACGTTCATCAGGCCCACCACTTTGAGCGCCAGCGCGAGCTTCACCGTGTACTCTTCGATGGTGGCCACGTCTTTTGCCGAAAGCGACATCGTCGGCAGCACGCACGAACTGTCGCCCGAGTGCACGCCCGCTTCTTCGATGTGTTCCATCACGCCCGCGATCAGCACGTCTTCGTTGTCGGCCAGCGCGTCCACGTCCACTTCGGTCGCGTCCTCGAGAAAGCGGTCCACCAGCACCGGACGCTCCTGCGAAAAAGTCACCGCTTCGCGCATGTAATGCCGCACGGTTTCTTCGTCATAAGCGATGACCATGGCCCGTCCACCCAGCACGTAACTGGGCCGCACCAGCACCGGGTAGCCGATCCGGCGTGCCACTTTGCAGGCTTCTTCGACGCTGGTAGCGCTGCCATTTTCCGGACACGGAATGCCGAGTTCCAGTAGCAGGCGTCCGAAAAGTTTCCGGTCTTCCGCCAAGTCGATGTTCTCGGGATCGGTTCCTATGATGGGTACGCCGGCTTTCTTCAGCGGAATCGAAAGGTTCAACGGGGTTTGGCCGCCGAACTGCACGATGACACCGTCGGGCTTCTCGGTATCGTAGATATTCAGCACGTGCTCGAGCGTGAGCGGTTCGAAGTACAGCCGGTCGCTGGTGTCATAATCCGTCGAAACCGTTTCCGGATTACAGTTCACCATGATCGATTCGACTTCCTCCGCCTGCAATGCAAACGAGGCGTGGCAGCAGCAATAATCGAACTCGATTCCCTGCCCGATGCGATTGGGCCCGCTCCCCAGAATCATGATTTTCCGCCTGTTGGTGGGGTTTGCTTCGCACTGGGACTCGTAACAGGAGTACAGATACGGCGTGAAGCTCTCGAACTCCGCAGCGCACGTGTCCACGCGGCTGAACACGGCCTGAATGCCCAACTGCTTGCGTTTCGCGCGTACCGCCGCCTCATTGGTGCCCCAAGTCTTGGCCAGTTGCACATCGGAGATTCCGCAGCGCTTGGCTCTCGAGATCAGTTCTTTAGAAGCCTGGTCGAGTTTGGTCGCTCCTAACTCGGCCTCCAACTCCGCGACTTCGCGAATTTGCTCCAGAAACCACGGGTCTATCGACGTTTTTTCGTGGATTTGATCTACCGTATATCCGCTTTCAAGCGCGAAGCGAATGTAATTCAGGCGGTCCGGCGTGGGTGTAATCAGTTTCTGCGGGATCAAGTCTTCGTCAAAATTCTCCGAGCCGAATGCCTTGCCGGTTTCGAGGCTGCGCATGCCTTTCCATAACGCCTCTTTGAACGTGCGGCCAATGGCCATTACCTCGCCCACGGATTTCATCTGCGTGCCCAGCACGGTGTCGGCGCCGGGGAATTTTTCGAACTGCCACTTGGGAATCTTGACCACCACGTAATCGAGAGTCGGTTCAAACGACGCCGGAGTGGTCTTGGTGATATCGTTGCGAATCTCGTCCAGCCGGTAACCCACCGCCAGTTTGGCGGCGATCTTGGCGATGGGAAATCCCGTGGCTTTCGATGCCAGCGCCGAGCTGCGCGATACGCGCGGATTCATTTCCACAATCACCATGCGCCCTGTATGCGGATGAATGGCAAACTGTACGTTCGAGCCACCGGTGTCCACGCCGATCTCCCGCAAGCAGCTAATGGCGCCATCGCGCATCATCTGGTATTCGCGATCGGTTAACGTCTGAGCCGGCGCCACCGTGATGGAGTCGCCCGTGTGTACGCCCATGGGATCGAAGTTTTCGATCGAACAGATGATGATGACGTTGTCGGCGAGATCGCGCATAACCTCCAGCTCGAACTCTTTCCACCCGAGAACGCTCTCTTCGATCAGCACCTCATGCACGGGCGAGAGCGTGATTCCACGATCCAGAATCTCGATCATCTCTTCGCGGTTGTAGGCGATGCCGCCGCCGGTGCCACCCAACGTAAAGCTGGGCCGCAGAATCACCGGATAACCTGCACGACCAGCGAAATCCAGCGCGTCCTGGATTTTCGTGACCAGTTGCGACTGCGGAACTTCCAGACCGATGCGCCGCATTGCGTCTTTAAACAGCAGCCGGTCCTCGGCCTTCTTGATGGCGTCTAGTTTTGCGCCAATCAGCTCCACACCGTACTTGTCCAGCACGCCGGATTCAGCCAGATCCACTGAAAGATTCAGCGCTGTCTGTCCGCCGACGGTCGAGAGCAGCGCGTCCGGCCGTTCCAGCCTGATGATCTCGGTCAGATATTCGCGGGTGAGCGGTTCCACGTAGGTCCGATCGGCCAGCTCCGGATCCGTCATGATGGTGGCGGGATTGGAATTGACCAGCACCACGTCATACCCATCGGATTTCAGCGCTTTTGCAGCCTGGGTCCCCGAATAATCGAACTCGCAAGCCTGGCCGATCACGATGGGCCCGGAACCGATGATCAGGATTCGCTTGAGATCGTCTCTGCGAGGCATGCTTAGTGCGCCTCCGGCTTTTGTTCGGCCATGAATTTGACGAAATCATCGAAGAGGTAATGCGAGTCGTGAGGTCCGGGCGCCGCTTCCGGGTGATACTGCACGCAGAATACAGGATGGCGGCGGTGACGAAAACCTTCCAGGGTGTCATCGTTCAGGTTCACGTGCGTGATCTCGACGTCGGCTGGATTGAGCGAATCCTGGTCCACGGCGAACCCGTGGTTGTGCGATGTGATTTCAACTCGCTGGCTCACCTGGTTGAGAACCGGGTGGTTCGCGCCGCGATGCCCGAACTTGAGCTTGTAGGTCTTGCCGCCGAATGCCAGCCCCAGGAGCTGGTGGCCCAGGCAGATGCCGAAAATCGGGACTTTCCCCACTAGCCGCCGGATGTTGTCCACTTGCGGCTGAAGCGGCTCTGGATCGCCAGGACCGTTCGAAAGAAACACGCCATCCGGCTTCAGGGCCATGACGTCGTCGGCCGAGGTCAGCGCGGGCACCACCGTGGTCCGGCACCCTACTTGCACCAGCCGGCGCAAAATATTCTGTTTGATGCCGTAGTCGTAGGCCACTACGTGCAAGCGCGGCTCGATCGGACGCGGAACCCGTTCTGAGGGAGAGCATGGATCCACCGGGTGAATCCATTCGTACTTTTCGGGTGTACTCACGCGGCTGGCCAGATCGAGACCAGCCATTGTCGGAATCCCGCGGGCTTTTTCCACGAGCTTCGCCGCGTCGGTTTCCACCGCCGACAGCACCCCGCGCATCACTCCGCGCGTCCGCAGATGCCGCACCAAAGCGCGCGTGTCGACGTCGGAAACCACCGGGATCCCGTACTTTTCCAGATAGATTCGCGCCAGTTGATCCGAACGCCAGTTGCTCGCGACCCCGGAAAACTCACGCACCACCAGACCTTCGATGTACGGCCGCGCCGATTCGTTGTCCTCGACGTTGGTCCCGTAATTGCCGATCTGCGGATTGGTCAGAATGACGATTTGTCCAGCGTATGACGGATCCGTGAAGATTTCCTGGTAACCCGTTAAAGCCGTGTTGAAAACCACTTCTCCGGAACGCTCAGTAGGCGCACCTAAACTCCTGCCTTCGAAGACCGTCCCGTCTTCCAAGGCCAGGATTGCTCGGTCCAAACGATGTTCCTCCTGGGGGATTCGGTAACTCTTATTTTAACGTAGGCAAGCGCCCGGTGGCCGGGTTTTTCCGAACCGTAGCCAAGCCTGACCAACGGGCTGCCGCCGGAAGTCATTCCAGGTGCATGCGCTTGTCATACCCGGTCATTTCTAGGTACCCCACGCCGTTTGATGATCCCGAGTACGTGACCGCGCCTTCCCAGTAAGTGGGACCCCCGTTGTCCGTCGAAATCAATTCCTGCTGGTTGAGCTGTACGCTGGCTTCGAGCGATACGCCGAACGCCGGCACCTGAATCTTCCAGCGAACCGGGTAAGCCGCGCCAGTCTTCGGGCTTTTCCATTGCGCGCCCGGCGTCAGAGAGAACTCGGCTCGGGTGAGGTGATGGGCACGGCCTTCGCGATCGATATACGTTCCCGAGGAGTATGGATCGATACTGCCGTCTTTCCGGCGCAGCTCAAACACCATCAGCTCGGTTCCATTATCCAGTTGGACGCTGAACCAGTCCCATCCCACCTGGTTCTCGGCCAGCTGGTGCGTGGACCATTCGTGATCCATCCAGGCGGTGCCGCGGACTTCGCGCCGTGAGCGGTCGAGCCATACTTCGCCCGTCACTTCGAGCCGTGGAAACGAGACGTAGTATGACGCTTGGCCTTCGCCGGGCGCCTTTTGGCTGACGCCTTGAGTCCCGTGAATGACCGGTGGCTTGAGAGCATTCAGCCTCAGCCGGAAGCGGAACTCCTCGGCCACGGCCTCCAACGTTTGCTTGTCTCCCTCCCATTGGGACGACCAGTTTCCGTTCCAGATGCGCTGGCGTGCAAAATCGGCGCCCGCAATCCCGGGTCCACCGCGATTGAGCCGCTGCCGATCGTAAAACCGTTTTCCATCGACATCGGTAAGCGCCAGATGTGCCAGGTACAGGTCGTCTACACGCCAGGCAGACTGGTTTTGAGTAGCGCCGCGCCGCTGCCCCTGACGAAAAAAAACCAGCTCGAAGCCGAAGCGCTTGCCCTGCGCATCCCGCAGATTGCCCGTGTAATACCACCACTCCGTGCGAAACTCCGGATGCGCGAAATGATCCCGCGGAAACTCGTAATGGTATCCAGGAAGCGCTTTCCGATAGTTGAACGTCTCGCGATCGCTGCCGGCCGCGCTCGGATATGACTCTTGAGCGAGCGAGACCAGCACCGCAAGGCAGGTGAAAGTTCTCAGAAGTCCTAGTTTACGTCCGCCCAGTCCGCCCAGCACCCGGCACGGTCCCGCCTTCCCGGTGCTGCTATCATGAAAAATTCCCGCACATGACTGTCGACACACAGGCGGTGGAGTTCGATTCGATCTCGCTCGAGAGCGGCGCCAAACTCACGCCGGTGAGTATCGCCTACGAAACGTACGGTGCGCTGAATGCCTCGAAGTCTAATGCCATCTTGATTCTGCACGCGTTTTCAGGTGACGCGCACGCCGCTGGTATCAGCCACGAAACCGGCAAGCCGGGGTGGTGGGATAACACCATCGGACCGGGAAAAGCGTTCGACACCGACAAATATTTTGTCATTTGCTCAAACGTCTTGGGCGGATGCCAGGGAACCACGGGCCCGGCGTCCATCAATCCGCAGACCGGCTGTCCCTACGGCATGTCGTTTCCGGTAATCACCATCGGAGACATGGTCCGGCTGCAGACCATGCTGGTCGACCATCTGGGAATTGAGCGGCTCCTGGCCGTCGCCGGTGGTTCCATGGGCGGCATGCAGGCGCTCGAATGGGCGGTTTCGTATCCAGATCGCGTCATCGCGGCCATTCCCATTGCCACCACGGCGAGACACAGTCCGCAGCAGATCGCATTCAACGAAGTCGGCAGGCAGGCCATCATGGCCGATCCCGACTGGTGCGAGGGCAATTATTACAGCGGCAAACCGCCGGGGCGCGGCCTCGCTATCGCCCGCATGATCGGTCACATCACCTATATGAGCGATGAATCCATGCGCGAGAAATTCGGCCGCCGGCTGCGCGAAAAAGAGAAATTCGGATTTGATTTCTCCGTGGATTTTGAGGTCGAGAGCTATTTGCGTTATCGCGGCAGCCAGTTTGTAACACGCTTCGACGCGAACTCCTACCTGTACATCACCAAAGCCGAAGATTACTTCGACCTGACCAACCCGACCGGCTCGCTCACGGCCGCATTCCAAAAGGTGACGTCCAGGTTTCTGGTCATCAGCTTCAGCTCGGATTGGCTCTATCCCAGTTATCAATCCGAGGAAATCGTGCGCGTGCTGCGGCGGGCCAATCGGAACGTGGCGTATTGCGAGCTGCCGTCAAACTACGGCCATGACGCGTTTCTGGTGGACGTCGCAGAGCAAAGTGACGTGATCCGCGGTTTTCTGGCCAGTACCTGCAAGGAGAACATTTAGTGCCGGCAGCTGTTCCAGTTAAGGGAAAACCGTTCGTACGCCAATTGCTCGGCCGCAGCGACTTCGCCATCATCAGCGACATCGTAGAGCCGGGAACGCAGGTGCTCGACCTGGGTTGCGGAGACGGAGAACTTCTGGAGTGGCTGGCCGAAAACAAGGGCGTGGAAGCTCGCGGCGTCGAGATTTCGCCGGCCAAGGTACAGCGGGCCATTGCCCGCGGCGTCTCCGCTTACCAAGGTGACATCGATGAAGTCTTGCCTGATTACCCGGACCACGCCTTCGACTACGTCATTCTCAGCCAGACGCTGCAGGAAACCCGGCAGCCGCTTAAAGTGGTGCGGGAAATGGTCCGCGTGGGCCGGCGCGCCATTGTGGCGTTCCCAAATTTCGGCCACTGGCCCGTGCGACTCGCCTTGCTCGGAACCGGACGCGCTCCGAAAACCAAATTGTTCCCGCATGACTGGTACGATTCTCCCAATATCCACTTCCTCACGGTCCATGACTTCGATCAGTTGGCCGGAAAAGAGGGCCTGGTCATCGAGCGCTGTTACTTTCTGGCGGGCCGGCGGCGCGTTACATTCCTGCCGAACCTGCTCGCCGAAGTTGCGGTTTACCTGGTGAGACGCCGCTAGTTCAGACGCAAACGGACCGCCGTTTCTAATTGGTTTCTAGTAGACGCGGGCGTGTTGTCCGCCGCTACAGGTTTCGGGAAGCAGTCGCCGAAGCCGAAGCAGCGCCTCTGGAGCCGCTGCCATCGCTGCCATCCGCATGCCGCTTCAGGCTCATCCTGTATTGGATAAGACGCTTCAGGCTCATCCTGTATTGGATAAGACTATGATTTGACTTTCGTAGGTCCCAGGTGGTAGCCTATTTCCCCGATCCCACCGCGGCCCTCATCTTTTGTTTGAAACTTTCCGGGGTTGGAAATCGTCATACTTTTCCGGGCGGTAATTTTTCGCCGGGGCAAATTACCCCAAGGCGGCCGCCAGGCCATAAGGTTGTAACAATGCCAAAGACAATGAATAAAAATGGAGCCGGAACAAGATTCGATCATTACCATAAGGCTCTGGAAGCTAAGGCGGATGAACTGCGTCGTAGCATGTCGGCGCAGAAGATAGCTCAAGTGGTATCGCGGCTTGATGTCCCTTCCGATGAGGGAGATCTTAGCCAGCAGAGCCATGAAGAGTGGATCTTCCTGAACAGGAATTCTCTCGACATGAAGCTGCTGCGCGAGGTCCAGGCTGCCCTCCGCAGAGTGCAGCACGGCAGTTATGGTGTTTGCGCCGCTTGTGAAGAACCGATTTCGCCTAAGCGCCTGGATGCGGTGCCATGGGCCAAGTTCTGCGTCAAATGCCAGGAAAAAATCGGGTCTGAAATATTTGAGGATAACGACGACTGATGCGGCATGTGGCCGGCTTTTCTGCGGTGCCCGATTCGCCCGCGATTTCGCTTAATTTAATAACGCGGGTTCCGGGCGCGTCGGGCTCCCCTAAAACCACCCAAGCAGTTCTCACTCCAGTCTTTTGGTGTACAATTGTTGCCGATGTGCCCTGACTGGGACGTTTTTCCCGAGTAAATGGGGGACTCTATGGACAAGCCGGCGCAAAATATTCAAGACAGCTTTCTGAACAATGCGCGCAAAGATAAGACTATCATTACGCTTTACCTGCTCAGCGGCGTGAAACTTTCCGGCCGCATTAAGAGTTTCGACAAGTACTCGCTCATCCTGGAGACTAATAACCAGGAACAGTTGATCTTCAAGCACGCCATCTCCACCGTGGTCACCGTAAAAGTGGGCCATTCATATACGGGCGCTGCCCAGGCAGCCGGGCATGGAACCGCTGCCGCCGCGCAGCATGCGCCGGAGACCGCGCACCCGGATTCCACGAACGGTTGAACCGTCTGGAAGGGCAGCGTACGCGCGAATCTGGCGAACGCGCGATCTTGGTGGGCGTCGAGTGGAAAAGCCGAAGGCGCGTCCCCGGCGGTCGCTCCATCAAACATCTAAACGCCTCGACCGAGGACTCCCTTCAGGAACTTCGCGAACTGGCTGCAACCGCCGGAGCCACTGTGGTCGACACGCTCGTCCAGTCGCGAGAGGCTCCGGAAGCCGCCACGCTGATCGGCAGCGGAAAGATCCGGGAGATTTCCGCGACGGCTGACGCAACGGACGCCGATGTAGTCTTGTTTGATCACGAGCTCACGCCCACGCAACAACGGAATCTGGAGGACGAACTCGAGCTCAAGGTTCTGGATCGCACCCAACTCATCCTGGATATCTTTGCCCGTCGCGCCCGCACGCGTGAAGGGCGGCTGCAAGTGGAGTTGGCGCAGTTGGAATACCTGTTGCCCCGTTTGAGCGGCCAGGGAGTCGCGATGTCACGGCTCGGCGGCGGTATCGGAACACGCGGTCCCGGTGAGACCAAGCTCGAAACGGACCGAAGGCGGATTCATCGCCGGATCAAATCCATTAAGGAGAATCTGGAAAGTGTGCGGGCCACTCGCGGTGTGCACCGGCGGCAGCGTGACGCAGTGCCTCTGGCCACGCTTGCGCTTGTGGGTTACACCAATGCAGGTAAATCCACACTGTTCAACCGTCTGACCAGTGCCGGGGTGCTGACCGATGCCCGTATGTTCGCCACTCTTGACCCCACGGTACGGGGACTCGCGCTGCCCTCGCGCCGGCGCATATTGGTAAGCGACACGGTAGGATTCATCCGCCGCCTTCCCACAACTCTGGTCCAGGCCTTTCGCGCCACTTTGGAAGAGGTGACCGAAGCCGCTCTCATCCTCCATGTGGTTGATGCTTCGGCACCGCACGCACAGGAGCACGTGGCGCACGTGCTCGAGGTATTGGCGGAAATCGGCGCCGCTGAAATCCCCCAACTGCTGGTCATGAATAAAATGGACCGCCTGCCGGCCGACGCTCAGCCCGAGGATATTCTGCGCCGCCTTCAAAACAGTGAGGCAGCCAAACCGTGTGTGCGCGCGGTGGCGCTATCGGCACTGACGGGCGTGGGCATCGACGTTTTGGAGAGGGCCATGGATGACGTCCTGCCCTTCGATCCCATGGTGCGCACGCGTTTCCGGTTCCCGTTGTCGGAGTCGACGAGCATCTCGGCGCTGCATGCCCAGGGGCGTGTGCTCCATGCGCGCTACTCAGACAGCGCTTGCGAGCTGGAGGCGGAAGTTCCGGCCTCTCTCAAACAGAAATTAGCCCGGTTTGTGAGTTAGTTGCGCACCCGCTACGGGCCTTTCCAGGCCGCAGCCCCGGAGTTGTCCGGCCGCCGTGCGGAGGAT
The DNA here is from genome assembly GCA_003223115.1 of Acidobacteriota bacterium. Classification (GTDB taxonomy): domain Bacteria; phylum Acidobacteriota; class Terriglobia; order Bryobacterales; family Bryobacteraceae; genus QHXW01. The sequence goes on from QHXW01000152.1 coordinate 115,213, forward strand.
TATAGTTGGGAAGGGCGCCATGAAGCTTCCAAACGTTCTCACCATTGTCCGCATCTTCTTCGTTCCCCTGCTGGTTGCCGCGCTGGTGGAAGAGAACGTCTCCGTACGGCTATTCGGTGTGGTGGCCACGCACGAGTGGCTGGCGCTGGCTATTTTTTTGGTCGCCGCGGCCACCGATCTGCTCGACGGTTACCTCGCACGCCGCTGGGGCCAGGTGACCACAATCGGCACGCTACTCGATCCCATCGCAGACAAGCTGCTGGTTTCCGCTGCGCTGATTTCTCTTGTGCAAGTGCATGCGGTCCCTGCGTGGATGGTGATTGTGATTGTGGGCCGCGAGTTCGCCATCTCAGGTCTGCGTAGCATCGCCGCCGCCGAAGGGTACACCATCCGCGCCAGTGACCTCGGCAAAACCAAGATGGTGGCCCAAGTCACCGCGGTATCGCTCTTGCTCGTCGGTCTTCACCATCCAAAAATTGCCTGGATGGGTTACTGGATGATGTGGATTGTGGTGGCGTTTGCCATGCTCTCCGCCGTCGGTTACTTCCGGAAGTTCTGGCGGAAGGTGGATATCAGGATCAAATCTCGCCGGCGACGCGAATTGTTACGAATGGAAAGGAAGAGAAAGATGGCTCCCTTGCGCCGTCAGGGGCGCTCTTCGCCGGCCGAAGGACCTTCTGAAGTTGGTGGCGTGCGCGGCACCACGTGAGCGCCGTTCGAGGTTAACTCCCACATCTGTATTTCCCCTTGCGGCCCTAACGGACCGAGGGGTTTTCCGTTGAGAGTAATATTCAAGCCTGCGGCGTTTCCCACCAGCACGCGGATCTTGCGCGCCGCTTCCAGTTGTTTGCTTTCTTGTGGCGTGAGGGTGCCACTGTAAACATGTTGTCCGTCGGCGCTGATGCGTAGCCATACCTCTTGATTAGCCGTCAGCGCAACGTGAAATGTCCGGGCCGCCTGGGTCTGGGTAGGGGCTGGCTGGACGTGCGGGCCATTTGGCTGAGCAGACAATGCCGCCGTTGGCTTAGGCGTTTGTTTTGCCGCGATGCCGGCTTCCGGTTTTTGCGCCTGCACTTTGACCGATGATGCCAATTTCACCGCTCCAGGCGTGCGTGCCGCCGGGGGAGCCAAAGCCGCCGTCTGGGATTGAACCTTTCCCGTGGCCGAAAGTTCGGCCGGACGAAAACCAGGAGCCGCCGGCAGTGAGGTGTTGGTGTCCGTATCTTTCTTCAAGCTCGCAGGCTGGGCTACAGAAGCAGGCGCGGGCTGCGCGGGTCTGGTGGTTTCCACGCTCTTTGTGGTCTGCCTCCCCCTTTGCCACATGGTATAAACACCCGCACAGGCAATCACCGCGATCACCACCCAGAGGAAAGCCGAAATGGAGGAGTCCGATCTGATACGATCGCGGAAATCTTCGAACGCCCGGGAATTCGGCGCGAACTTTTTCACGCGCGGGCGAACTGGCTGTATCGGAGTTTCGATGACTGCCGGCGCAGGCTCGAGATAATCCTTGAGTTCCGCCACCAGCTCATCTTCATCCAACTCCAGCACTCGTGCATACTGCCTGACGAAATTCTTCGCAAAGACTCCGCCGGGCAAGCGCTCAAATTGATCCGCCTCCAGGGCTTCCAACAGATGAGCGCTGATCTTTGTTTGGCCGGAAATTTGTTCGAGACTCACACCACGCCGCTGCCGTTCGCGGCGTAAAGTCTCGCCGATGGAGGTCATAGTGGGTTCCTGAAGACCCCTCAATGGCTATAATACAACAGTTGCACGATCGGCCCTCCCCGTTGATCTCTGTTGTGGTCGTAAATTGGAACCGGCGCGAGTTACTCCGTGCGTGTCTCGAGTCTCTCAAGCGCCAGCAGGCGGTCGACTTTGAGGTGCTTGTCATCGACAATGGTTCCGATGACGGATCGCCGGAAATGGTTGCAAAGGACTTCGCCCTCATAGGTAACAAGCCTACGAAGCTTATCCGCAACTCAATGAATATGGGCTTCTGCGCCGCCAATAACCAGGGCATCCAAGCGGCGCACGGGACATTGGTGGCGTTACTCAATAATGACGCTGAAGCCGGGCCGGATTGGCTTTGTGCCCTCTCCCGAGCCTTTGAGTCGCGTCCGGATGTGGGTATGGCTGCTTCCAAAATCCTGGTGTACGAAGACCCCACCCGTATCGATAAAGCCGGGCATCTGATTTATCCGGATGGCCAGAATCGCGGCCGTGGCATGGGAGATCTCGATGATGGCCGCTTCGATACTCCCGGAGAAGTTCTTTGGCCGGACGGTTGTGCCGCCATGTACCACATGCAGATGCTGAATGAGATCGGCGTGTTCGACGAAGACTTCTTTGCCTATGGTGATGACGCCGAACTGGGGTTGCGCGCCAGGATCGCCGGATGGAAATGTCTGTATGTTCCGGCCGCCGTTGTGCGTCACCATCGCGGCTCCACGCTTGGACTGGAATCCACCCGCCGTTTGAAACTCATCGAGCGAAACCGCGTGCTGCTGGTAATGAAACTTTTTCCGTGGAGCCTGCTTTGGCGTAACTGGTGGTATTACGGCGCACGCCTGGCTGCTGGGGCTTGGGCTTCTTTTCACGACGCTGGAGACACCGCCCGGTTCCCAGGCTGGAAAGGGAAACTGCGTATGGCCCAGGCGCTTCTGGCAGGCGACCTTGCGGCGCTGGTACTCAGCCCGCGTATGTTTCGCAAGCGTCGCGAGTTCCAGCGCTTCCGGCGGCTCTCACCGCGTGACATACGCCTTCTGCTCGAACGATACCGTATTTCATTGAGCGAGTTGCTGAAATGAGCTGGGTCCAAAACACGCCCGCGGCGGCCCCGGAATCCGGCTCGACAAAAGAGCAAGAACGCTGCGCGCTGTGCGGAAGCTTAGACTTCATCGAAAAATTCGCCACCACCGACCGGCTTTACGCCACCACGACGAAACGCTTCGCCATCCGGCAGTGCGTCAAATGCGGTCTGATGCGTCTCTCGCCTCAGCCGCGTCCGGATGAGTTCGCCGCTTATTACCCGCGCAAGTACTGGTTCGATCCGCAGCGGGACGCGCCTTCGCGCCTCGAAGAAATGTATCGCAGGCTGGTGTTGCGGGATCACCTTTGGTTTGTCGCGCGCGCGCTGCTCCATACCGGCGTATCCGGACCGGTACTCGATGTGGGCTGCGGAGGCGGACTGCTCATCGGCATGTTGCGCGAGCGCGGAGTTTGCGCAATCGGCCTTGACCTGTCGCCGGATGCCGCTCGACTGGCACGGCAACGCCACTCTGTAGACGCGGTGGCCGGTGACCTTCCTCTATCTCCGTTCGCACCACAAAGCTTCGCCGCTGTTACCATGTTCCACGTGCTCGAACACGTCCGGGGGCCGCTCGTTTATCTGCGCGAGGCGGGCCGGTTGCTGAAACCCGATGGCCGGCTCATTGTGCAAGTGCCGAACGCGGCTTCGTGGCAATTCGCGCTTCTCGGCCGAGCTTGGAACGGCGTCGATGCGCCGCGCCATCTGCATCTTTTCCGCGACCTCGATGTCGAAAGGATGCTCTTGTCCAGCGGGTTCGAAGTTGTCCGCCGGAAATATTTTTCACTGCGGGACAATCCAGCGGGCCTGGCCACCAGTCTGGCGCCTTCACTCGATCCGATGGCGCGGGGAATTCAGGCGCGAAAGGAGGGATCCGCGGAGCGCTTGCTGAAAGATGCGCTTTATTTCTCGATGGTCTTCGTGTCCTTGCCCTTCACGATTTCTGAAGCCGCGTTCCGCGCCGGTTCCACAGTGATGATAGAGGCACGTCGGCGTACATGAGATATAGCGCACTGGCCGAGTCTCTCCCACGTCCGCTGCGCCGCCATGTGCTCCACTTTGAATCGATCATCGAAGACGCCGTTATCCGCTTCGCCGGAGGCCTGCCGTCCGGAGCGTGGGTTTTGGATGCGGGCGCGGGCGAGTGCCGTTACGCACACTTCTTCGGCGAGCAGCGATACTGCGCAGTGGACCTGGCGGTTGGTGACCGAGCCTGGGATTATAGCGGGCTCGACGCCTTGGCGGATGTGACAGTGCTTCCGTTCCGTTCCAACTCCTTCGCCGGCTGCCTGAACATCGTGACGCTTGAGCATGTGGCGGAGCCTGGCTGCGCTCTCGCCGAAATGTCACGGGCCCTCTCGCCGGGCGGGGCGCTTCTACTGGTGGTACCTCATGAGTGGGAAGTGCATCAGGCGCCACATGATTATTTCCGCTACACACGCCACGGCCTGGAATACCTGCTGGAGCGCGCCGGTTTTCATGAGTTTGAGATTCAGCCGGTGGGCGGATATTTTCGCCTGCTGGCACGCCGCCTGCTCAACGGTTTACAATTCTTCTCAGGAGGTTGGCGTTGGATCGGGTTCTTACCGGCCGCGATCCTCCTGGTTCCTCCGGCACTGGTCCTGCCATTTCTGGATTTTCTCGATCGCGATCGGAATTTCACCCTGGGCTACGTATGCACCGCAAAAAAGCAATCGTGACACTGGCGATGTGCCTGGCGGCAGGCGGCATTTTGCGGGCCCGGGAATTCAACGGCCCGGATGCCTTGGCTATTACGCGCAAAGTCGTCGCCTTCGGTCCACGGCCTTCCGGCTCTGAAGCCATCAAGAAGCTGCAGATCTACATTCTGGCGCAGCTGAAACCTTTCGGCTGTCAGGTGACCCAGGATGATTTCACGGCGTCCACACCGCTTAGGCAAACGCCCATGAAAAATATCATTGCGCGCTTCTCCGGCCGCTCCGGCAAGGCCATCGTGATAACGGGGCATTACGACACCAAATCGATGCCTGGGACATATTTCGTGGGCGCCAACGATGGCGGCGCTTCGGCGGGCTTCCTGCTCGAGTTTGCCAAGGCCATTGCCGGAGAACCGCGTCGCGACGATGTGTACCTGGTCTGGTTCGACGGCGAAGAAGCCATCGCGCAGTGGTCCGATTACGACAGCTTGTATGGCAGCAGGCATCTGGCGGAAAAATGGGCGGGCGATGGCACGCTGGAACGCATTCGAGCGCTGATCAACGTGGATTTGATTGGAGACCGAAAGCTCGACATCCTGCAGGACATGAATTCTTCCAGTCCGTTACGTGAGCTGGTGTGGAGCACGGCTGAGCGCTTGGGGTTCGGAAGCCATTTTTTGAAAAATGCCAGCGCCATAGAAGACGACCACTTACCGTTCCTGCACCGCGGCGTCAAGGCGCTCGATCTGATCGATTTGGATTATGGACCGGCGAACTCCTACTGGCATACCGACAAAGACACCATCGATAAATTGAGCGCCGAAAGCTTTCGCATTGTCGGCAAAGTGTTGCTCGAGAGTTTGAAAAGCCTCGAGCACGAGGATGCGGACGATGGACGGAATCATCGTCGTTGACAAACCGGAAGGCTGGACGTCGCACGATGCGGTGAATAACGTTCGGCGTCTGGCCAATACTCGCCGGGTTGGTCACTTGGGCACCCTCGATCCAATGGCGACTGGAGTGCTACCGGTTGTGATTGACCGTGCCACCCGGTTGGCTCAATTCTACCTGCGCAACGACAAGATCTATGATGCTTGGGTCCGCTTCGGATATTCCACCGACACGTACGATCGCGAAGGAACGGCCACGTCGGTGCTCACCGATCCAGTGATCAAACGTGAGGCGCTGGAGGACCGGCTGGAGGCATTTCGTGGTGAGTTCCTGCTGGCGCCGCCGGCAGTCTCCGCCAAAAAAGTTGGGGGCGTGCCGGCATACCGGTTTGCGCGCCAAAACGTCGCGGTGGCGCTGAAGGCGGTGCCGGTACACGTGTACGCGTTGAAGGTCCTCGATGTCGAAGGCCCGGAAGCGCACCTGTGGGTGCATTGTTCGAGTGGCACTTATTTGCGCTCCATCGCGCACGAGCTCGGGCAGGCCATGGGATCGGGCGCTCACCTGAGCCGTCTGCGGCGCCTTCGCTCGGGCGAATTCTCCATCGAGCAGGCGCACACCCTTACCGAGCTCGAATCCATGGCGGCGGCTGAAGGGAACCTGGCTGACGCGCTGATTCCAGTCACTGGCCTGTTGGCGGAATTTCCAACCGTCGTCATTGATGATGTGACTGCCGGCCTCATACGCCAGGGCAGAGACTTCGCCGTTTCACCATTTCGCGCCCAAGCCGGCACGCGTTATGTGAAAGCCGTTTCTAGCGGAGGCGAACTGCTGGCCATCGGTGAAGCCAAGCTCCCGCATCTCTACCATCCCGTGGTTGTGCTTTAGAACCGCAGCGGCGCGCCGCCAGGCCTCCTGCTACTTCATCAGGAAATCGAAATCACAGCCCAGATTCGCTTGCGTCACGTGCTCCAGAAATAACCGTCCATAGCCGCGCGTGTACTGCGGAGCCGGTGGAGTGAATTGCGCCAGGCGCGCTTTGATTTCGTCGTCCGCAATGCATAACTCGAGCTGCCTGGAAGCCACGTCCAGCTTGATTTCGTCCCCGGTGCGTACTACGCCAAGCGGCCCGCCGATCGCTGCCTCGGGCGCCACGTGCAGCACCACCGTGCCGAAGCTGGTGCCGCTCATCCGTGCGTCACTAATCCGTACGACGTCGTCGATGTTGCGCTTCAACAGAACCTTCGGCATGGGGATGTGGCCCCATTCCGGAAAACCGGGAGCGCCTTTCGGCCCGCAGTTTTTCATCAGCAGAACCGTATTTTCATCCACCGGCAGGTCCTCACGATCGATTTCCACTCGCATCTGCTGATAGTTTTCGAACACATAGGCTCTTCCGCGATGCTCGAGCAGCCGCCGTGACGCGGCCGTCTGCTTGAGTACGGCGCCGTCCGGAGCCAGATTGCCGTAAAGGATGACGGTGCCTCCCTGCGGGTTGAGCGGTTCGGCCGCCGTACGGATGACATCGCGCCGGTGCGCCACCGCCTGCTCCAGATTTTCGCGCATACTCTTGCCGGTCACGGTCAACAGATCGCCGTGTAGCAGCGGCAGAATCTCTTTCATGACCGCCGGCAGACCGCCCGCGTAGAAAAAATCTTCCATCAGAAACTCGCCAGAGGGCTTTACGTTGGCGATGTAGGGAGTGCGCCGCGAGATGGCGTCAAAATCCTTCAGCGCCAGCCGGATTCCCAATCTTCCCGCGATAGCGATCAAGTGCACCACCGCGTTCGTTGAACCGCCGATGGCCATGTCCACGGTGATGGCATTCTCGAATGCCTCCCGGGTCATAATGCGCGAAGGGCGGAGATCTTCACGAACCATGTCCACAATGCGGCGGCCGCTTGCTTCGGCAATCGAGAGGCGGCGCGAGTCCGGCGCGGGAATGTTAGCGCAGCCCGTGAGCGTCATGCCCAGCGCCTCAGCCAGGCTGGTCATGGTGGATGCCGTGCCCATCACCGTGCAGTGGCCGGCGCTGCGCGAGATGCAGCCCTCGATCTCTGACCATTCTTCTTCGGTGACTTGCCCGGTGCGGAACAAATCGAATAATTTCCGGCCGTCGGTGCCGGAACCCAGTCGCCGGTCGCGCCACTGGCCGCTCAGCATCGGTCCGCCGGGAACCACGATGGCGGGAATATCGGCACTGGCCGCGCCCATCAATTGCGCGGGCGTAGTTTTGTCGCAGCCGCACAGCAGCACTACGCCGTCGATGGGATTCGCACGAATTGATTCTTCGACATCCATGGCCATCAGATTGCGATACAGCATCGTGGTGGGCCGCATGAACATTTCGCCCAGCGAAATCGTCGGGAACTCGAGCGCCACGCCGCCCGCCGCCCAAACGCCGCGCTTCACCGCTTCCGCCACCATGCGCAAGTGCATGTTGCAGTTGTTCAGTTCGCTCCATGAATTGCAAATGCCGATGACGGGCTTGTTCTGGAACACCTCGGGACCGAAGCCCTCGGCGCGAAACCAGGCTCGGCGCGCGAAATGCTCGTAGCTCGATCCGATCCACCACTCCTGGCTGCGAAGTTTCTTTCCACCATTTTCCGGCATGAGGTTTTTATTACAACGCGAGCGAGCGGCGGAAGTCTATTGGGGCCGTCACGCTCTTCTGGCTGGCATGTTAGACTGTATGTTTAGAGGTACGGATGCCTGTACGTATCAAAGCCACAGAAGATCTCATCCCGATTACAGATCTGCGGCAGAATTCCGCCCGAATTATGCGCCGCCTGCACACCGAACGCCGGCCCTTCGTGATCCTCCAGCGAGGCCGCTCGGCAGCTATTCTCGAAAACGTTCAAGAGTACGAGAAAAGACTGGAACGCCTGGAGCTTCTCGAAACCGTCGTGCGCGGGCTCGAAGCTGCCCGCAAAGGTCAAGTGCTGGATAACGCACAAGTGATGCGGCGTCTCAGGAAGATCGCGGTTGGCTAAACGAGAGTACCACGTCTATTGGACGCAGCCGGCCGCGGCTGACTTGTTGGAAACGGCAGCTTTTATCCGGCGTGAACAACCGGCGGCCGCGCTGCGCCTTTATGACGACGTAAGCAAGAAGACGAACCTGCTTCGCCATCACCCGCTGCTGAGGCGCATCGCTCCCGAATTTCAAAACCGTTTTCTGCGCGAGCTTGTGGTCTCGCCCTACCGGGTCATCTATCGGGTTCTGGCCGCCGAAAGCAGAATTGAAGTCTTAGCCGTGGTTCACGGTTCACGCCTGCTGCCCGAGTCCTAGCCGCAATCAAATGGAACTGGCCCCCTTCACCTGGTGTCAAATCTTTCGAAGTCTTGCGCACAGATTTTCAAAATTAATCGACGGCACCAAGAGGGAAGAATTATGTTCGAGCAGGTTTTCGTAGATACCCGTGCGCGTACGCGACGGCCGGCTGCGGTTGCGCTATCATGCGCAGGCCAGGTCGTCTTGATCGGTACCATGGTGCTCCTTCCGCTATTGCGCACCGAAGCCATCGTGCCCAATCCGCTGCTGCAAATTCTGATGCCGCCGCGGCATGGGGGCGAGACGCAAGCGCCCGCGCCCGAGACTCGCTCGCCGAACCGGCGAACCAGCGCAACAGCACCGCGCGTTTTCGAGCCCCACCCGTTTACACAGCCGTCCAGGATCCCTGACCGTGTAGTCACCGGTCCGGATGAGCCGCCAGCAATATTTTCGGGATCGGGCGGAGTGTCGTCCACTGGCGTTTCTAACGGCGTACCCTTTGGCATCCCCGTCGAGGTCCCGCGTGTCGTGCCGCCACCCAAGCTCAGCCCGCCCGCGGCGTCATCAAAGCCTCAGGCCCCTGTGCGCGTCGGCGGCCGCGTGCAAGCCGCGAAGATCAGACGCCAGGTCCTGCCGGTCTATCCGCGACTCGCCAGAGAGGCGCGCATCACGGGCCCGGTGCATCTGGAAGCCATCATTGCCAGAGACGGCGTGGTGCGGAGTTTGCGAGTGATCGGAGGACATCCGCTACTGGTGCGAGCGGCCGTCGAAGCCGTCGAGCAGTGGACGTATTACCCCACGCTGCTCAATACCGAGCCTGTCGAAGTGCTGACAGAAATCGAAGTCAACTTTAAATTAGGAGAATGACGATCGCGCTCGGCGGCGACGCGAGACCCAGGCAGCGTCAGCCTGCCCGCTTCAGGCGCACAGGCGCTCGAAGAAAGCCCAGGATTTCCTCGCGCATATGTCCCAGGTAAAACGGCGCGCTTGAGCAGGACTTTTTGCCGCGAGTTGCGCCCGCAACGACGGTGAAAGTAATACCCGGTCGAGTGCGTCCCGGATCTCCGCCGTGCTGTGTGGATCTACCAGCAAGCCCGCATCGCCCGCCACATCCGGCAGCGAAGAAACACTTGAAGTAATCGTCGGGACTCCAGCAGCCAGGGCTTGCGCCACCGGCAATCCGAAGCCTTCGTACAGCGAAACGTAGATGAAAGCAGTAGCGGCAGCCGTTACAGCCGGCAAGTCCGGTTCCGGAACGTAGCCCAGATACCGCACCCCTGGGATGCCGGATTGCAAACGGTCGAACACGGCGCGATCGCCCCAGCCCCAGGAACCTGCGATGACCAGCTCGAACTGTTCGCGCAAACTAGATGACAGTTGCTGCCAGGCATCCAGCAGTGCGTTCAGATTCTTGCGCGGCTCGATGGTCCCGACATAAAGTACGTACGGCTTTCGGAGCCCATAGCCAAGCGGCGTTTCTTGCGCGGCAGCCGCAGGGACCTCGAAAAAAGCGGGCGCTACACCGGGAGGAATCACGTCGATGAGCTCCGGTTTAATCCCCATCACACGAACGGCATCGGCTTTGGTGCACTCGGAAATCGCAATCAGCCCGGCGGCAAGCGGATAAACTCGTTCTGCCATGCGCTTTGTGCCTATGACGTTGGCGGTCGTGTGCATCTCGGGCACTAACCAACAGGTCATGTCGTAGATCGTCGCGGTCAGCGGCGCCTTTCGCGGCGGATTCAGCATCTGCTGTGAGACGTGAAAAATATCCGCGCGCGGCACCAGCCAGTTCAATATCGGATAGGGAGAAATATTGGCCGCAATCAGCAGCGCCAGCCGCTCCCAGGTTGCAACGCGGCCGACCACCGAAGTTTCGTGCGCCACTCGTCCGAATCCGTTGAGAAACGGAAAAACCGAAACCCGGTTTCCGCGAGCGAACTCGGTAAGGCCCCGGATCCAGTAATAGAGGTGATTCTTGACCCCGGCGCTGCGCAACAGGAGAGGCGTACCGTCAATCATGACGGAAATCATACGTTTTGCGACTCGCCTCCAAACCCAGTGACGGGATCTATGTTGTTCATTCGATTGATAGAATCACCATTCAAACTCTCAAAATACACCACTCGCAGGTTGCTGCTCGGCAACTCCGCGAACCTGTGCTCTAATGAAGGGACCTCTCAGGACACTATGGCAGATTTGGGCTTCCGTTTCAGGCGAAGTTGGACAGCCATGCATCGCCGCTCGCGCGAGCTGATGATGATCCTGAAGGGGCTGGCTTCTACCGATCATCCAATCCTGGCCCACATCATTCCCATACGCCGCTGCAATTTGTCCTGCGCCTACTGTAACGAATACGACGAGGTTTCGAAGCCGGTCCCGCTGAGCGTCATGCTCGAGCGTATCGACCGGCTTGCGCACCTGGGAACCACCATCGTTACTTTGAGCGGTGGCGAGCCGCTGCTGCACCCCGAGCTTGACGAGATCATCGCCAGAATTCGCAAACACGGCATCATAGCGGGCATGATCACCAACGGATATCTGCTGACCGCGGACCGCATTCGCCGTTTGAATCAGGCCGGCCTCGAGCACTTGCAAATTTCGATCGATAACGTGACTCCCGACGACGTATCGAAGAAAAGCCTGAAGGTTCTGGATAAGAAACTTCAGCTTCTGTCGGAACACGCCGAGTTTCACATCAATATCAACTCCGTGGTTGGAGGCGGTATCCGCAATCCGAAAGATGCGCTCGAAGTGGGTCGCCGCGCCGTGGAGCTGGGCCTCACCTCTACCATCGGCATCATCCACGATTCGACCGGCCAATTGCGGCCGTTAAGCGAACCCGAACGCGACGTCTATCTGCGCATGAAGCGTATGGCTAAGCGAAGTTATGCGCAGTTGAACTTCTTTCAGGACAACATTGCGCACGGCCGTGCGAACGATTGGCGCTGCCGCTCCGGCGCCCGCTATCTTTATGTTTGTGAAGATGGGCTGGTGCATTACTGTTCGCAACAGCGCGGCTATCCTGCGAAGCCGCTCGCACAATACACGGTCGACGATATCCGGCGCGAGTACCTCACTGTGAAAGGCTGTGCGCCGCGATGCACTGTGGCTTGCTCGCACTACACCGCCTACATGGACTTCTGGCGCGATCCCCAAACCATCCTTGGACCTGCCGAGAGCGAAGGTTCTCCGCAACTCGTGCAGCTTGAAACCCGGTAGTCCCGCGAGGTAAATGCCGTGCTCAGCCGTCGTGATTGCCTGAAATTAGCGGCCGTGGCTTCCGCATTGCCCCGCGCACAAATGTGCGCTGCCCGGGAAAGCTTCCCCACCACCGTTGCGCCTCGCGTCGACCGCGCCTTCCGCACGCCCGGCGCGGCGCCGAACGGCCTGCAGGCGACAAGCGAAGGTCTCTGGATTCTCGACCAGGCGACCAATCGCGTGGCGCTCGTCCGTTTCTCGGACGGCAGCGTGATCCGGCAGTTTGACACCGGCACGGACCGTGGCTCCGGCATCACGTTCGATGGTTCGGCGCTCTGGATCGCCTCCACGTACAATCGCCTGCTAGTGCGCGTCGATGCGCGCGATGGCCATACGCTCAAGACATTGCCGAGCCCCGGCGCCGGCCTGGTGAAGTGGGGTCCGCGCGCGGCGCATCCTCAGCCAACTGGTGCTCACGGCCTCGAATGGCGGCATGGTGAGTTATGGGTGGCGGTGCCGCCCGCGGTGCAAATTTACGTGGTGAACCCAGAAGATGGCCGCGTCCTGCGCTCCTTCGCTGCCCCCGGCGTTCGCCCGCACGGCATCGGCTGGGACCCCGATGGCTCCCTTTGGTGCGCGGAGAGCATCTACCGCTCGTTCTTCAAGATGGATCCCTCTAGCGGCAGGATTCTGCAGCAGGTGATGCTGCCTCCAACCGAACCGATAGCCTCGGGCGAGGTCTTGCAGCCCCATGGCATGACCATCTGGAACGGCGAGTTCTGGTTCTCCGTAGCCGAAACCGGTGAAGTGTATCACTTACCGTTACCGCGCGGTTGACGCCGCTCGGCTAAAACCGATATCCTGAATTTTCTGATAGAGGCGCGGCGGCCACCAGTATCCGGGCGCGCGGTTCCGATAAGCTTCGGACGCCCGCGAAAAAGGGGCTATCCGCCGAAATCGCCGCGGAGGCTCTCGACCGCGGCGGTTGGGGGGTCTGGCTAACACCGGCCCACTGTCATTCGTTTCGAAAACGGATGGAGCGCTATCGGAAGTGGATTGCGTCTCTCCGCACGTGCGGCCTGCCGTATTTTCCCCTTCTAAAATAGCGCCCCTTCCCAGGGAACCCATGAACTTATTCGAGATGACGCGGGCGCTGATCGATATCGAATCCATCACCGAGAACGAAGAGCAGGTTGGAGAATTTCTATTCAAGCAGCTCTCCATTCTGGCGTCGCGCTTCGGCGGCTGCGTGGAGCGCGTAGAGGTGGAGCCGCATCGCTTCAACGTGTTTGCCCGCTGGGGCGAACCCGTGGTCACGCTCTCCACTCACATGGATACGGTTCCGCCATACGTCGCCTGGCGCGAGGATAACGCATTCATCTGGGGTCGCGGCGCTTGCGATACCAAAGGCATTATCGCGTCCATGATCACAGCTGCACAGAAGCTGCTCGAGAGTGGCGGTAAGAATTTTGCACTGCTGTTCGTCGTAGGAGAGGAACGCAATAGCGCGGGCGCATATCGCGCGGCAGGCGAGAAGCACGGCTCCAGATATCTGATCAACGGAGAACCCACGGAGAACAAGCTTGCCTTAGGCTCTAAAGGCGCACTGCGATATGAAATCCTGGCGCGAGGGCGCATGGCGCATTCGGCGTATCCGGAGCTGGGGGAATCCGCCATCGAAAAATTACTGGACGCGCTCACGTCGATTCGCCAAATCGCTTTACCGGTGGACGAATTGCTGGGACCGAGCACACTGAATATCGGCACGATCACCGGCGGCCGCGCGCCCAATATCATTGCCGACGAGGCCCGAGCCGAAGTCATGATTCGCCTGGTGGGCGATTCGCGGGCGACGCATGAGGCTATGACACGCGCTGTCGATGGCCGCGCCGAAGCACGCGTGGTGCTCGAGATTCCCGTCGTCCGGCTGGGGCGCCTCGATGGTTTTGAAACCACGGTTGTGGCCTATACCACCGACATCCCAGCCTTCGGAGGCTCCTGGGGCCAGCCGTTTCTGATCGGACCGGGAACCATCCATGTCGCGCATACGCTCGAGGAACGCGTGGCCAAGCAGCAGCTTTTGGAAGCCGTGGAACTCTATCAACGCATGGTGAAACAGTTATGGAAGCAAGAATCGAAGTTGGCATCTTAGGCGCCACGGGAATGGTGGGCCAGCATTTCGTCAGATTTATGGAGAACCATCCCTGGTTCGACGTGAAATGGCTCGGCGCGAGCGACCGCTCGGCGGGCAAGAAGTATCGGGACGCAACCAAATGGCACCTTGCCGGGGTGATGCCGGAGAAGGTCGAGGACATCATCGTGGAAGAATGCAAGCCCGGCAACGCGCCGCGCCTTCTGTTTTCGTCCTTGGATTCCGCGGTTGCAACCGACATCGAGCGCGCCTTTGCCCAGGCCGGTCACGTGGTGGTCTCGAATTCTAAGAATCACCGTATGGAGCGCGACGTGCCGCTGCTGGTGCTGGAGGTCAACGCTGATCACCTGAAGCTGATACCAGGCCAACAGCGCAGCCGCGGTTGGAAAGGGCAGATCGTAACCAATCCCAACTGCGCCACGGTGTCGCTCGTCATGGGACTTGCACCCCTCAAGACATTCGGCATCACCCAGGTGATTGCATCCACCATGCAGGCCATTTCAGGCGCCGGATATCCGGGTGTGCCGTCCATGGACATTAATGCCAACGTAATTCCATTCATCGGCGGCGAAGAAGAAAAAATGGAGCAGGAGACTCAGAAGATTCTGGGTGATTTTGCCGGTGATCACATTCGTTCGCTCGCTGCCAAAGTCAGCGCGCACTGCAACCGCGTGCCGGTCGTGGATGGGCACTTGGTAACAATCTCGGTGGCGCTGTCGTCAAAGCCTGGTCTGACGGACTTGCTGCATGCCTTCGAAACGTTTGACGGCGTACCACAGCAACGCCGCCTGCCCAGCGCGCCCGCAAAGCCAGTGAGCTATATGCCGCAGAATGACCGCCCTCAGCCGCGCCAGGATGCCGAGCGGGAACGCGGCATGGCGGCCTACGTGGGGAGGTTGCGCGCTTGCCCGGTGCTCGATTACAAGTTTGTCGCGCTCACGCACAACACCATTCGCGGCGCGGCCGGTGGCGCTGTGCTCAACGCCGAGCTGATGCATTCGGAGGGCATGCTGGATTGATGTGGAATAGGCATTCCTGCCTGTGTGGAACTAGAGCTTCCGCCTATCGTGAGGCCTTCCGATGATCGTGATGAAATTCGGCGGCACGTCCGTCGAATCCGCCAGCGCCATTGAACGCGTGGCGCGCATCGTCCGGGAACGAATCGATCGCCGGCCCATCGTAGTGGTCTCGGCCATGGGCAAAACCACGAACAAGCTGCTGGCGATTGCCGGGGCGGCCATCAGCGGCACTCGCTCCGATTTCATCGCGCAAATTCACGATCTGCGTGATTTCCACTCGCGGGAAGCCAGGCTCGTAGTGCCGCTGGCTGAGCGCGCGCAACTCGACCGCACGCTCGACGAGCATTTCCAGGAATTAACGGAGCTGGCGAAAGGCCTGGCGGTGCTCGGCGAATTGACGCCGCGCTCGATCGACACAATCTCCAGCTACGGAGAGCGCCTCTCGAGCTATATCGTCTCGCTCGCGTTCGGGCACTTCGGTATGGATTCGGCGCACCTGGATTCGCGGCGCGTCATTGTCACCGACCGCCGGCACACTCAAGCTGCGCCGCTTTACGCCGAGACCTATGCCCGCCTGGCCGCAGTTGTCCCGCCGCTCGCCACACACAACACGCACAAAGTCTTGGTGATGGGCGGCTTCATCGGCTCCACGGAAGATGGCGTCACGACAACGCTTGGACGCGGCGGCTCGGATTTTACGGCTTCCATCGTGGGCGCGGGACTGGGCGCAGAGGAAATCCAGATCTGGACTGATGTCGACGGCATGCTCACCGCCGATCCGACGATTCTCCCCGGCGGGCATCGCGTGAAGATCATTTCCTTCGCCGAAGCTGCCGAGCTCGCGTATTTCGGCGCGAAGGTGCTTCACCCGGCCACGGTGATTCCAGCCGTCGAAAAGAACATCCCGGTACTGATCTTGAATTCGCGCCGGCCTGAAGTGTCGGGAACCCGCATTGTCTCGGAAGCCGTGCCTTGCTCCAATGCCGTAAAATCCATAGCGTGCAAGCGGAAAATCACATTGGTCAACATTCATTCGACGCGCATGCTGATGGCGCATGGCTTCCTGAAGCGCATCTTCGATGTGTTCGAGCGTTTCGAAACACCCGTGGATATGGTGGCAACTTCGGAAGTCAGCGTTTCGTTGACCATAGATAACGCGGAGCGTCTCCCCGGTATCTGCGATGAGCTCCGGAAATTCTCTGAGGTGGCGATGGAGGAAGCTCAGGCCATCGTGTGCCTGGTGGGCGATAACATCCGCTACACTCCGGGCGTGGCAGGCCGCGTGTTCCGTGCGCTCGATTCGGTTAACATTCGCATGATCTCCCAAGGCGCGTCGCTGCTGAATCTCAGTTTTGTGGTGGCTGAGGCCGATCTGAAACGCGCTGTCCAAGACTTGCACGCCGAATTCTTCGCGCAGCTCGATCCCAACGTTTTCGAGAGAAATGGACGGGCCGATGCCGCAGCCTGAGCGCCGCCTGGCCATCGTGGGCTACGGCAAGATGGGCAAGCTGATCGAGCTATTTGCGCCGCAGCACGGCTTCATCGTTGCGCTAAAGCTCGATGAATTCAACAACACGAATTATGAAGGTGTCACCGCCCAGAACTTTCGCGGCATCGATGTCGCCGTCGATTTTTCAATTCCTTCAGCGGTGGTCGAGAACGTCGAGCGCATTGCAGCGTTGGGCGTGAACATGGTCATCGGGACCACGGGCTGGCTCGACCATCTGGAGCGCGTGAAACATACCGTCCAGGAAAAAGGCATCGGACTGGTCTGGAGTCCCAATTATTCCATCGGCGTCAATGTGCTTTTCCGGTTGGCTGCCGAAGCCGTGCGCCTGGTTGCGAATGAGCCTGAATATGGCGCCTGGGCTTGGGAGATCCATCATTCGACCAAGAAAGACGCGCCTTCAGGCACCCTGCTTCAGATTGTCGAGGAAATGAAACGCGCGGGATACGGACGCGCCATCGACGTCAGCTCGAACCGTGCGGGAGCGCATCCGGGCACTCACGAAATCGGCTTCGATTCGAGCGCCGATACGATCACGCTCCGTCACACCGCGCGAAATCGCGACGGATTTGCTCGCGGCGCTTTGAAGGCCGCGCAATGGTTAGTTGGGAAGAAGGGTTTTCACGAATTTCGTGAGATCCTGTTTACGTGAGGAAACGTCAGGAGAGAAATCCTGCAGTTAGTTTCATTCTGAGTCGAGCGACTGCGGTCTCCTGGCTCCTGGCTGCTGAATTCTGACTTGGGGAGGCTTTATGTTCACAGGTTGCGGAACAGCTTTGGTTACGCCATTCAAACGCGACCTTTCGCTGGATGAGGCGCCGCTGCGCAAGTTGGTGCGCCGCCAGATCAGCGCGGGAATCAATTTTCTTGTGCCCTGCGGCACAACCGGGGAAAATCCGACGCTCACACGCGCCGAACACCTGCGCGTTGTCGAGATCACCATCGATGAAGCCGGGGGTAAAGTACCGGTGCTTGCGGGCGCCGGCGGGTACAACACTCAGGAAGTGATCGAACTGGCTCGCGCAGTGGAGCGCCTTGGAGCCAACGGCATTCTCTCGGTTACGCCGTATTACAACCGGCCCACTCAGGAAGGCCTCTACCTGCATTTCAAGGCCATCGCGGCCGCAGTACGCATCCCCATCGTCGTTTATAGCGTCCAGGGACGCACCGGCGTGAACGTCGAACCCGGCACTCTCACGCGCCTAGCCGAAGTCGAAAACATCGTGGGCGTCAAGGAGGCCTCGGGCAATATCGCGCAGATGGTATCCGTCATTCAGCAGGTGCCCGAGAAATTCGTGGTTCTGTCAGGCGATGATGCCGTCACGCTGCCGCTGATTGCCCTGGGCGGCCGCGGCGTGATTTCGGTGGTTTCGAATGAAATCCCCGGCGAGATGACGGCTCTGGCGCAACTGTGTTTGTCGGGAGATTTTGTGGGTGCGCGCAAGCTGCAACGCAAACTCCTGCCTCTGATGGAGATCAACTTTGTGGAATCGAACCCCATTCCAGTCAAAGCCGCGATGGGCTTAATGGGGCTGCTAGAGCCGGTCTACCGGCTGCCGATGTGTGCTCCGAAGCCCGACAGTCTGGCGAAGATCGAGAAAGTGCTCGAATCGCTCGGGCTGCTCAAGGATCGGAGGGTGCGCGTTGCAGGCTGAGATCGAGAACCTCTTCGACACTAAACCCGCGACCTACACCGACGATCATTTTCGCCTGTTTCAACGCTTCAAAGATGCTCTGAATGCTGGCGCGGTACGCGCGGCCGAGCCAGACCCAAATTCGAAAAGCGGATGGCGCGTCAACGGCTGGGTCAAGAAAGGCATCCTGCTCGGCTTCCGCATGGGCGCGGTGGTGGATATGTCGATCGATCCCACGCGGCAACCGTTCTTCGATAAAACCACCTATCCGGTAAAACGCTTCACAAGCGAAAGCGGCGTGCGCATTGTGCCCGGCGGCTCGAGCATCCGCGATGGCTGTTTTGTCGGACGCGGCGTTACGTGCATGCCACCCATGTACATCAACACGGGCGCTTATGTGGGTGACGGCACGATGGTCGATTCCCATGCACTCGTAGGTAGTTGTGCGCAGGTGGGCGGCAACTGTCATATTTCGGCGGGCTCACAAATTGGCGGAGTACTCGAACCGGTCGGTGCGCTTCCTGTAATCATCGAGGACGAAGTGCTGATCGGCGGCAATTGCGGCGTGTACGAAGGCACAGTCGTGAAGCGCCGCGCCGTGCTTGGCACGGGAACCATTCTGAATCGCTCCACTCCCGTCTACGACCTCGCCCGAAGCGCCGTCTATCGCGCCACTGATGAGGAACCGCTGGTGATTCCCGAACAAGCCGTGGTGGTGGCAGGCTCTCGCGCAGTGACCAGTGGTCCGGGTAAACAATGGGGGATTTCTCTCTATACTCCGGTCATAGTAAAATACCGCGACGAGAAAACTGACACGAAGATTCAACTGGAAGATCTCCTTCGATAGAAACAAGCCAGGTTGCCTGATCCATTTGTGATGCCGTTTACACTGCAGTCAAAAACCGCGCTGATCACTGGCGCTGGAAGAGGGATTGGCCGTGCCATTGCGGAGAAGCTCGCCGCCGCGGGCGCCTCGGTGCTGATCAACGATCTCGATGCTGTTCCCGCAGCCGAAGCCTGTCAGGCCGTACGCGCTTCCGGAGCGCGCGCAGAGGTGCTCGCGGGCGACATCACGCGTCCCGATTTTCCGCAGAAGCTGGTGGATCGGACGATCGCCGTATTCGGCGGGCTCGACATCATCGTGAATAATGCCGGCTACACCTGGGACAACGTCATTCAGAAAACCAGCGATGAGCAGTTTCAGGCCATGCTCGACATTCATATCACGGCGCCTTTTCGCGTTCTGCGCGCAGCATCCACATTTATCCGCGAGACTGCCAAACGCGAGATGGCTGAAGGGCGGCGCAACATGCGCAAAGTGGTGAACATCACTTCCATTGCAGGCACCGAAGGCAACCCGGGGCAGGTTGGCTACTCCTCCGGCAAAGCCGGCGTGATCGGTTTGACTCGGACGCTCGCCAAAGAATGGGGCCGCTATCACGTCAACGTGAATTGCGTGGGCTTCGGACTCATTGAAACGCGGCTCATCCAGCCGCTTACCGGTGCCGCGGCGAACATCGAGGTTCAGGGCCGGCAGATCGCGGTGGGAGTGCAGCCCAAAGTGCTCGAATCGGTAAAATCCATGTGCCCGTTGGGACGCGCGGGAACTCCTGATGAGGCGGCGGGCGCCGTGCTCTTCTTCTGCTCTCCTCTTTCCGACTACGTGACGGGCGAAGTGCTCATCTGCAGTGGCGGACTTCATTTCTGACGAATATGTGCTCCGTACTCTTGGTGGACGACAGCGCGCAGATTCTTGCTTTATACCGGATCATTCTCGAGCAGTCCGGCCACCAGGTGCGAACGGCGACATGCCGGGGCGAGGCCTTAGCCGCGCTGGCTGAAAGCACTCCGCAGGTCGTTATTCTCGATCTGCACCTGCCCGATCTCAAGGATGGGCTCAGCCTCATTCGTGCTGTCCACGAGGACGCGACCGATGGAAAAACGCGCGCCAAGGTGATCGTCATGTCCGGCTGGACCGGAGATTTAGAGAACACGCCAGAGGCCCATCAGGTTGACCGGGTCCTCTCCAAACCCGTGCGTGTGCAAGTGCTGCTGCGCTCCATTTCCGAACTGATCCTGATGCTGTTCATGTGCCTGGTCGTTGCGCGCTCGCTGGCAGCCGAGACTTTCCGATTCAAAGTGAAGAGGCGCGCCGAGGTGGTAGCCGAACTCGACATGTCTTCGCCCCCCTCGAATTGGGCCCAACCAGGGCGCGAAGCCGCGTTGGCCGATCTCACCATCGACCGGAGCGCCACGCAAAGCATCATGCTGTATGCCGGTGAGGATCACTACACATATCCCGCTTTTCTGGGAGCGCTCGATGCCGGCTCGCACGAATTACAGGTAGAGCGCGACACGCGCTACTCCGCCCCCGCATCGGGTCTCGCGATCCATAGTGCGCGTTTTCGCGAGGTTACCTCCGAGGATCCGTACTGGAGCGCCCTTGCGCATGCGCCGGTCCTGTACGCGCGCGCCAACACAATCGGCCGTTTCACGGATATTCCGATCCTCTCCTATTGCGAACGTCTGAATGAAAATGGCCGGCCCATTTTGCAGTACACCATGATCTTCTCGAACGAAGATGGCGGCACCTCCACGCGGGCACTCATGGCGCGCTGGGGACGCACGACTGACATCGAATACATCTATCGGGCCTGGCTCGATGCCGCCGGCAATGTCGAGAACTCGACCATTCAGGCTGAAGGTCACAAGGAAGTGGCCTTTCGCGGGCGGCGCGACGGCACGCACCCCGTTTTGATTCCATCTACCGACAACAACATGGTTGCGGACGATGGCACGTCGCCGATTCGCTATCAGATTCCGCCCGTGATCGTGGATCTGTCGGCGCATTCGCGCGAGCAGGTGATCGATGAGCACCCCATCGCCTACCGCGTCATGGCGCAAGAACTGGAACGCGAAGAGAAGCTCCGGCCGTTCGGCGCGGTTGACGGTGAAAAGGTCAGCGATCCCCGGAATTACCTGTATGTCGAAGCTAAGGTCAGGAACCGCGATTCGGCGATCGCGACGCTGGTGCATCTCGCCGCGAGCGACCACTGGCTGAGCTCTCATCTGGGACGCAATGATTACGCCATTTCGCGCAACGGTTGGGTGCGGACCACAATCGAACTGCCGCCCGGCACCGGGCCCCGGCGAATCAACGAACTGGGCTTCGAATGCCTTGTGCCGGTTGATGAGGACCAGAAGCGCAGGCCGCTGTCGGGCGCATGCACCCTCGAACAGGTGTCGAAGGTGTTTCTGCTGGATCGGGACTATCGCCCTCAGCCCAGTCTCTGGAACAGCACCGCGCCGGTCGAGATTCCGAGCGGACAGATCCGGACCTTTCCACGCTAAGCCAGATTGCGCGATCTATACTTCTGGGTGGAGCGCCGCTGGCCGATAAGCGGGTTCAGAAACATTGAGCATCACTGCGGATCAAGAACGGAATTTCTACGACTCGGCTTACGCGGCACATCTGAACACCCCGGACCACGCACTGCGCACGAATCGGGATTCAATCCGTAGAGACCTGACCGACGCCCGCGGCGCATTCTACGAACGCCGGCGGTTGTACGGGGCCGTGCTTCAGCAGCTTCTGTCGGAACCTTTGGCGAATTACTCGGTCCTCGATTACGGCTGCGGGCTCGGCGAATGGGGCGTACTGATGGCGACGGAGGGCGCGCGAGTGGCGCTGGTCGATCTGTCGTCTGTAGCCATCGAGATCGGTCTGCGGCGCGCCGCCGCGAATGGAGTTGCTGGGCGCGTGCGTGGATTTGCAATCGATGCCGCGGACCTTAGTTCTTTTCAAGACGGTGAATTCGACCTGATCTATGCGAGCGCCGCGCTGCACCACACGCTCAAGTATCCGCATGCCCTGGATGAGTTGGTGCGGGTCTTGCGGCCGGGCGGCAAGCTGATTCTGGCCGAAACATACGGAAATAACCCGATCTTGAACGGCTTGCGGAAGCTTCGCTGGCTTCTGAGCCGCCAACCCGATGAGGCAGGTGAAGAGATCATCCTGAGCGACCGGGAACTGGATTTGCTCCGGCGCTATTTTCAGCGAGTGGATATGAAGCCCATGAATTTATTGGCCATGGCCAAGCGCCTTGGACGGGGACGCTTTCATCTGCCGCTTGTGCGGGCTGCGGTAGGGTCGCTTGAATTTGCGGATCGCGTTCTGCTCGGCGTGCTGCCGGGGCTGCGCCGTTACTGCGGCGAGGTTCTGGTGATCGCCATTCGGTAAACCAGTCCTCCGAACAGCGAGAGGCGCCGCCTCATGTCTACTCTCTCCTATAATGAAAGCGTGCCGAAGGTCAGAGAAGTTGAATTGCGCCTGCAGAAAACCGAGCAGCAACTGCGTCTGTTCCAAAAGATCAGCCGCCTGATGGTCCGCGAGATGAGCCTGCCGGAGGTGCTGCAGGGAATCGTATCGCTCATCGTCGAGTTTATGGAGTGCGACTCTTGCCTGGTATACCTGCTGGATCGTGATGAACTGGTGCTTTGCGCTTCCAACACACTGCACCCTTCTACCATCGGTAAGGTGCGTCTGCGGTTGAGCGAGGGCTTGACCGGTTGGGTGGCTCGCGAACGCCGCATGCTGTCCATTTCCCGCGAGGCTTATAAGGACACGAGATTCAAGTATTTCGGCGAGTTGCCCGAAGACACGTACGAAGCTTTTCTGTCCGCGCCGGTGATCGCCCGCAACCGCATTGTAGGTGTGATCAACGTACAGCATCGGGCTACGCATCAGCATACCGGCAGCGAAATGGAGATGCTGACCACGGTAGGTGAGCAGGTGGGCTGCGTATTGGTTCTGGCGCGCATGGAACCCACCGCGGTGGCCGAAGCGAATCATGTGGAACTGGTCCTGTCCTCCGGCCCGGCCCAGCCCATACGCTCGTGATGCTCCGATTCAGAAAACCTGCCACGTTTCTCAGCGGTGCCGTTCTCCTTCTATCCTTGCCAAGCATTTGCGCGGCGGCTGAACGTGCGCGGTTGCTTTACACATATGATGAAATCGAGACTTCGCTGGTCATCAACGATTTCAAATTTCTGACTCCGCGGCACGGCGTTGCCATCGGTTTTGTTTTCGACCGCAAGTCCAAGGTCAAGCCCAGAACACTCATCACCGATGACGGCGGCCTCCACTGGAAGCTGAACCCCGCTAAGGACGTCGGCGTTTGTGTTTTTTTTCTGAACGAATCGCAAGGCTGGATGGCCACGCCGAAAGACATCTGGGAAACCGCCGACGGTGGCAACAACTGGAAGAAGATCAGCGGAATCGATGATGTCCAGCGCCTGTTTTTCCTGGATGCGCGGCGCGGTTGGGCGGCAGCGGACAAGAAAAAAGTCTACGAAACCGCAGACGGTGGAAAAACCTGGACGCCGCTCGCTGCGGCCGAAAAACCCGCCTCGAATCCCGATCTTACCACCTACAACTGGATCGATTTCGGCACACTCAAGATGGGCATCATCGCGGGCTGGAATCACCCGCCCGAAAAATCGCTTTCCGGTTTACCCGAGTGGATGAACCCCGATCGCCCGCGCTTTGAGCGCGAAGCGCCGCGGGTGACGATTTTTCTCCAGACCCGCAACGGCGGCCAAACCTGGGATTCCACAACGGGTTCGCTGTTCGGCCACGTTGTGCGCGTGCGCCTTTCTCCGGCGGGTTTCGGATTGGGTCTGATCGAGTTCACCGATGCCTTCGAATGGCCTTCGGAAGTGTTTCGCATTGATTGGACCACGGGGAAAAGCGAGCGCGTCTTCCGCGAGAAAAACCGTTTCATTACGGATCTCGCGCTGCCGCCGACGGGTCCCGCGTATCTCGCTGGAATCGAAAAGCTCGATCGGCTGAGCGACAGTCCCATCCCGGGCAAGCTCAAGATCTATAAGAGCAACGACCTGGATGTGTGGAGCGAAATGGACGTCGATTACCGGGCCACCGCGCATCGCGCCATGCTGTCGGCGCTGGATGATCGCAACATCTGGGTCGCGACAGATACCGGGATGATCTTGAAACTGCCGGAAAGCCGGTAAACGCGGCGCATTGGCCTGGCGCAAACAATTCTTCCCGCCCATGATTTATCCACCAGCTTCCAACATCCCACCACCGTAACTGTATGAAACCGAACGAGATGAAAACTGAGGAAATGTTAACTTTAGATAAAGATTTTATTTGACCGTTAACAGACTTGGGTGCATGATGGTGGAGGTTCCAAGAGGTTCATGGGACAGTAAGCCGATGGGCGGTAGCGAACCCGGAACGTTGATCCGGCGGCAAGCTAATGAAAAACAAGAAGGCCGTCGGGGAGCGAAGGGAAAACGGGCCGCACATCAAGGCGAACTTCTCGGGTAGTGGATCGGGTTGAACGCTCCGATCCGGAGGGGCCAAAAACCCCGAAGGGAAGCGGAGATCCGGTTACTGCTTGAGACCGTTGAGCGAGAGTCAGGCAACGGGCTTGTTGCGTTGAGAGCACTGGAGCGAAGGGAAACAAACCAAGTCTTTGGTGAGGGAGCGGCAAGCCGAACGGGTTTGACGAACGTTTAATGGGGCTTGCGAAGAAATAGGTCGGGAGTTTTGATCTCTCAATGGTGATCCGGAAACGGGCAGCCGTTGGGAGGGAGCGAAAGGCCGTTTCGAGCAGCCGGATCCAGTCAGGAAGAGTTTGCAGGCGGGCTTCGGAGCATTGATCCGCTATTCTACAAATGGAACGGCGGGGAGCAAAGAAGATGACGTCCGGCTCTCCTGATTGCACAGCTCATGCCGTGCATGCCGGCGGGAGTTGAACTGGCCGGTGAGTCACTTGGAACCATTTCTTTTTTGCGCCCGCCTTTTTTAATCAGCTTCGCCTCACTCCTCTCGTAATGTATCAGCCGCGCGATCCGCAGTGCGGGAATCAAGCTAGCTAGCTAGCCGCCGCCACCGCCAGCAACCCCAGCGGCACACTCACAAACGTCAGTGGATCAAGAGTGCCCACGCCCCAAACCGGGTGCTTCAGAACGCCCAGCCGACATCATCCCGAGCAGGCATCCGGCTACCACGCCACCGAGCGCGAGCAGGATTCCCGGCGCGGCTGCATCGCGAATGGCACGCTCGAGCGTCGAACCCAAAGCGATGCGTATACCCAGCTCCCGGCGCCGCTCCGCGACAGACTGCGACATCAGCCCATAGATCCCGACGATGGCCAGAGCCAGCGCCGAAAGCGCAGCCAGCAGCAGCGCCTGGAACCGTTGAAATGCCAGCGATCGCGAGCGAAGATCCTGGACGGTGTGGAACGCCGCAATCGGCACCATGGAGTCGATCTTAGCCGCTACCTCCTCGATCCCACGCATGACGCTCTGTGGCGAGCCGGCAGCGCGCACAACCCAGTTGGGTGAAAACCAGATATGTATCCCTTTCAGAAAAGCGTCTGGGGTTTGCGCGGCCGGTATGTAAAGAGTCGGTGGCGCTGTCAGCGGGATGTCGTCTCCCCAACCAGGCTGCTGCTGCACATCGCCCACCACGCCAACGATCTCACGTCCCTGATCCTCAGTGAAAAGGTGGTTGCCGATGATCTGCTGTTTCCCCAGGTACTTTTTCACGAAGGCTTGATTGACGATCAACACCGGAGCGCTTGCCGGCCCGTCACTCGGGCGAAAGAAGCGGCCTTGCTCCAGTGGAATCCGAAGGGTCTGAAAATAATCGGGCGTGACGTAGCAAAGGTCTGTGATGAAATACTGATCATCAGCATCCCCCATGTGGCGGAACCCGTCGTTCAGATTACGCTGATAGGGAAGTGTGAGTCCCACTGCGGCGGACTCGACCCCCGGCAGGTCGCGAATCCTCCCCAGCCCAGCATCGAAAAGGTGGTTCACCTTCTGACTGGTTGAATAGCGGGCATCCTGCAGCGAGAAACTCGCCACAATGACATTCCGCGGATCGAAACCGGGACTCAGCCGGTAGAGATGCGCGAGAGTGCGGATGAGCAGACCGGCTCCGATCAACAGTAGCACGGCCAAGGCGATCTCTCCCGTGACCAACAGCCTTCTGGACCATCGTTTTCTGATACCGCCGGCCTCGCTGAGCGTGCTACGAATGTCCACCGCGCTGGCTTCGACTGCGGGAAAGATGCCGGCCAGCAGGCTAGTAAAAAGTGCGAGCAAGGCAGTGACCGCCAGAACCCGCGCATCCAACTGAACGGCCGACACGGTTGGAAACTGATCCTGCGCCAGGTTCTTCAATCCTGTGACGCCTGCATAGCCGATCAGCAAACCCAAAACTCCGCCGGCAATTGCCAGGACCAGACTTTCAACCACGAGCTGATGAAAAATCGCCTGGCGACCGCCGCCCAGGGCCAACCGGGTGGCCATCTCGCGGGTGCGTGTCGCCGCCCGCGCAAGTAGCAAGCTGGTGATATTGGCGCAGCCGATCAACAGCACCAAGCCCACTGCCGCCCACAAAATGAGCACCGGTTTCCGCAGACCCTGCGTCTGGCCCTCCTGCAGCGTCACCAGCTTGAGGCGCACCGATACATCCGGCGAAAACTTCATCGCCTGAATCAGTGGCGCACCAATCGCATCAATCTGCTGGTCCCCCTGCGCCCAGCTCACACCAGGTTTCAGCCGCCCGGCAATGGCGTAGTTAATGCCCGAACCTTCGCCCGTAGTGGTGGGCTTGAGTGGCGTCCACAAGTCGGCCGGCACGCTGGAATCGAAGTTCGCGGGCATCACGCCGATGATGGTGTAGGGCTCTCCACGCAACATCGCCGGTTTCCCAACTACCGACGCGTCGCCATTGAAAGCGCGCCTCCATAGGTGATAGCTCAGTATGGTGATCGGCGGACCGCCGGGACGGTCTTCCTGGCGGGTGAACTCGCGGCCGATCAACGGTGAAACACCCAGCACCCGGAAGAACCCCGCGCCTACGCGCTGCTGCTCGACATACTGCACATTGCCCGCAGCCGCGAAATTGACGCCGCTGTGGGTCGGGGAGTAGATAGCTGCATCGAGAAAGTTGGCGTGATCGCGCACAATTTCCCACACTTTACCCGTCTGGCTGATGCTGTCCCCCTCCCCTTCGTGACCGCGGAAGCGCGTCACGACTCGAATAAGCCGATCTGGTTCCGGATAAGGCAGAGGACGAAGAAGGGTTGCATCCACGACGCTGAAGATGGCGGTATTCGCGCCAATGCAGAGCCCCAGCGTCAAGATTAGAATTGCTGTCACCGACGGGCTTCGGCGGAGCATCCTCAAGGCGTAACGGAAATCCATCCAAAAGTTCATGCACACACCTCCGGAGGAACTGCCATAAAGGATACTACTGGAATCTGGGGAAGGGTCACAGACCACGCACTAGCTCCCTCGAAAATAAAATGCTGAAGCGTTGGAAGGGCTTGGGTTAATGGCCAGGGGCATAGGTGGCACTGCGCGCAAGCCTGCGAGGATACCACTCCCGTCCCCTCGAGTAGGGTTGAGCGTGATCGTCAACGGATCTCCGGCTACCCACCAGCGGCGCAAGCGACAGTCTGGAAATTCCAGTCACGCCTCTCTGGGTGATGGCCACCGAGACGCTAACATCAGCTCTGTTAGCATATCGCGATCTGGCACCCATTTTCATGATTCGTGCTGTCGTCAAGACATGGAAAACTAGCTATAGCTAGACCGCCGGAAGCCCGGATACGACGCGGGTTCCGGGAAGGTCGCGGGTCTTCGACCCTGACGCCGGTCCCACAGCCGGACCCACGAAGCCAGGCCGGCGGTACAGAGGAGGGGTTAGTCCCTTCCCAGCGCCAGATAGACAGCGGTAGGAACCAGAAAGAGCACCGCCGCCGTGGCGAGGACTAACGCGCCGTGTTCCGCCAGGAGCGCGGTTGCAGAAGGAAGCAAGGCTTTCGCGTCGAAGCCGGATACGGTGGACGCAATCCAGCGGAGCGCCGATTGGAACCAGGCCGACGTTGCGCCGAAACACGCGCCGAGCAGGCCCACCGCGCAAGCGAAGGCGATCACCTGAGCGGCGGTAATGGGACGGCCCGCGGCTTCGCCGGCTTCGCGGCGCGCGCGAAGTTGAGCCAGCCACCAGACGCGACCGGAATCGGGAACCACCGTGCGTGCGCGCATCTCCCCGCGGGCGTCGTCAAAAACACCTGCAATGGCGACGACATCGGAACAGATGGCGCATGCGGCGACATGGGCGCGCAGAGGAGCGTCCACTCGCCCGGGCCAGCAGGATTGGAGAACCGCGGCCAGTACCTCCGGTTCCAACTCGCATTCAATCGGTTTCATGATTTGCCTCCGACCGGCGTGCCGCCCGGCGTATTACCCGCCTTATGGCCCAAAAACGAGGCGAGCCGGCGCCGCGCGCGAAACAACATAGGCTTCAGAGAGGCTGGACGCAGGCCGAGCACACTGGCGATCTCACGATAGGAGGCTCCTTCCGCATAGGCCAGCCATAACATGGCGCGTTCGCGCGGCTTCAACTGTGACATGGCTCGCGTGAAATCAGTGGTACGCTCCGTTGCGGCGGCTTGATCACCGGAAGGAACGCGCTCGATGTCCGGGCAAGGCAGGCTGAAGGGGGCGCGAATCAGACGGCGCCGGCGCTCATCCCGCGCCAGATTCGTGGCAATGCGATAGAGAGAATTGCGGCGATGTGTTTCACTATCGTGTGTCGCGGCTGCGCGGAGAAAGCGATAGAACGCTTCCTGGAGCAGGTCGTCGGCCAGTTGAGGGTCGCCG
This sequence comes from Acidobacteriota bacterium, assembly GCA_003223115.1. Lineage (GTDB taxonomy): Bacteria > Acidobacteriota > Terriglobia > Bryobacterales > Bryobacteraceae > QHXW01. The sequence goes on from QHXW01000152.1 coordinate 144,082, forward strand.
CTAATACGGGCGAGGTAGGCCCAGACACCGCGCGCAGTCCGCTCGTAGAAAGCGCGGAAGGCGTCCTCGTCCATCACAAAACCAGCGCTGGCGTCGTCAAGGGCGCCGGTGCGGCTGACATCAGTAAATGTCGTGTCACGAAGCATAAGAGAAGAACGTCGTCATTCCCCGGTGCCGGATCCCTGGGCGCGCGGCGTTTGGGCCCGAGTCGCCGCAGTCGGCAGTTCAATCAGCCCAAGCCGGTTCGAGATCAGAAAGGAGATTATCGCCGAAATCACAAACCCAAGACCGAGCGCGATGCCGAGAACACCTAGAGCATGGAGCGGCCGGGAGGCCTCATCGGCAACTTGCTGGCTCACGACCTGCAGGCCGATGCCACCTGCCATCAATACCAGCCCGCCCTGCACGGACCAGAGAATCCGCCCAACGGGTGCGGCCACGCTCCGTGGCGCGGCGTCGAGCATGATCGGCGTCGACTGCAGGAATTTCGATCCCGCCGGTGACTGAATGTAGGCCAGCAGATCGTCGTTCGACGTAAACCGGTCCAGGAGTTTAGTATGAACTTCAGTCTGCACTTTGGCCAGCCGGTGCCACCTGCGGTAATCAACGAGCGTCCGAATCAGCCAGACCAGCAGTCCGATTCCCATGCCGAAACCGGCAAATATGCCCAGGCCGTCCAACACATTTCTCCACATTTCGACGATTTGCGTGGCATGGTCCTGGCTGAAGCGACTATCAGGATCGCCCACATAGAACGACGGATTGCGCGGGATTTCGGGATGCGCGTTCAGAAAGCTCGCTAACGCGGGATAGGGCGCAAGAAATGACTGATTGCCGAAAAGACTCGGGTCAAGCGCCAATGCGCCTCTCAACCTGGGCGGATAGTGGTCCAGAAGGCGGGACAATTCGTCTCTGGTGCGTTGGGCGTCCGGTTGCTCTACGCTCAAAACGGATGCAGGCGCGGGGCTTCTGGAAAGCTGCGACCACGCCTGCGACTGGAGCGACATACCGAAGCATGCCGCCAGCACTCCCCATCCCAAGACTCGCCTGATTCGTTTCCGCGCCATCGCCGCACCCCTCTCTGCGCAGTAGATACGCGGGGTGGGGGAGAAGGTTAACATGTGACCCCTAAATTCGAAGAAACCGTTACTCAATGTTGAGGCGCGGGATCTCCGGATTAACCGGAAGAGCGGGTGGATGGATGGATGGATGAGGTCGTGGGCGCCGGGATTGGCTTTGTTCGGCAAAATTTGGAACTCGAACAGGAGGCAGGAGACAGCCATGTCCCCGGCGGTGCCGGATTGAACAGCCTGTGACTTCGACCGCAGCCGACTACCGGCTTCCCGCGCCCAGTTTTTGGGGAGACAGCCGATGTTGGAAATAAACGGCTTGACTGGAAGTCACAGATCAGGAGTTCGTTAGGCCGCTCTCCGACCGCCCTCGTCCAGTTCCGTCTCAAGAGTGGACCTGCTCGGACCTGCTCGGGCCCCCTTGACAAGAAACCGTACATACTTTACGATGTAAAGTACTTTCTATATACTGCCATCTGAGTCAAGATCGTCCCGACTGGGCAGCCATTCCACGCGGCACTCGCAACCGGCGGGTGGCAAAATCCCCCCGGCGATCTTGCGCGCCCGTGCCTCGTCATGCGGGACAGCACGCCATACCCTTTTTGCTGCGCTGCCCATGCCACCGAAAATACCCCGAAGTTGCGATCA
>QHXW01000575.1 GCA_003223115.1 Acidobacteriota bacterium
CGATTTCTGGCGATCATCGGAGGAACCTCGAATGAGAAGGCGGTGACGATTGCTACTGCCGCCGCGCCCAATTTTACGACAAGGGCTCAAAAACCAGTTCGGTCGTGATCACGATCGCCTTATACAGGCTGCGGTAAACCGGGCAATTATCGGCGAACAAGGTATGTATTCGCCCGGCGGTCTCGCGGTGCTTTTCATCGGCCTTGAGGTTCAGCTTGACGTGAATGCGCCGGATGACGAGAACGTGCCCTTCCACCTCGATCTCGCCAACAGCTTCGGAGTTCAGCCGGTCGTTCGACGCAGAGATTTGACGCGCCTCCAGCGCGCCTCCGAATGTGCCCGTGAGTCAGCCGGCCGCTGCGGCGACGATGTAGTCCAGAGTCGTGGCATGTGCCTCGAAGGCCCCTGGTGGCAGTTTGTAATGATCCGCGACCGCGCCGTGCGCCCCGAATATCACTGGCTCGGTTTCGGCGGGCAAGTACGCCCGGCGAATCAGTCCTTTCACGCGTTCGATACGCACTTCGGATCGGTATACAACGTCTCCCACGCTGCACCTCCGGACCACCGATGTTACTCCACGATGCTCTGGTGAGCAACGGAGCTACGCGACCGGGCGTACAGTCATCTCCACCGCAGTTAAGCCCGAGCAACGGACCAGGATGTGGTCGCCCGGCCGAACCGAGTACAAAGGAAGCGGTGAGCCTGTAAGTACAATCTCGTTTGGTTTCAGACGGACCCCAAACGTTGCCAGGTGTTCAGCCACTTTCAACAGGGAACAGAAAGGCCCGCCGGGTAACGAGCTGCCGGCCGCGGTCCCCAACAGTTCGGCGTTGCGCAAGACCGAGATCGATTCGCCGGTTAGTTCTGCGGCATCGCGCAGCGAACCCTCAATGGCAGGGAGCACAACGCCCGCGTGCAATGCGTTGTTGGCGATCAGCTCTTGTGCCGTTCGTGTCGCGCCACGGAATACATGGTTATGCAGCTCGATCACAGGGAAGAAAGCCGCAATCGACCGGTCCGGATGTTCGCGGAGCCACGAAGCATCTGGAATATCCACGGCGATGCGGGCGGCGAATTCCGCTTCGATGGCCAGGCAGTCGAATGCACCAGAATCGATCATGGCGCCGGAGCGGCGAATCTCGGTGGCGAACAGGTAGCCGAAAACGGGCTGGCTGAGGCCCAACTGTCGCTGCACCGTGTCACTGACGCATCCGATCTTATAACCGGCAAACGGCTCGCCACGAGCGGCGCGTAGCGCAGCCACCTCCATCTGCACCTGATAGGCCTCGGCAATGGTCATCGAGACCGCCGAGTCTTCGAAAACGCGGCCAGGATCGTGCGCGTCGTAATCGGCGAGCTGCCGCTGCGCAAGATCGCCAACCTGAGATTTGGTCACGCACTCACCTCGCTCTCACGCATACGCCTCACACGTCGCCGTGATTCATGACACGAAATTGTACTCCAGGAGTGCCTCTGCACCTTGTGCAGCAGACGTGCTTGTGATCTCATATCGGCATCGTGCTGAGAATCGCATTTTCAGGACTTTGCGTTTGTTGCTGTCTCGGTGCTGTCGCGGCCCTGGCCCAGCCGATCCCGGACGTGCGATGCGTAGTGGAAGATTATCCGGTGCGGGCGGTGGTGGCGTGGCAATTTCCTGAGACGCTATCCAAACTGCAGGTGGTGGTGCTTCGCGACCCCTCTGGAGAACAGGAGGCGCGCTTCGACCTCCTGCACGGCGCCACCCTGATCTCGCTGCGGTATCGCGGAAAAGAACTGCTGTTCGGCCATACCGCCGGCGCCAGCGTGGCGATGTTCGCAACGCGCCGTGGCGACGAAGCAGAACTAAAAGGAATGACGACGTACTGGTCTGCGTTCAACCCTGACCAGGGCGGTTCCAGCATGGGCGTCCCGGCTACGACCGCTGGGGTGGCGTGCCGTGGCCAGTCGTCCATGCGCGCTGTGGCGATGATGATCGACCGCGGAGTGAACAATTCATTTCGGAAGGAACCGCTGCTGGGCGTATGGATGGGCAAGATCAGCGACAATTTTCCGTCGGGCTATTCGAGCCCCTACGCGATCGAGACGAACGCGTCATGGGTGGAGCATCCGGGCGACGCGCCGCGATATTACCTGAAGCTCGACCAGACCGTAGTGCATATCCGGCCGGATTCATCCGGCACATTGGAATGGTTCCTCGGCGGAGCGGCGCCCTGGGAGTTCGATTCCAAGGCCACCTTTCCGGAGAACTGCACGGAAAAAACGCCTTGCACCACGGCCAACGCTCCGGCGCTGGCCATCGGGCGCTATGAAGATCGGCAGCGCACTATGGGCGTGGCAACGGTCACTCCGACCGGCGCCTGGAATACCGATCGCGCCTTCCTAGAGGAAAACGCCGAGTACGTGGTGCTCCTTTATGGAGCCGTGTGGGCCGCGCCGCGGCACGCATTTGCCACCGTGTTGAGCCACCGCATGGCCGGCATCAGCGGATTCCATTTTAGTTGGTACGTCTGTGCAGGGAGGTGGGAAGCGACTAAGGAATTTGCCCGCGCGATGCCACTCGAGCGCACGGGCGAAACGGTATCCGTCGCCGCCCAGCCTCCACGCACGCCCGCCGAACGGGACGCAGTGCGAATCGGCTGCCAGACCACCGAATTTCACATGCAGCCCAATCAGCGTGATCACGCTATCGTTCTGAAAGACCCCGCAGGGGAACAGACAGCGCTCTTCGATACGACTGAAGGCGGCGCGCTCGTTTCACTGAAGTATCGCGGAGCGGAGCACATCTGGGGCTACAACGGTGGGGGCCTGATACAGATGGCATTTCATAACCGCAAAGATGCAGGCCCG
>QHXW01000151.1 GCA_003223115.1 Acidobacteriota bacterium
GTTTACTTTTCAAAACAGTCTTGAGAACCAGATTTCGTTTGGGATCGATCCATAATTGTTCGACCGGCGAAACCTGAAAGCCGCCAGTGTCCAGCTTCAACTCAATCACCGCGCAGGAGATCTTCTGGCCGTCTACTTCAATCTCTTCATCCGGCAGAAGCTGGGCGGTCTTGCCCTCTTGGGCAATATTTTGAAATCGCGTTACAAGCTGAAAACGGGCCGTACGACCGGATCTTCGTCCTCACTGTCCTCGGAAGGTTCAGCGTCCGCAGAGACATCGGATAGCGCACCATCTTCCTTGGTGTACTGCTTGTATTGCGGTAAGTATGTCCAGGTGGTGGCGCCGTCACTCACCGTGAGCTGGTTGTTCTGCTGCGCCCGAATTTCGAAATGTAACCGGTCTGGCGCAGCGACGGCCAGCACGGTACGCGACTCCTCCGGCGAGATATATCGCCCGGGCGTATTGAAACTGCGCGTGGCACGCACCTCGAAGTGGTAGCTTTTCAGATTCGTATAGGCCTCGGAAACCTTCTTCAGCAGATCGCCAGCTCCAGGCGATTGAGAGGGCGAGCACAGGCTCAGGGCGAAAAGCAGTCCAGACGCTACGGCCAGGGTGCGGAGTTCTCTCATTACGTCCAGTGGAGTTCTTATTGTGGCACCGGCCGGACCCGGGTGCGAGGGTCTCGACCAACTGCGCTGTAGCGGCGATTTGATGAAGGTCGAAATAAACGTTTCAGCCCGCCAACCGGACGCGTTGGCGGTCGTCTAAACTGACGTCAACAGGAAAGGCGGAACCATGTCCACTCTGGCACACGACCTGAAAATCGCCCTTCGCACGATCAAAACCAAGCCCGGATTCAGTCTGATGGTCATCGGGATGCTCACAATCTTCAGTATCTTTAACGGGCTGTTTCTGAGGCCGCTGCCCTTTCCGGAACCGGAACGGCTGGTGGATCTCGACGAAACGGCTCCCAAGTGGAACCCGAAATACGTAGGTGTTTCGAATCCGGATTACAACGCCTGGCGGAAACAGAACACCACGTTCGACGGCACGGCGTTTTTCGACGGAGTCAACTTCAACTTGTCGGGCTTAGGACAAGCACAGCGCATTCAGGGAGCGCGCGTCACCTATGACCTGGTGGACGTACTGAAGCACAAGCCAAGCTCCCGCTAGGCCGAAACTTTCGGCCTGAAGAGGACCGGCCCGGAGGCGCAATGGTTTTAATCCCGTCTTATGATCTCTGGCGCCGGCAGTTCAACGCCGACCGTGGAGTGCTCGGCCGCATTCTGAAACTGGACGAACAGGCGTACACCATCATCGGTGTGTTCCCGCGCGAGGCGGTATTTCCTTCGCAAGCCGAACTATGGGTGCCGCTTGCTGCCAGCCGAACAACGGCTCGGGATATTATCTGAACGGCGTGGGCCGTCTGAAGCGCGGTGTTTCGATCGACCCGGCGAGAGCCAACCTGTTAAGCATCCACAAAGCGCTGAAGAACGAGGTCACCCCGCCCGTTCTCGGGCCGCTCAGAGACCGGTACCTCGGCGATTTTCGAACAGTCCGCATGTCCTTCTGGCCGTCGGCATTGTCCTATTGATTGCCTGCGTGAACATTGCGGCATTGATGATGGTGCGGGCGTCAGCGCGCGCCAGAGAGATTGCCATTCGCACGGCTATAGGCGCCTCACACAACCAGATTGTTCGGCAGCTGCTGACCGAGAGCCTGGTGCTGGCAGCCGCAGGCGGAATTCTCGGAGTTCTGGCTGGCAGCCTGTGCCTGCGGGCCATGATTTCCTTGATGCCCGACGATTTGCCGCGTTGGGTCAGCTTGCAATTTGATGCGCGGTTCGCGATCTTTGCGGTGGCGATTACGGGTGCGGCCGCGGTTTTATTCGGTCTGGTACCATCGGTTCAGGCCAGCGGCTTCGATATGCGCGGTTGTTTGTAGGATGCGGGCTTACGCGCATCGCTTTCGCGCGGCCGGCGCTGCGCATTGAGCGCTCTGGTGGCGGTGAGATCGCGCTAGCACTGATGCTGCTGATCAGCGCCGGTTTGCTGGTACAGGCCTTCCGAAAGGTGTTGCACGTGGACCCAGGGTTTCGTCCTGAAAACGTGATGACTTACCGGATCTCACTGCCCGAAGCCAAGTACGCGTCCGATGACCGAGGGGCGAAATCAGAGCAGCAGGTGACGTTCTTCCGGAACTTGGTGGACAGGTTGCGGAGCATGCCAGTCAAATCCGCGGGCGCGGCATCGGCGCCACCGCTCGGCGGGCACTCGGGCTGGTTCTTCAGAGCCGAAGGCGGACGGGCATTCGGGCCGAAAGACCCGGATCCCGTAGTGTTGCCGGTAATCACCACGCCAGGATACTTCGACGCCATCGGCATCACGTTTCTGGCCGGGCGTACGTTTGATGAGCGCGACGGAGATCCCAAAGGCTCTCGCGTTGCCATTGTCAACCAAAGTTTTGCTCAGGAGTATTGGCCCGAGAAACATCAGTCGCAGGACCTGATTGGAAAACGGATTCGCTATAGCTGGGACAAGGACAAGTGGATGCAAGTCGTCGGCGTCACTGGCGATGAGAAGCATTACGGTCTTGACCAGGAGATGCGACCCAGCGTTTACGTTCCTCATCGCCAGATGTCGAATAGCACCATGAGCATCGTGCTGCGAGGTGCGATCGAGCTGCGCGGCCTTGTGAATCCGGCTCGGGAAATCCTGCGGCAGATTGACCCGGGTCTTCCCATGTTCGACATCTGGAGCATGACGGAAACCCTCCAGCGCGGCCCGAAATTCCGCCCGGTCCGGTACTCTGTACCTGCTGGTTCTGAAGACACTGTCTCTCGGACCCATGCATGGTTACGGCATCGCCCAGCACATCCAACAGATATCAGACGACGTGCTGCAGGTGGAAGAAGGCTCGCTCTATCCCGCGCTCCAGCGGATGCTCATCAAAGGCTGGGTTACCGCGGAATGGGCATAATCGGAAAAGAACCGCCGGGAGCGCTTTTACCGCTTGACGGCGGTAGGCCGGAAACAATTAGGCATGGAAATCTCGGAATTCGAGAAAGTAATCCAGGCCCTCACGCGTGTGATCCAGACGGCTTGAGGAGACGGCACGATGAATTGGTTGAGTGAACTGTGGCGCAGGCTGATGTTTACTTTCGAGCGCCGCCGGTTCGACCGTGATCTCGAAGACGAGATGCGCGCGCACCACGAGATGAAGACAGCAGACGTGATCGAAGCCGGCACGTCGCCGGAAGAAGCGCGCTACGCCGCTCAACGCACGTTTGGGAACACGACACTGCTGCGCGAAGACAGCCGCGAAATGTGGGGCTGGGGATCACTCGACCGGCTGTGGCAGGATCTGCATTATGCGTTGCGCATCCTGGCCAACAATCCGAGCTTCACGCTTATCGCAGTTCTGACGTTGGCCGTTGGCATCGGCGTGAATACTGCTGTTTTTACAGCCTTCAACGCGGTAGCTCTGCGCCCGCTGGACGTTCCGGAGCCGGCTCGTGTGGTACAGGTGGGTCGCTCGACAGAGGCGGGCTTCTTCTCTTATCCCGATTATGCTTACCTGCGCGACAACAATCGGGCCTTCTCGGAGCTCGCGGCCGCCGGATTCTTTTCGTTCTCAATGACCGGCGTACCTGCACCGCCTTCCGGCAGCCAGAGCGGTCTGGCCGGCAGTGTGGGTTTCAGTTTTCCGCAGCCGCTATCTGGCAAGAACGCCGAACCGGTGGCAGGCATGCTGGTTTCGGGGAATTATTTCAACATGCTCCAGGTTGCACCGGTCCTTGGTCGCGGATTCATTGCTGAAGAGGACGACAAGCCCGGCGCCCACCCGGTTCTGTTGATCAGCGAGAATTTCTGGGAACGGCGCTTCGCTCGCGAGCCGAGTCTCCTGGGAAGGACGCTCATCCTGAATGATGTCGCCTTCACCGTGATCGGAATCACGCCTCGTGATTTCATCGGAACGGTGCCGGTGGTTCCGGCCGTTTGGGTTCCGCTCGGGATGCGCGACCGGCTGGAGCCGGGCACCGACCTGCTTCATGACCGGTCAGTCGTGTGCTGCCGGTTGTATGGCCGGTTGCGGCCCGGCGTGTCACAGCAGCAGGCGCAAGCGGAGAGCGGTGCTCTGTTCACGAGATTGCAGCAGATGTATCCCGACAAAGAGCCGCGCTCCAAAGGCACGCTCGACCGGGTCGTGGTGGAGCCGGGGTCGGCATTTGGACCACCCGACGAAGGATTCATCGCCGTCGCCGTTCTTGTGCTGGCGGCGGTCAGCATGGTGCTGTTGATTGCCTGTGCCAACGTGGGAGGGCTTCTGCTGGCGCGCTCGGCAGCCAGGCAGAAAGAGATCGCGGTGCGGCTGGCCATTGGCGCGAGCCGCGGGCGTCTGATTCGCCAGTTGTTGACCGAAAGCACCCTGATCAGCATCCTGGCCGGCGGGGCTGGTCTGGTTCTTGCCTGGTGGACTCTGCATCTGCTGATGATGCAGATTTCGGCTTCCCTTCCGGTCCAGTGGGCGGCCATCGCCATTCATCTAGCACCCGATCAGCGAGTATTCGGGTACATGTTGCTGCTTTCCGTGCTGGCTGCCGTGGGGTTCGGACTCGCACCGGCACTGCAGGCATCCAAGCCAAACCTCACCTCTGCTCTGAAGGAAGAAGGTGCGATGTTTGGCGGTCACGTGAGCAAGTCGCGACTCCGCGACATCCTGGTTGGGGTTCAGGTGGCGGTCAGCCTGGTGCTGCTCATCGGCGCGGGCCTGCTGGCTCGCGGTTCAGAGCGTGCGTTCGGCGTCGACCTGGGTTTCGATTACCGCAACATGCTGCTGTTTGAGTTCCGCACCACAGGCGCCAAACAGGATCAAGCCAAGATGTTGGCTCTGCGGCGCCGTGTGTTGCAACGAGCCGAAAACCTGCCGGGCGTGACCTCCGTCAGCGTTGCATCGCGTGCGCCGCTGGCCGGCGGCATCCGGCATTTATCGATTGGCCTGGACGGACGTCCGCTGGATTCAGATCGCGCACTCGAGGCTCTATACAGTCTGGTTACATCCGACTACTTCCAGACTCTGGGCATTCCGATTGTGCGAGGACGCAACTTCACGGCGCAGGAGACTCGGGACGGTACCGATTTCGAGGGCGCTCCGGTCATCGTGAGCGAAGCCACGGCGCGAAAATTCTGGCCCGGCCAAGATGCCATCGGCAAGCGCATCAGCTTCGGTGCTCCCGCTGATCGATTGGACTTCGGTGGTGAAGTGCATCCGCGCTCCCGGACCAGTCTGGTAATTGGCATCACCAAGGATATCCGCAGCATGGCGCTCGAAAGGTTCGACGAGACCTGCGTCTACATCCCGGTGTCCCGCACATTTGGTGGATCAATTCTGGTACGCACCGAAGGCGATCCGAAGCTGATAATTACGGCGTTGCGCCAAGAGTTGGAGACTATCGATGGCAGTCTCGAGGCTTTCATCTTTGATTTCCGGGCCGCCTTTTCAAATCAGCCGGCATTTGTCTTGTCGCGAATCGGGGCGATCGGTTCAACCATCATCGGCGTTCTGGGATTGCTTCTGGCTTCGGTGGGAATTTACGGCATGGTGGGTTATGCGGTGAGCCAGCGGACCCACGAGATTGGTATCCGCATGGCCCTGGGAGCACATCGGAGCGATGTGTTACGTCTGGTTCTGCGGCAGAGCATGGTGTCCGGTTGTTACTGGTCTCGGGGCCGGTTTGCTGCTTGCTGCCGGAGTGTCGCGGATCCTGGTTTCCCTTTTGTTCGGACTGAGCACGTTCGATCCGCTGGTATATGTTTGCGTCTCCGCTTTCCTGGCATCGGTGTCGATGCTGGCAGGCTATCTTCCCGCGCGCCGTGCTACGAAGGTCGACCCCATGGTGGCGCTGAGATATGAGTAGTGATCGAAGCCGTGCCACTCGCTCAAAGATGTGCACAAAACCGCGACCGAGAGGGAGTCGGACAATCCGTGCCGGCTCTAGTGCGGCAGCTTTCCTAACGGCACACGCCGCTGGAACATCTGATAAATGTGATGCGCCTCGTGATGCCCTATGTACTCGATCTGAAAATGCACGTCGAAATGCGCGAATTCTGGGTGACGGCCCGGGCGGTGCCACTCCGCAGGCGACAACTTTTCAAGACGCTGGGCCAGACGCTCTCGATCCTCTAGAAACCGAGACAGCGCTTCCGCGGCGGGGCGTACCGTCATTCTCTCGAATTCCTGGTCGCCTTCCGGGTCGTATCTCGCAATCTGCGGGTTTTCCTGGTTCAGCATGGCATCCAGTCGTTCTTCAAAAACCTGCTGGACGCGGTGCAAGTGGCACGCCAGTTCCTTGAGCGACCACTTGTCCGGGACGGTGCGTTTGGCGAAGGCGGACTCGTCGAGACCTGAGACAATGTGGCGGACATCATCAGCCTGTTGTCTCAGTCGCGCGACCAAATGTAGATGAGCTTCGTGTTTCGAATGCGCGGGTTCCGGCACCACAGTCTCCTTTGATCATTTATGCGAGGCACTTTGAGGCTTACTTTGCCAGGATCTCGCAAAGAAATCCGCAGGACCTGGTTAAACCAAAAGACTATTGTGACGCAATCGGATCAGTGAAGGAAATTGAGGATGAAGGCTCCCCGACAAAAAATCCGGTTTGGCAGACCCTTCCAGCCTGCCAAACCAGGCGTAGGTTGGCTTACTTGGAAGGGGTTGCCGCTGTAGTGGTGCTGGCGGCAGTTTTCTTTGCGTGCTTTTTGTGCTTTTTTACGTTCTTCTTGGTGGTTTCTGTCGCCGGCTTGGTGGCTTCATTTTTGGGAGCCTGGGCGGCGAAAGCAGCCGAACCCACGACCATGGCCATGCCGAGCATCAGAGCGGATAGTTTCTTCATTGTGTTATTCCTCCTGAGGCCTGTTTCATGGCCTCAATTGGTAAGACGTTTTGGGTTCTGTACGCTTCCTTAATAGGGCGTTAAATTTTATTAAGGGGATCTCAGCCCTGCCGCCGCAGTTCGAGGCCCTGGACGGCCCGGTCCGCGAGCTCCCACATTTGGCTCCTCACCCTATTGCCATGAGGTTGAATTATGTTGATGATGAGGGAGTCGCCGCCGTTGGTCGGGGGGCCGTTTTCCGGCAAGCGCTATACAATTGCTGTCTCGGAGAGATGATCATTGCCGCGCGATAACGTGAAAACAAAATCTGAGCCCGTCAAACTTTCCATCCCTGTTCCGGTGATGGTTGGCGCCGTTGTGGTGATTCTCGGGCTGGCGGCGTGGAGCTACATGGATTACCGGGCGCGCAAGAACCCCCCCAGGCTCCCGGTGCTCACCGCCGAAGCCAAGCAGTACGTCCACAGCCTGCACCTAAGCGATGTCGAGATGAAGGCCACCGAGAGCTACATGAAGCAAAAGGTAGTCGAGATTCTCGGCAAAATCAGCAACAACGGTTCGCGCACCGTGAACGTGGTGGAGATCAACTGCGTTTTCCGGGATCCGTACGGCCAGGTGGTGCTGCGCGAGCGGGTAACCATTGTCGGCCGTGCGGGGCCGATGGCGCCGGGCATGACCAAGAATTTTCGACTTGCGTTCGACACGATCCCCGAAAGTTGGAACCAGGCTTTACCTGACCTGGTGATCGCGCAAATTGTTTTTGAGTAGGCTGTAAGTCGAATGCGGCTGGTGACCAACCCCCCAGGGCTTCGACGGACGACACCAGCGTCGCCCGTCAGCCCATTGGTGCGTTACTCGTCGCTGCTTTCGTGATCGTCGCCCTGCTCGCTCTCGTTATCCCCGGATTTGCTGGGGACGAGCGTCCCGAACAGACCATCAGCCTCATCATTGATTCCCGCCGCGAAGAACAATGTAGTGCTTGGGCCGGCCGCGGCATCGTTGCCAAAACTCAGACCCCATAGCCCGTTGATGGTGACAGGCTTGCCGTGCTCGCCCCGCAGCAGCCCCTCGAACTCGCCGCTCTCGGGATCGAATGACGCGATCTGTCCGCTGCCGAATTGCCCAATCAGTAACCGCTTGCTCCACTTGCCGAAATTCGCCGGAGCCTGGACCATTCCCCAGGGAGCATTCATCCACTTTCCGTGCTCGAGCCGTTGTATGAGGTGGCCCGACGTATCAAAAATGTCGACATATCCCAGGCCTGGGCCATCGGCTTCGTCATGACGGTCCGGCAACTTCTGTTGGGCGAACGCGACAAACAGGCGGCCATCGATATTCATGATGTTGAACGGCCCAAAGCCGGAAGGCACGTTAGGGTCGGTGAAAGCGCCGGCGGGCAGTGTTACCGGTTTGAAGTTGGTGTCGTACACCTCAACTGTCCCGGCATGAAAGTTTGCAATATACAGGCGGTTGTCCGAGCCTTGCTGGGCGATGGCCGCGCCTTTGTAAACGGCCCCGCTTGCCGAGTTGCCCCCTACTATGTGCGCATTGGTCATGTCGACTGATGGCGCCCAGGCGAGGATAGTTCCGTCTTCAGTGACAAAAAGGAACAAAGACGGATGGCCACTCAACTTGAAATCCGAGAAACCGGTTGTGGTGTTGAACAACACGCCGGTGGGGGTTCCTTTGCCACCGCCCGGCGCCGGCATTGAAACCACGAGTGGTCGAGCCGTCCCGTCACCAGAATACAGCGTGGAAACTCCAGTTCCGTTGTCAGACACCCACCACGGAGTGGACGGGCTATGCACCATGCCCCAGGGGTTGACGAGGTTGGCATCGGTGTGGTCGGCGAGACCGGAGCTGTTGGAAACCAGGTTGTGCTGAATGATGTGTGCCGGTAGCAAAAGCTGCGGCGCGGCAAACAGCAGAACCAAACTCGCGAGCGGTGTGAAGAATCTCAGTTTCATAGTTGTGCTCCTAACCCGGCGTAGCCGGAACCAAAAAAGGGTATACAAGTCCGATTCTTTTGGAATGGCCACCAAACCCGTATGGATAAAGGGCCACACGGCACTATCAAAAAATATCTTGCCAGAAAAAACATCGATTCCATGATAAAGGGGCTAAGTGTGCTCACTCCGATTCTAGGCCGTGAAGGCGCCCATCGAGCTCGTCCAGGCGCAAATTTACAGGTGATAACGCCGAATTGTGTGAATGCTTTCAAATGCAGGCTTTTTCCGGCGAGATCCGCCTCATTTGCCGATGCAGAATGTCGAGAAAATACGGTTCAGAATGTCGTCGGCCGTGGTGGCGCCGGTAATCGCGTCGATGGGCCGCAGTGCGCCATACAGATCCAGCAGCAGCATCTCGTGCGGAATGTTATCCATGACTGCCATACGCGCCTTGCGCAAGAATTCCACGGAATCGCGGAGGAGTTGTGCGTGACGCAGGCTGGTGATGAAGCCCGACTCCTGATCGTTGAAGCCCTCAGGCGCAACCTTTTCGCAGATCGCTTCGCGCAAGGCCTCAATCCCTGCACCAGTCAAGGCTGAGACGGGGACCATGGGTTCCGGTGTCTCCGCGCGTCGTGGTAGATCGGATTTATTTCCCGCCACCAACCAGCGCCCGGGCGATTTCGCGCGATCGATCAGGTCGCGATCCTGCTCTTCGACTGGTAACGAGAGATCGATGACTACAAGCGTCAGGTCCGCGTCGGCCATGGCCTGAAAACTCCGCTCGATTCCCAGAGTTTCAACCAGACCCTCGCTTTGCCTAATTCCGGCCGTATCCACAAGCTTCACGGGGATGCCATTGATGGCGGCGACTTCCGATACCAGATCCCGTGTAGTTCCGGGAATGTCGGTGACGATGGCGCGGTCCTGTTCCAACAGGCGGTTGAACAGGCTACTTTTCCCGACGTTCGGCCGGCCAACGATGGCGAGTGTGATGCCTTCATGCACCATTTGCCCATAAGCAAAACTGGCCGCCAGTCGTTCCACTCCCTCTTCGATGGGGTCGAGCCGGCGCAGAATCTCATTGGGTGAGGCGACGCTCACGTCATCTTCGGCGAAATCGATTCCAGCCTCGAGCAGCGCGATCATTTCGAGCAACTGGTCTTTCAGCGGCGCCAAGCGGCGCGAAACCGATCCTTCCACCTGTTGTGCGGCAATGCGGGCCTGGTAGAGCGTGGTGGCTTCGATCAGATCGCGGACAGCCTCGGCCTGCGGCAGGTCGATACGACCGTTGATAAAAGCACGCAGCGTGAATTCACCCGGTTCGGCAACCCGGGCGCCGGCCTTTAGCGCGCGCTCCACGCAGTAACGCAGCACGACGGGCGAGCCGTGGCAGGAAATTTCAACGACATCTTCTGACGTGTACGAACGCGGTGCCTTGTAGTAGGTCGCAACCACCTGATCCACGACGGCGCCTTGTTCATCAGTCAACTCCGCCAGCGCGGCGGTCCACGAACGCCAGTCGTGCTCCGGTTCAAAACGCAGAATGCGCTGGACGATGTCTGTGCTGTCGACTCCGGAGATGCGCACGACGCCCAATGCTCCACGGCCTGCGGGCGTAGAGAGGGCGACGATGGTATCGCGAGGGTTCAAGTGATTTCAGCAGGACCTGTGGCGATCGAACAGGCACTCTCGATCGAGACAAACAGCCGGAAGCGACGATCTCCCAGCGCCATGCACAGACAAGCCGCTCTCAGGAACGGCCGCGAGTCTGGGTTCTCGAGGGGCCGCGTCCCATGGGCCGTCCCATATTATGCGAACGCGGCGGAGGCGGTTCCTCCGGCAGGCTGGCCATACCGGCCGGATAAATCACTACCTGACGATGACCACCGAAGCCCGTGCTTTCGCTTCGCACTTCGGTCTCATTGCGCAGTGAGAGATGGATGACGCGCCGCTCGCGGCTGTTCATGGGATTGAATCGGAATGGCACGCCAGTGCGCTTCACCTTTTCGGCCGCCGTCGCCGCGCTCAGCCGCAGTTCTTCGATGCGCAACATGCGGTAGTCTTGTGCGTCGAAAGACAATCGTGAATGGTCTTCCGAAGGCATGCGCAGCACTTCCATCGTGAGATGCTCGAGCGCCAGCAACAGCTCGGCTTTATTCGAGAGCAACAGATCCACGTCCGGCCCGGAGAACCTTACAATCACCTCTGGATTTTCAAAATCCGGATTCGCGGATTCGCCGTCCGAGATTTCAAACTCGAGCTTGAAGTGGCCCGCACGGGAGACAGTCCGCAAGAACTCGGCAACCCGCGGTCCGATTGAAGCAGCTGAATACTTTTTCTCGCTCACCGCCTGATCCTGGTGATCTGTTTTTTGTTGCCAACCGCCGCTGGTTGAGGGCTTTCGGCCGGAGTAGATGTCTTATTGAAAAACACTTGCTGCGCCATACCAACCAAATTGGCAGTCAAATAGTATAACACTAGGCCACTCGGCAACCCGTAGAAGATAAAGCCCATTACCAAAGGCATGATCAGCATCATGCGTTGCTGGTTTGGGTCTACAGTGGTGGTGGGCGTCATCTTCTGCAGGAAGAATTGTGTCGCAATCATGGCAATCGGCAAGATGCGGATCGGGATATGCTCCGCTGATGCAAGATCGCTCACCCACAGCCAGTGTGCGTGTCGCAGCTCGATGGAAACAGCCAGCACTTTATAAAACGCGATGAAGAACGGGATCTGCACCAGCATGGGGAAGCAGCCGCCCATGGGATTGGCGCCGTGCTTCTTGTATAGCGCCATAATTTCCTCATTCTGCTGTTGGCGGCGCGGATCGCGCATGCTGAGGCCTTTGTATTTATCCTGAATGGCCTTGACCTCAGGCTGCACCACCTGCATTTTCCTCATCGACTTCAGGTTGGTCAGTTTCAGCGGGAACAGCAGGAAATTGATCAGGATGGTGACGATGATAATGGCCCAGCCATAGTTGTGAGTCCACTTGTCGTTGACGTAGTGCAATGCCAGGAACAAGGGCTTGGCCAGAAACGTAAACCAGCCGTAGTCCACAAGGCGCGTGAGCTGCGGATTGATGTGGTTGAGGACGTCCAAATCCTTGGGTCCCACGAAGAGGGCATAGTGATTCACGCCTGCGCCTCCCACGGCCGAACCGACATGCGGCTCTTCCTTGGAATTGTTCGCGCTGGGCACTGTGTCGCTTAGCGTCACGATCTTCACTGGGCCGGGAGCGGTGGGTATAAACACGGCTGCGAAGTAACTGTCTTCGATTCCCGCGAAAGAATAGTTGCCCTCGGAATTCACTGGCCCGTTCTTGGCGGATTTTGCATCGCGGGTCACCAGCTTGGAATCGGTGAGGTCAAAAAAGACGATGTGCTGCGTGCCCGAAGTCAGAATGGAGGGATCACCGAATCCAGCGCGCCAGGCGAGAAGGTGAGGAACCGGAGTACCGTTCTCCGTCACCGCAGACGAGACCTCCGAGAGATACCGGTCCTTCTGGAATCGAAAAGTTTTCCGCGCCGTCACCGCACCGTCGGAGAACTCGTAAGTGATGCTCAAGCCGTCCTCGCCGCGCTTTGCGGAGTAGAGCGCGGCATTTACATCCACCGCCGGCTTGCGGTCCTCAAAATAAAACTGGAAAGGATAACCTGCTTTTGCCGTACCCGCGATGTTCACCAGCTCGAGCGGCTTGCCATTATCGTCGGTGTATTTCTTTAAGATCCAGTGCCGCACTATGGCGTCTTGGTTCGACAGCACGACTCGATAGACGTCCGTGTCTATCGTGAACTCTTCTTCCTTTTGAGCCGCGATGCGCCCGGCGCTGTGGGCCTCGGCCGGGGGCGAAGGTTGCAAGGTCGGATTTGTTGCCTGAGACGGCTCTGGCGCCGAAGTTGGGGGCTTCTCTGGCGCCTTCTGCACGGCCGACTTCTTTACGGGCTGCGGCGGCGAGATGGTCTTGATGAAGTAGGGCGTGGCAAAAAGAACCAGGCCCATGAGCGCGAACGCCAGCAAGAGTCGCGTCTCCATGGTTGGCTCTTTTTTGGGTGTCGGAGGGCCCGGTGTATTGCTCATGGAACCATGTCCACTCCGCCGGCGTGAAACGGATGACAGCGCGCCAGACGCTTGATGCCCAGCCAGCCGCCCCGCGCTACTCCATATTTCTCGATGGCTTCGCGCATGTATTCCGAACAAGTCGGGTGAAACCGGCAGGCTGCGGGGAGAACGGGAGACACGAATCGCTTATAGACTCGTAAGAGCAGGATGATCAAGTGCCGCAGCGGAGAAACAGCTTCTCCACTTCGCGTTTCAGTTCGGGGAACGGCGAG
>QHXW01000576.1 GCA_003223115.1 Acidobacteriota bacterium
AATCCAAAGACGTGGCCAATCTGAGGTTCCTCCCGCCAGAGACGCTCCCGTCAGGGACCGTCTATCGCTCATCAAGCCACCCGCTCCGCGGGGGGTGTCTGACTGAAAACAAATGCGTTGATTAGGCATTTTTGCGCCGGAAAGTAGCTAGCGGTGGGACAGACACTCGCGTCCTGGTGGGACAGACGTCAGCCCGGGTTGTATCCGGGCTTTCGTTCTTTTGTGGGCGCTGGCACTTGCCTGCCGTCTCGACACTCATGTCGAGACCGAGCGTGCGGTCGACTTCTAGTTCGTCATTTCCTGTAGCGCAGGAGCTCGAGCGGGTTATGCGAGAGACCTGCGGACCTTCACTCCTCATCCGAATCTGGCGTTTCCTCTAGCTGGATTAAGATGAGAGAGTTCCAACGAGGAACGCATGACCTCCCAGCGTTGGCGGCAAATCCAGGAACTCTACTATGCGGCACTGGATCTTGCTGCCGCGGAACGAGCAGCGCTCCTGGACCGGGCCGACTCGGAGCTGCGACGGGAGATGGAGTCGTTGCTGGCGCTGGAAGGATCCGTGTTAAGCCGTCGCGCTCGCCAGGACGGCGATCCGGCAGCCCGGCAAGCCTTGGTGGGCATCCAAGTGGGGCCCTATCGCGTCGAATCCAAGCTGGGTGAGGTGGCATGGGTGAGGTGTTTCGTGCGTTTCGACACGAAGCTCAACCGGCCGTGGCGATCAAGTTCCTTCCCCCGAGCTTGCGGATGCGCCCGCGCGGCGGCGGTTCCAACGCGAAGCGCGGATGGCTTCGTCGCTGAATCATCCGCATATTCTGACGGCTTACGACGCTGGCGAGATCGACGGCAAGCAGTATCTGGTTACGGAGTACGTCGATGGGGGCACCTTGCGGGATTGGTCGGCGCAAGAAAAGCGCACCTGGCAACAGGTCGTGGAGCTGCTTACGGGAGCGGCCGATGGACTCGCCGCCGCGCACGAGGCCAATATTCTGCATCGCGATATCAAACCCGCGAACATCCTGATAACCAAAGGCGGCTATGCCAAGCTGGCCGATTTCGGCCTTGCGAAACTCGAAACCTTGCCCGGGCAGGAGGAAACCGGAACTCTGACCGAAGTGATCGCCGGCACCGCCGCCTACATGTCTCCCGAGCAGGCCTCCGGCGGGAAACTCGACGCGCGCAGTGACGTCTTCTCTTTCGGAATTGTGCTGTACGAGGCGCTCGCCGGACGGCGGCCCTTCTCCGGCAAAAGGACGCTGGAACTGCTACAGAACATCGTCCAGGGGAGACCGCCTCTGGGAGAAGACATCCCCGGTCCCCTGAAAGTCATCGTCGAGAGATCTCTAGAAAAAGGCCCGTTCGAGCGGTACCAGTCGATGCGCGACCTGGTCGTGGATCTGCGCCGGCTGGCGCGCCAACCCGTTCAGCCCGCACCGCGGGCCCGGCGCCCTTGGATCTGGACTGCCGCGGCGGCGTTGCTGCTGGCCGCCGTTGCGGCCGCCTGGAGCCTCTGGCCGCGCCCGGTGTCCACCCAACGAGTGCGCTCCATCGCCGTCCTGCCCCTCAAGAACCTCTCCGGCGACCCCAGCCAGAAATACATCGCCGAAGGGCGGCACTGACGAATTGATCGCCAACCTTGGCCAGATCCACGCTTTTGAGAAGTGATCTCGCGCCCCTCGACGGCACGCTACGCCGGTTCCCCGAAATCGATGCCCGAAATCGCTCGCGAGCTCGGCGTGGACGTCATCGTGGAGGGCTCCATCCAGCGCGGCGGCGGCCGTACGTGCTCGTCCAGCTTATTTCCGCCACCGACGCGCAATTGTGGTCTCAGGTCCACGATCATGAAGGCGCCGACCTGCTGAGTATCGAGGCCTACGTGGCCCGCGCCATCGCCCAGGAGATCCGCGCGCGGATCACGCCGCAGGAAAGAGAGCACCTGGCCCGCGCGGGAAACCATCGAACCGGCCGCGCAGGAAGCCTACCTGCTGGGAGACAAGGACCGCTGCTTCGAATGGCTGAACAAAGGTGTGGACGAGCGGCAGGGCGTCACCTTCTGGAAGGTCGATCCTCAGCTCGACCCGGTCCGCTCCGACCCCGCTTCCAGGCCCCTTAAGATGCCAGAGACCCGAACAACGGCTCCGTAGTTGCTCCATATCTTGACCCTCGCGCTCGGCATCGGCGTCAACACGGCGATTTTCAGCGTGGTATACTCGGTTCTGCTGCGCCCACTGCCTTACCCGGCCGCGGAGCGCCTGATTCGGCTCGGAGAAGCGCCCCCCAAGGCCTCCGGCATAAGCGTCACCTGGCTCAATTTCCAAAATTGGCGCAGGATCTGCTCGCAATGACGTACCGCTCTCGTTATTCAATACCGCGGACTCGGCATATTTCCAAACAATGAAGATGCGTTTGCTCGCAGGCTGCGGATTCACAGATGCGGATCGCAAAGGCGGGACGCAGGTGGAGCGCTACTCGAGCCCAGGCGCTTCAGTACGCTGTTGCTCGGATTGTTCGCGGCCCTGGCCATGATTCTTGCCGCCGTGGGAATTTACGGCGTCCTCAATTACTGGGTGCGCGTGCGGCAGAAGGAGATCGCAGTTCGCCTGGCCCTTGGAGCGCAGCGCTCGGCGATTCTTCGTTGGGCCGGAACGCACGCCATGCGGCTGGCCGGTGTCGGAATCGCTTTCGGCGCATTTGGCGCCTGGGCTGCGTCGCGCTGGCTGAAGAGCCTGGTCTTCGGTATTTCAGAGCGAAATCCTGAAATGCTGCTTGCGGCCGCCGCCGCTGTGATTCTGATTGCAACCCTGGCCGCGAGCCTGCCGCTGTGGCGCGCGACGCGAGGTGGATACCGTCCGCAACCTCCACGATGCCTAACGCTCGGTGACGAACTGCCGCTGTGCGCCGCTCGAAATTGACTTTCATTGCCGCGGCGAGTTATGTTCCAAAGAGAACGACTTTTGCCTCGGGCGCGGTAGCCAAGTGGTAAGGCTAAGGTCTGCAAAACCTTTATTCGTCGGTTCGATTCCGACCCGCGCCTCCAGTAAACCTCAGGCTGTTCAATGAATTGGCTGTAATCTGGCTTAGCTCCCTCGAAAATAAGATGCCGGAGCGTTGGAAGAGCTTGGGTTAATGGTCAGGGGCGTAGGTGGCACTGTGCGCAGGCACACAAAGCACAATTCTCCCCTCCCTTGGACCGTGAGCGTGACCGTCAACGGATCTCCGGGTACCCCACCAGCGGCGCAAGCGACAGTCTGGAGATTCCAGTCACGCCTCTCTGGGTGTGGGTTTGTTTTTGCTCCTTGTCTTACGGCATTGTATGC
>QHXW01000577.1 GCA_003223115.1 Acidobacteriota bacterium
GATGGCGCGTAGCTGACGGCCGATCTTGACCGTCAGCCGGCCCAGTTCCCAGCGCTGGCGCCGATGATGCTTGGGCTTGATGCCGCGCGGCACGGGCAATAGCTTCTGGTGGCCCTGCTGCACTTTCCGGTACAGCTTTTCCACCTCTTCGACCGCGGCCAGGAACTCCAGCTTCTTTTCTTCGAAGGTTTCGTCGGTGACGAGCGGATCGGAAATCTGCACCAGATCGCGCGCGGCCAAGGCGCCGCGCTCCACCTCTTCTCCCATACCGATGATTTTCTGGATGACCAGCGGCGATCGTGACAACGCCTTGAGTACAACTGTCTGGCCGAGCTCGATTCGCTTGGCGATCTCCACTTCGCCTTCGCGCGTGAGCAGCGGGACCGTGCCCATTTCGCGAAGATACATGCGCACGGGGTCGTTGGTCTTATCGCCGACGGGAGCCTGAATGAGGTCCAGATCGAGGAACTCGGCCGGCTCCTCGATCTTCGCGTCGAGCTTCGGCTCTTCCAGAATCTCGATGCCGGCCACATCGAGACCCATAAGCAGATCCTCGAGGTCCGCGCCGTTGAGATCGGTAGGCAGCAGTTCGCTGACCTCGTCGTACAGCACATAGCCTTTTTCCTTGCCCATGGTCATGGTCGCAGCGTGTTCTGACGCGTTTCGTTCCAATTCATGGCAGCCTCCCGAAACTATGTCCCCCTACGCAAGTGGGCGAAGCCTTTGCGAAAGCCCCCTTGCTAGCGTGCATTGACTCCCTCACCGGGAGTCGCCGGGCTTAGTTAGCTATAGCCTTAACGCGCAACCGGCGCCGGCCGCTTCAGGATCGCTTCCAGTGAGCCGGTCGGGGTTTTGTGCTTGGAGGGACCGCTTCGTTGCCTTTCTTGTTTCGCTTGCTTGGTACGGCAAGACGAATGCCACTTCTTTAAGGCAAATGCCGACATATGCTTATTTGCTCGAAACCCATTTTTGCTGAATGGCGATGGTAGTTGGGCGCTAGCGCCGACGAGGTGTCTCCACACACTGGCGGCGCGCAGGCTTCCGGCGTCTTGTAGAAGTCTTGTCAAATCGCTCGCGAGGTACGTTATTCAATGTGATCGAGGGCCGCTCCACAGCAGAAGAGCTGCACAAAGAAGTCACGGCCCAGAAGGAGCTTGTCAGCGTCGATCCGGCTTTCGCCGCATACGTCTACGCGCAGATCCAGGTGTCAGTCATGTCAGAACAGCTCACAGCCTTGAAGGAAATGCCGCCATGGACATCGCCGAAGACCTGTACATGCCGGAAGGACCGCCGAGGAGTCCGCTGACCAGGTCCTACTTCACGTGCGGGCGCTTTCGATGCGTGCGCGCGTCCGACCAGCGAAACCATCGGCACTACGATTCTTGAAATCGGCACGTCGTTCGGCATGCACGCCGAGCTATTGCGCCTGATCCGGCTGATGCAAGAGTCGCGCATGGGGTTCTACATCCACTGCGGCAGAAAGGGCAAACTGACCGTTCTGGAGGATATCGTTACCGGTGCTGTGTTTTGTTTCGGTCCGGCGATTGCGGAAAGAAAGGCGAACTCTGGTACGTCCGCGTGCTCCCACCTCCCACTCCTGGCGGCCAGGAACACGTCGTTTTCACGACGCCTTATATCGTACTGCAGCCTAAGTTGCCGGAGTGGCGCGAGTACTTCCGCCGCACGATCCCTGACGCGGCGCCGATGGGACGACTACGAGCGCCACATGAAATACGGGCCGACGCGGCCATATTGGAACGACTTCGTCTTTGAGGCCTACGTGAATCACCGAGCAGAAGCGATCTATCTCGCCGGCCTTCCCGACGTCCCCGAGACCCGCCCTCATTCCGAGGTCTCCCAGGTGAATGGCTGGAAGAGCCCTGACTTCATAATCCAGCCTTAGCCGGAGCACAAACAGAGCTATGGACGACCTGGATTCCGAGTGGCGGCGCAAGGGAGCGACCCTCAGCCACAAAACGGCGCAAGAGGAGTTCGGGCTGACGTGGGAGAAAATCGTCCAAGCAATCCGCGCAGGCAAGCTCCATTACCAGGAACAGTCCATGCATGGAAACCCCTGGCTGCGAAACAGCCGGCGCTCGCGTTCCGCCTTTGCAATCTGGCGGAACTCTACCGTCAGGACGGGAGGTACGGTAAAGCCGAGCCGCTTTACCGGCGTACGCTGGCCATCCTGGAGAAGGAGCAGCCTGCTCAGAGCCCTGCGCTCGCGCGCAGCCTGAAGATTCGGGGCGAACTCTTTTTTCGGTCCGGTGTGACCTCTCCGGTCGCAAAAGAGCGATCACAGGAGGCGATGCGACCTGGCGTTGAAAGAACACGCCTTGGCTAGGACGCCCCCCTTGAGAGGTGCTCCAAAACGCTATCATATCAGCTAGCTTAGCTAGCTAGAGGTAATCCTGCCGAACAGGGTGAAACAGGGTGGATTGGCCTTTGCCAGCAGTTTACCGACGCTCTCGACCAAGTCTCTAATCGTGAAGGGTTTAACGATCACACTACACCCTTGCCAAGCGTTTGGGAGTGAGTCACAAATATAGTGAACCGGTCCAGCGGTCAAATTCGTATGCTGGTCTCCCTCGAAAATAAAATGCTGAAGCGTTGGAAGGGCTTGGGGTTAATGGCCAGGGGCATAGGTGGCACTGCGTGCAAGCCTGCGAGGCACACCGCTCCTCTCCCTCCCCTCGAGTAGGGGTGAGCGTGATCGTCAACGGATCTCCGGGTACCCACCAGCGGCGCAAGCGACAGTCCGGAAAATCCAGTCACGCCTCTCTGGGTGATGGCCACCGAGACGCTAACATCAGCTCGGTTAGCATATCGCGATCTGGCACCCATTTTCATGATTCGTGCTGTCGTCAAGACATGGAAAACTAGCTATATAATAGTTAGTTAGCTTAGTTTTTCATGCCCTTTCAGCACAACGAATAATGAAACGGGCGCGCGCGGGCGCGCGGGCTGTCCTTGTGCTCGTGGCGGTACGATTCTATCCTTTGTAGTTGCAAGAGCACTCGAACCTTGTTCGGCCGCTGCCTAAATCCGTTTCAGGAGAGCTAAGCTTAAGCTAGTCTACAGGGGTGCAGGTTCCTGGAGTCAAATTGCTGCTGAAGCCGTTCATAACGTTAAACGAACCGATGTTGGTGCTGCTGTTTGAAAAAATGCCTACGCCTAACCCTGTCCCCACACCGAAGATATTGTAATTCACGCGCGCATTGGTTGATCCCAGGTACAGACCTTGTCCCCCTGGCCCGTTGATGCTGGCCGATGTCACACGTGCATTGGCGCCGGTAATGTAGATCACGGGTTCAACTGTGTTTGTGCCCGTATATGTTCCGCCCTTGATCGTTACGTTGCTATCCTGTCCTCCCATATGGAGGGCATCATTGTTATTGATTAAGACTTGTACGTTGCCGTTTCCGGTTACGGTGCAGTGATTAAATGTGTTGAATTGGTTGAAGTTGCCGAAGCTGTTGATCCCAGCGTTGCCGCTACCCACTCCAGTATCCGCCCCGTTATTGGTGACGATGCAGTTGTTGAAAGTATTGTGCGAGGAGTAATATTCGAGGCTGATTCCGTTGTAGGCCTGAACGCCGTTCTTAACCGTGAGAGAGTTGAACGTGTTCCAGCGGGAGGCCGTCATTTTGAACGGACGTCCATAGGCTCCGGCCGCATCAACGGTGAGGTTGGTAATTTTGGCCTTTCCTGATGCAGTAAGCTGAAAACCGAAGGCGCCGTTGGCGAGACACCCGGTACCAGT
>QHXW01000160.1 GCA_003223115.1 Acidobacteriota bacterium
TGCAGGAGTAACAAATGCAGCATCAAAAACTCAAGCTTTTGGTAATCGCGCTTCTCGTTTGCGCGCCGATTTACGCCGCCGTGGTGATTAACACCAGTTTCCCTGTCAACATTCCTGTGCTTATCCCCTGTGCGGCAGGCGGCGCAGGGGAAGTCGTGACGTTGACCGGAAACCTGCACGTGCTGATGTCCGTGACTGTGAACGCCAACAACGTTTCGTTCGACAGTCACTTTCAGGCGCAGGGGATCAGCGGCACTGGTTCGGTGACGGGTGACAAATACCAGGCCACGGGCATCACCAGATTCAACTTCAATGCGGATGTAATTGGCTTCCCGTTCAACACCACGCTCGTAAACAATTTCCGCATCATCGGGCAAGGGACAGGGAATAATTTCGTTGTACACCAGACTTTCCATATCACGGTCAATGCCGATGGAACAGTCACCGCATTTGTAGACAATTTCAGCGTGGATTGCAAATAGGAGATTGCAAATGGCGAACGACCGAGCCGCAAGGACATACTGGCTGACGGCCACCATAGCACTTGTGCTTACGAGACCCGCAGGAGTAGTGTTGTCTGTTCGCCGTGCGAGACGGTAAGCCGTCAGTAGAATTGCTGTGATGAGCAGCAGAAGCGTTGAGGGCTCGGGAACTCCAACGGGATAGGCAGCGCCCGAATCCGGCGTGTAATCCACCGAACCGAGAAACGCGCCCGAGTCGTTGAAGAGGCGAATACGGGCGATATAAAAGTTGCTGCCGAATCTATGGTAAGGTGCCGCGCGGCTCCGGTGAATGCCAGGGCGCCGCTGGACCACGCCTGCGTTTCCAAGAAGGCCCGCTGCTGGGCTGATGAGTCGGTTGGCCAACCCCTGGTGATTGCGCTCGGTATGATAATAGGCGACGAAGTTGTGCGTGGCGGTTCGCAATGACTCCTCTCCAAACAGGATCATCCGCTCCAGACAGGACTCCTTGATGGTCCGCACGAATCTCTCGGCGTGCGCATTCAGATTCGGCGACCGCGGCGGTAGCTTCACGGACTTCACCCCAATATCGCCGACCAAGTCCAAGAACTCGGTCGTGAACAGCGGGTCTCGATCATGGATCAGATAGCGCTTGCCATTCAGCATTCCGTCGACG